>DATICZ010000324.1:0-15935 GCA_035456525.1 Gemmatimonadales bacterium
CGGGCAGCGCGTCGTCCACGACGATGAAGTTGCGCAGCGCGGGGATTGAGACGCGCAGCTTGACGCGCACGAGGTCTCCCTCGACGGCGCGGGTGATGGGTGTCGGCGCGTCGTAGCGCTCGTACCAGCGCTCGACGCGGATCCCGCCGTCCGACGGCCGCACGGGGCGCCCCTGCGGGACCTCGCGCACCGTCAGATAATAGAAGACCGGCGCACCGGTCCCCGGCGCCGCGAGCGAGACCTGCAGGGCCTGCTTGCCGTCGGGGCGCGTCGCGAGGAGACCGGTGAGCGCGATCGTCGTGTCGCTGAACGTCCCGCCGGACGGCTTCTGGAACAGTACGCGGGCCCCGCGGGTCACGCGCACCGGCCGCTCGGCGGCGGCGCGGCGATACGTGTCGTACCGGGTGAGCGCCTCGACTGCCGAGGCGTAGTCCTGCGTGTCCCACCACCAATCGAAGCCCTCGGCCCGGCCGCGTTGCGCCACGGTCTCCACCAGCGGGCCCACGAAGGGACTCTGCGGATCGACCGCCAGGGTCGCCGTGAGCAACCGGGCCGCCGGCCGGATGGTGGACCAGAAGTAGAAGTATTTGGCCGAGGCGTCGGACGGGAGCACCGCGCGACGACCCTCGATCTTCAGCTGCGCCCACGCCGGAATGAGCAGCGCGCGGGCGGCCGTCAGCTCACGCCGTCGCGCCAGCATCTCCGCCAGGAGGAAGCGGTCTTCCCAGGAGAGCTGGGCAGCCCGCTGCAGCAGATCGTTCTCCACGGCGATGTCGGGGCGTCCCGCGCGCGAGAGAAAATCGGCCGCGGCGACCCGCTCGCCCAGGAAGACCTTCTGGTCGCCGTACCAGTGGTACACGGGGATCATCAGCCGCTGCGGGTTATGCAGCCACGTCGAGAGATAGCCGGCGAGCCGCTGCACCACCGAATCGTTCACCGCCACGCCCGCCGCGCGCGCGGCGAGCAACGTCCGTCCCGCATACGCCGACAGCCACGGGGACGACCAATCGCCGCGGCTCCAGTAGCCGATGGCGCCGTCGTCGCGCTGGCGGCCGGTGATGATCGCCACCGCCTGGGCGATCTCGGCCGCGGGATTGCCCTTGAGGAGCGGCGCCCCGCCGAGCTGCTTTTGCGCGCGGTACAGCGCGATGAGCGGCAGCGCGACGCTCGCCGTCTGCTCGGTGCAGTAGTAGGGGTAGACGTGCAGCGTCTCCCGATAGCCGCGGATCAGCGCGAGGGGCGACGCCCCATAGGACAGCACGAGACGGGAGCGCTCCGGATCGATCGACTCGGGGAAGACGAACTCGGCCGATGCGGAATCGATCAGCGTTCCCGCCACCTCGAACGCCCGCGGCCGGTAGGGCAGCTCGATCGGCAGGCGGGTCTCCACGGCGTCGGCGTTGACACCGCTCGTCACCTTGAAACGGAGCGCCGCCGTGTCGCCGGCCGCGCCGCGGAAGGTGAAGCGGACCTCGCGCCCGCGGCCCGCCTCGAGCGTGGCCGTCCTCGTGGATGGGCCGAGCAGCGTCGCGCCCTGGGCTTGCGCCTGGACGGTCACGGTCGGCGTGCCCCCGAGCCGGCTGTTCACCACGACGCCCGCCAGAAGGGAGTCGCCCTCGCGCACGAAGCGCGGCAGCGCCGGCCGGGCGAGCAGCGGCCGCGTGACGAGCAGCTTCGCCTCACCCGAGCCGTAGCGGTCGGCCGCGGTGACGGCCACGGCCATCAGGCGGAAGGTGGTGAGGTTGTCGGGGAGCTTGGCCCGGGCGAGCGCGTGGCCGGCCGTGTCGGTCACAACGGACCCCAGGAAGAATGCGGTCGTCTGGAAGCGGGACCGGAGGATCCCCTCGACGTCCATGCCACCACCGCCGCCCGGCGCGCGCTGTCCCTTCTCGCCCTCGGTGATCTGGGCCGCGACCGAGGTGAGCGAGCTGGCGAGACGAAGCCCGAGACCGCGCGGCCCGTAGATGAGATCGACGGGGTCCGGGGTCCGGTACCCCGTCAATGACAGGACCCCCTCGTCCACGGCCCACAGGGTCACCTCGCTGCGCCGGCCCGCGCCGGCCGCGTCCCGCACTCGTACGTCCACGCGCGCCGTATCACCGGGCCGGTATTCGTCGGCCAGCGCTTTCACGTCCACCGTCAGCCGCTTCACGGCCGGGGTGACCTGGATCTGGGCGTAGCCCGCGCGGATCGTGGGGCGGCCGGGATCATCGGGCGCCTGCGGCGGTGCGCTGCGTCCGCGGGCGACGAGAATCCCGACGAACGCGTTGGGGACCAGCGCTTCGGTGATCGGCAACTTGAGGATCGTGGTGCCCGACGTGATGCGCTGCCGGCGCTCCTCGATTACGCCCTCGCGCTCGATCGTGATCCACGCCTCGGCGTTGGTGAACGGGGAGGCGAAAAGGACCGTGGCGGTGTCGCCGACGCTGTAACGGCTCTTGTCGGGGACGACGTCCATCTTGAACTGTGCCGCGTCGTTCCACGGTATCCAGTCCTTGCCCACGACCCAGCGATAGAAGCTCGTGGCGACCGGGCGCCCTCTGGCGTCGGCGGCGGTGAAGCGGACCGTGTAGGAGCCCCCGTCCGCCGGCGTGAAGCTGCAGCTCACCGGCTGGTCCGCGCTCGTCACCGCGCAACGTGCGACCGTGTCCGACACCCATTCGCCCACGTCCTCGACGGCACCATCGCGGTCGCGGCGCACGCGGTGCCACTCGCGGCGGATCAACGCGCCGCGAATCGCGACGCCCGGCGTCCGCACGCCCTGGGGCGTCACCGCGACGAGGCTGACGCTGCGCTCCTTCCCGGCGGTCCAGAAGTAGTCGGTGCCCGTGGGCTTGGCCCCGATGTAGATCGAGGCCGGATGGACGAGCGCCGACGCCTGCGCTGACACCGTCTGGCGGTTCACGTCGGTGACCGTCGCCTCGAGGGTCACCCAGGCCGCCTTGCCTTTGGGGGGGACCGGAGCGGCGGCGGCGAGCGTGAGGTGCCCGGTCGCATCGAGCGTGTCGGTGCCGCTGGCGAGCACGGCGGCCATGCTCGAACCCTCCTGTTCCTCCTCCCACCACCATCCCGTCTCGCCGAGGATGTAGCCTTCGGTGTTGGGGATGTCGTATTCCCAGGGGCCGGCGGTGCGCTGCCGCGCGAACCAGGTGACGGCGGCGCGGGCCATCGGCGCGCCGAAGAGGTAGCGGGCTTCGACGCTCGCCCGGACGGTGTCCCCCGCGAAGCGGGGGGCGCGGTCCGTGGTGGCGGTCACGAGGAATTCCGGCGGCCGGTACTCGGCGACGCGGTAATTGGTGGTGGCGACGGAGCGCCATTTGCCGCCCGTCCGGCGATCCACGCGCACCGTGTAGTAGCCGAGCGGAGCGTCCGGCGGGATGGTGTAGGACTGATCCGCGGTGCCGAACGCCGAGAGCGCGACCGTGGTGTCGCGCACGGTCGCGTTTTCGCGGTCGGTGAAGATCCAGCGCAGCGAATCGCCGCGCGGCACCCGCAGGCTGCCCAGCTGGCCGTCGCGCACGATGGCCTTGGCGTACACCGGCTCGCCGGGGCGGTAGATGCCGCGCTCGGTGAAGAGCCCGGCGGCCCGCTCCAGGCGATCCGGCCCCCACGCGGCGGAGACGTTGAACTGCCAGGGGGACAGGTCGGGGTCGTAGCGGGAGACGCTCACGAGGGAGCGGTCGGTGCCGAGCGTCGCGCCGACGTAGCCTTCGAAGCCCGAGTAGTCGCAGTACTCACATTCCTCTTCTTCTGCGCCCCCGGCCGCCTGCATCGTATCACGAGCGTACCCCGTCAGCCGGGCGAGGCCGCGGGCGTCGGTCGTCGCGGTGGCCCGGACCTTTCCGTCGTTGTCGTACAGCGCGACCTTCGCTCCCGGGCGCGGCGCCCCGTCGCTCACCCCCGTGACCCAGACGGCGCCCTCCTCGGCGCCGATCTTCGCGTGGATGGCGAGGTCGGTGAGCTGCACGACTGCGATGGTGAACGGCGAGGCCTCGTTGTGCGGCACCGTGTCGAGGGCGTGACTCGAGATGCGGATCATCTGGAGCGTGGCGGCGCCGGGGCGGGCGGCGTTGAGCGCCGGAATGCGCACGGCCGAGGCGCGCGGCACGTCGCGGACGCCCGGCACGGCGACGGTCGTCACCGTGGCCTGGCGCTTCAGCTTTTCCCACACGTCACCCCAGGAGCCCTGGTTCCCCAGGATGCGGGGCTCGAGCGAATCGGGGACGCCGACGATCGTGATCACCAGCGTGTCCGCGTTCACGTGCTGCACAGCGAGGGTGCGCGGGCCCTGGCGCTCCACCACCATGCGCCCGTAGGGGTAGCTGACCTGCGGCGTATAGGATGTGGTGGCAAGGCTCTGCGTGTAGCGCGCGGTGAGCCGCTGGCCGAAGACGTCGGTCAGCCCGCTGTCCACGGTGACGAGGTAGCGGGTGCGCGGGGTGAGCTGGGCGTCGAGGAACCAGTTGTCGGACTCGGCGGTCGTGTCGTTCACGGTGAACGTGACGCCGGGCGCCAGGTGGACGCGTCGCAGGACCTCGCTGCCGCGCACCGGCGTGCTGAACCAGACGCGCGCCGGGCCGATCGGACAGCGCCCGGTGTCCCAGCCGCAGAGCACGGTGTCCACCGCCAACGGGCCGTAGGTGTGGAACAGCCAGGAGCGGATCGTGGTGACGCTGTCCACGCGCTCGGGGACGCGCAACGTGGCCGCGCAATTCAGGGGCAGCGGCTCGGCCGGGGCCAGTTCTACCACCCGCCGCTGGTCGCGCGTCGTGTCCCCCATGTAGTCGCCGTAATAGCGCCAGCGCTCGTCCGCCCTGCCGATGCGGCGCTGCCGCACCGGCCGCAGCGGGATCGTCTTCCCCCGGACACACTGGCCCACGTCCACGGACGCGAGCGGCGTCAACAGCGCGAGATTGGCCGGAGCCGAGACCAGAATCGTGAAATGGACGTCCGGCGTCAGGTACTTCGGGTTGATCCACTGGGTCACCGGATAGGCGTCGAGGACGCGCGGCCCTTTCACGCGGAACGAGAAGGTGTAAGGTGCCGCGAGCCGGCTGCCGTCCATCGCCTGGAAGCTGTTCGCGATGCGGACCGTGAAGGTGACGCCGGCCGGCAGCGGGGCCGCGGGGTGGAAGCGGATGGTCACCGGGTCGCGCCACTCGAGCTTGCCCAGGACGCGTGGGGTGATCTGGAAGATGGTGCGTGGGTCCACCGTCGAGTCGAGTCCGCCCGCCACGGGGCGGTCGAAGGTGACGGTGATGTCCTCGGTGGCCTCGCCCGTGTTCTGGGGGGAGACGCGCAGCACTTTCAGCTCGTCAGCGGTGGAGAAGGCGGCGGCGCCGAGGGTGGCGGCGAGGACGAGGCGAAGCGAGGCGGAGAGCATCGGCGTACCCGTTGGAGATTATTGCATCTAAGCACGTCGCTGCGCGGTGTCAAACGTCGGGGATCAGACTTCGCCCTACACCTCCGAGCGCCGTGGCCCGACCGACCGAGCCAGGATCCCCAAGCCGCGCGGCTGTCCCTTCCGCCGCGGCGTCCCCCGCCAGATGGTGATCAGCGCGATCCACGTCAGCCAGCTCACCCGCTCGGGCCACGACAGCGCGCGCAACATCAGCCAGGGCTGCGTGTAGGCCGCGTCCCAGGCGGGGAGATCGCCCTGGGCGAGCGCCAATGGTCGAGCGACGACCTGGTTGTCGCGGAACCCGTGCGAGCCCTCCCTCGCCAGATTCCACACGCAGGTGATGGTCCCCCACCCGTGGTTGTCGCTGACGCCGTCGACCAGCAGATCGTGCCGCGCCGCCAGGGCGATCACCGCCTGGCGATCGGCCGAGGGGAACTCCAGCGCCTTGGGGGCGCAGTTGACGATCTCGAACCCGTCCAGTCCCGCCGCCACGAACTGGTCGAGATCCTCCCAGTGGTTGCGCCAGTATTCGGGAAGCGAGGCGATGGCGATGCCGCCACGCGCGTGCAGCGCGGCGAACATGCCGAGCAGCCCGGGGGTGTCTCGGGAATAGGGGGCGAGGTCGGTCAGCGGCAGGCCGCCAACGGCCACGATGTGCTGGCGGTACACGCTCCATTCGACGCCGGGCAGCAGCGGAATCGCCGCGTCGTTCGAGCCGTCGAAGGGGACGTTGTGGTCGGTGATGTACGCCGCGTCGAACCCCTGGGCGGCGTGCCACGCCGCCACCCGCTCGGGCGTCCAGCCGTGGCGGCCGTCGTGCGAGGCGGCCGTGTGTGAATGGAAATCCAGCACGTTGACGTCCGAGTCGCGCGTCACGAGTCGCGCCACGGGGCGGGGGAGCAACACGGCCGCGACGGCCAGGGCGAACGGCACGGCGGCTCCCACCAGCGCCCGCACGATCCGCCGGGTACGGCTTCCGGGACGCACCACGCCCATCAGGACGAGCACCACGACCCAGACGATGAGTAGGGAGACCGCCCGGTCCATGCTGAGCTGGGTGAGCGCGTCGAGCAGATTGGAGACGGGAGCCGTCACGACGTAGGACAGCGGCAGCGACAACTCCGCGTCACCCGCGGGAGAGCCGCTCACCGCGTCCACCAGCACGGGAAGCGGTACGAATGCCGCGGCGAGCACCGCGGTCCCCAACGCCACCCCCACGAGGTAGCGGCGTATCCTCCCCACCTCTAGAATCCGTGCATGGACGGTCGCCCACAAAGTACGGGGTCGAACGCTTCCGGTCGACCCTCACTCCGATGATCCTTCCGATCCTCCCCATCCTCGGCGCGGTCGCCGTGGCCGGCGGCGTGGTCGTCTCGGTCCTGTACTACGAGCGCCGCCGCCGCGCGGCGCTGGAGGAGTACTGTCTCATCCGCGGTTACCGCTTCGAGCGGGAGCGCCCCGGAACGGAAGCCGCGCTCGCGGGGACGTTCGGCGTCTTCACGCAGGGGCACCGGCGGCGCTGGGGCGCCACGATCACCGGGCAGGTCGGCGGCCGGCCGTTCACGGCGTTCGAGTACGCCTACGTGACGGGGGGAGGAAAGCACAGCAACCACCACCGCCTTACCGCGATGCTCTGGGAGTCGGCGGAGGCGAACCTGCCTCGCTTCAGCCTGGGCCCCGAGAGCTTCTTTCACCGCATGGCGCAGCGCTTCGGGAAGCAGGATTTCGACTTCGAGGAGGATCCGGAGTTCTCCCGGGCCTACCAGCTGCAGGGGGACGACGAGCGGGCGGTGCGCGCGTTGTTCACGTCGACGCGGCGGGCGATGCTGATGGCGGAAGCGCCCGACGGACGGCGCGCGCCGAAGCACCATCTGGCCGGCGCTGGAACCCGTTTGCTCTGGTGGCGCGACGGGCGGTTGCCCGGCCCGGACGATCTCGACCAGCTGATCGCGGATGGGGATCGGCTCAGGAGGCTGTTCATGGAGAGCCGCGAAGACGCGTGAAGCCCTTCTCCGACCTCCCCGCCATCGTACTCGGTCCCCTGGAGGGCCGTCCCGACGCCGACTGGTACCAGGCGCCTCCGGGGAAATGGTCGCCGGCGCAGATCGTCGAGCATCTGGCCCTGGCGCTGGAAGGATGCGCCGACGGATTCGAGAAGCGGCGCGCCCGCGACCCGATGTTCCGGCGTCGTCCGACCGCGCTCCAGCGGGCGGGAAAGGTGGTCGTGATGCACCTCGGCTGGTTCCCCCCGTTCCTGACCGCTCCGTCCATGACGGCGCCCGCCCCGCACGTGGATCGGGGAGCCGCCGAATCGCACTTCCGTCGTGGCGTCGAGCGAATCGAGGAGTTGGCCCGGCTGTTGTTGCCGGCGCGGGCGCGCGATCTATTCGTGAAGCACCCGGGGATGGGAGACCTCACCCTGCCGGAGTGGCTGGAGTTCCACGTGATCCACTCCCGGCATCACGCGCGGCAGATCCGGAGCCGATTGCGGCGATGAGCCGTCGCAAGAAGCCGCCGCTCACCGTGCGGGTGCCGAACCCCGAAGCGCCGGCCAAGCGACGGCTGAAGGTGCCGTCGCACAAGGTGCATCGCTCGAAGAGAGCCTACCAGCGGCGCCCCAAACATCCGGGTCGCGAAGACTAGCGCGCCCACCAACGCCAGGTGCGGGGGCGCAGAGCGTCGAGCAGCGCGCGCCGCAGCGTCGCCGCATCGCGCCAACGCCGGCGCGGATCGCGCTCCAGGCAGCGGTCCACGACACGCGCCAGGCGCCCGGGCACGTGGGGCGCCAGCGTCGCGAGCGAGGGCGGCTCGAGGGCGACACGCTGTGCCGCCAGCGCGAGCGGGTTGGTGCCGCGGAACGGCAGCCGCCCGGCCAGCAACAGGTACGCGACGAGGCCGAGCGAGTAGAGGTCGCTGCGGTGATCCGCATCCCACGCCCCGGCCGCCTGCTCGGGTGACATGAACTCGGGCGTCCCGAACGCCTTCGCCGACTCCGAGCGCGATTGCTCCGACGTGCGCAGCGTAGCGATGCCGAAGTCCGTGAGGAACGGCCAGCCGTCATCGCCGTGCAGCAGAATGTTGGCGGGCTTCACGTCACGGTGAATGACGCCGCCGCGATGGGCATGCGCGAGCGCATCGGCGATCGGGGCGAGCAGCGCCACGACCTCCGACGGCTCGAAGCGGCGTCCCTGTGCGAGCGCGTCGGCGAGCGGGTCACCCGGCACGAACCGCATCACCGCGAGCGCCAGCCCGTCGGCACAGACGAACTCGTGACAGGGCACGATGTGGGGATGCTCGAGCTGCGCGGCGATGAACGCCTCGCGACGGAACCGCTCGCGGTCGGCGAGGGAGGTGTGCGGACCCTGGAGCAGCAGCTTGATGGCGACCTGGCGCGACGCCTGCCGGTCCCACGCCAGGTACACGCGGCTCATCCCGCCGCGTCCGATCTCACGCTCGACCGCGTAGCGCTGGCGGGTCGCCGCCGCGATGCGCCGTGCAGTGTCGGACAGGAGGGGCTCGAGCGCCGGCGGCTCGACGAGAGTGAGAATAGGGGCGGCCATGTGCCCCCGGGAAAAGCAGGGGGCGTGCCGCCGGGCGACTCACTGTAAGCTGTTGTATGGTAGCGTGTTACGGATGAGTGCAGGCCGGGAAGTGTCCGCTATCGGTACGCGGCGTCCCACGACCGCACGCCCTACTCGGGCGTCAGCGCCTTCCGGTCGGTCACCAGGGGAAGCTGCAATCGGGCCGCGCAGCCGTGGGTGCCCTCGCGGTTGACGAGGGTGAGCCGACCCCCGTGCGCCTCGGCGATCTGCCGTGAGAGCACGAGGCCGATCCCTGAGCCGGTGGGCTTGGTCGTGAAGAAGGGAACGAAGAGGTTCGCGGTCTCGGGGAGGCCCGGGCCGTCGTCCTCGACCACGACATCGAGCGTGCCGTCGGCCGGCATCCACCGCACGCGGACGCCGCCACCGGTGGTGAGCGCCGCATCCACGGCGTTGGCGATCAGGTTGATCAGCAGCTGATCCAGCTGATCGCCATCGGCGCGCACGGTCACCGACGGGCCGCCGACCACCTCCACGGCGAGCCGGGTCTCGAGCCGCGCCACGCGCTGCACCCAGGCCGCCACGTCCACCTTGCCGAGCCTGGGAGACGGCAACCGCGCGAGCTTCGCGTACGACGCGAGGAAGCGCGTGAGGGATTCCGACCGGCTCGCGATCAAGTCGAGGCCGCGCTGCAGGTCCTCGCGCGGAATGTCGACCGTGCCGTTCCGGCTGACGAGCTCCTGGAGCTGCTGCGCCACCGACTTGATGGGCGTGAGCGAGTTATTGATCTCGTGTCCGAACACGCGGATCAGCCGCTGCCACGCGCGCCGCTCCTCTTCCCGCAGGGCGCGGCTCACGTCGGCCAGCACGACGAACTGGTGGGGGCGGCCACCCTGGCGGAACGACCCGCGGCGCACTTCCCAGCGCCCCCGCGCGGCGGGGAATCCGAGCTCGATGACGCGCGTCGCGTCGCCCTGGAGACATTGGGCCAATCCCAGCTCCTCGGCGCGGCGGCCCAAGAGGCGCTCGGCGCTCTGGGCGAGCAGCCGCTCGCCGGCGGCATTCACGAGCCGCAACGCCTCGCCCTCGTCGAACGCGAACACCGCGACGTCGATCTCGGCCATCACCCGCTGCAGCAGCGCCGTGGCCTCGAGGGCGCCCAGCCGGCGCTCCTTCAGCTCGTCGGTGAGGACATTGAGCTCCAGCATCACGAGACCGAGGGCGTCGTCGGCATCGTGGCGGCGGGCGCGCAGCGAGTAGTCCTGCTCGCGCAGCGCGGCCAGCATGTTGGAGAGCGTCTGCAGCGGGCGGATGACCCGCTCGCGCACCGCCAGCGCGAAGGCCAGCCAACAGCCGACGATCAGGACCGCGAGCGTCCAGCGGGTGCGGTCGGTGAAATCGCCGGACCAGAGCAGCCACAGGACGGCGACGACGGCCGGCAGGCCGCCCAGCAGGGCGAGGCGGAAGACCTGCTGCTCGTGCGGGGTCTTGAAGCGGCGCGTCAGAGGCTGTGGCGCTGCAGGCGCCGGTAGAGAGCGCTGCGGGACAGGCCGAGGGCCTTGGCGGCGGCGCTCACGTTCCCTTCGAAGCGCGTGAGGGCTTTCTGGATCAGGACGCGCTCGACCTCCTCGAGGCTCATGTCCTCCAGGCGGGCGGCGCCCTCCCCCGCGGGCCTGAGGTTCAAGTCGGACGGCCGCATCGTGTCGCCTTCGGCGAGCAGGACGGCACGCTCGATTGCATGCGCCAATTCGCGCACGTTGCCGGGCCAGCCGTAGGCGAGCAGCGCGCGCATCGCGTCAGGGTGGATCTTCGACACGGGCTTGCGGTAGCGCGTGGCGTACTCGGCCAGGAAATGCGCCGCCAGGAGCGGGATGTCGTCGCGGCGCTCGCGCAGCGGCGGCAGCTTGATCTCGATTGTGTTGATCCGGAACAGCAGGTCCTCGCGGAACCGTCCCGCGGCGACCTCGGCCGCGAGGTCGGCGTTCGTGGCGGAGATGACGCGTACGTCCACGTGGCGGGTCTTGGAGGAGCCCACGCGCTCGAGCTCCCCCGTCTGCAACACGCGCAACAGCTTGGCCTGCTGCGACATCGAGAGGTTCGCGATTTCGTCGAGGAACAGGGTGCCGCCGTCGGCCAGCTCGAAGCGGCCCACGCGGTCGGTCTTGGCGTCGGTGAAGGCGCCGCGCATGTGGCCGAACAACTCGCTCTCGAACACGCCCTCGGCCAGGCCGCCGAGGTTTACCGTGACGAGCGGGCGATTGGCGCGCGCCGAGGCGGCGTGCAGCCAGCGGGCCACGACCTCCTTGCCGGTGCCGTGTTCGCCCACCACCAGCGCATTGGCGTCGGAGGGGGCGACGCGCTCCATGAGGCGCAGCACGGGCTGCATGGCGGGCGAGGTGGCGACGAGCTCGGGAGAGCCGTCGCGGCGCAACGTGCGGTTCTCGTTCTCGAGCCGTTGGGTCATGCGGATGGCGCGGCCCAGCTCGATCTGCGTGCGCAGCTGCTGCAGCAGGCGCGCGTTGTCCCAGGGTTTCTCGATGTAGTCGCGCGCGCCGCGGCGCATCGCCTCGACGGCTCCCTCGATCGACCCCCAGGCGGTCATCACCATCACGGGGAGGCTCGCGTCGAGCATCTGGATGCGCGAGATAAGGTCGAGCCCCTCGATGCCGCCCGTGGTGTCGCGGGTGTAGTTCATGTCGATCAGGGCGGCGTCGAAGTCGCGGGTTTCGACGGCCGAGAGGACGCCGCCTGGGGAGGTAGCAGTCTCCACTTGGAAGCCTTCGCCTTTCAGTAGGAGGCGCAGGGCTTCCAGGACGGCGGGGTCGTCGTCGGCGACGAGGAGGCGGGCGGAGGACGGCTTCATCGTCATGAAAGGTGTCCGGGGCCCGGTGTCCGGGGCCAGGGGCGTCGGCGGTATCCGGTGTCCGGTATCCGGGGTCTGGTGTCTGCGTCGCTTTGGCCCAAGGGGCGTGGGAAGGGTACTCTGCGGGCGCCGAAACACTCGAACTTCATTGAACTGTGCCGCATCCACCCACTTCGGCGATTCAGAGCTACCGGGACTTGCGAGTCTGGGAGCTTGCCATGGACCTGGTTGTCTTGAGCTATCGGGTGAGCAAGTTCTTCCCGAAGGAGGAGCGCTACGGGTTGACCGCTCAACTTCGACGAGCCGCCGTGTCGATTCCTTCGAACATCGCCGAGGGCCATGGACGCAAACACCTTGGCGATTACCTGCACCAACTCTCGGTGGCGAACGGCTCGCTCATGGAGCTTGAAACACAGATCGAAATCGCCCGAAGGCTCAATTACATGCGTCCAGCGGACGAGGAAACCCTCAGGCGCCAGGCGGCCAACGTCGGCCGCATGCTGGCCGGGCTGTTCGCGGCCTTGAAGCGACGGCGCTAGGGGCTGGCGGGGTGCGGCGTGAGGCGTCCGGTGCCCGAGTTGCACCACCGGACCCCGGATCCCGGACACCGGGAACCGCCTACTCATATCGCAGCGCTACCATTGGGTCGACCTTCGAAGCGCGACGGGCGGGAATCCAACTGGCGAGGAGTACGGCCGCTCCGAGCAGAACCGCCGCCGTCACGAACGCGACCGGATCGAGCGGGCTGACGCCGTACAACGAGGCCTTGATGAAGCGGGTCAGATACATCGCACCGGCGATGCCGCAGACGATTCCCAGGCCGATGATGACGAGCGCCGGGCGCGCCGCGGTGCGCAGGATGTCCCGCGCCTCGGCGCCGAGGGCCATGCGCACGCCGAATTCGCGAAGCCGCGTGGTGACGCCGTAGGCGATCAGCGAGTACACGCCGACGGCGGAAAGCAGCAGGGCGAAGGCGGCGAGGAGCCCCACGAGTCTGAACAGGAGGGACTCGCTCGCTACCGCAGTGGCAACGCTCTCGCTCAATGGGCCGTTGGACTCGATCGGCATGTCAGGATCGAGGCTGCGGCCAATCTCCTGGACCTCGCGCTCGAGCGTTCCCGCGGCGACACGGCTGCGTACGCCGATCATGGGTCCGTACGGAGTCTCTCCCTGACCGACGGGGGTGTAGAGCATCGGTTCGACATCGCCGCCGCGCTCGCTCCAATGCACGTCCCCAACGATGGCGACGACCTCGGCACTACGGTCTTCCTGAAACCTCGGCAACACAACGATCTGTCCAAGGGGATCTGCGGGTCCGTACAGATTCCGGGCCAGTTTCGCGCTGAGGATGACCTTGTCCAGCGCTCGTCCCGAATCGGGCCAGAGGTCGCCGGGTTGGAAGGGCGCGCCGCGGAGAACAGGGATTCGCATTAGCGAGAAGTAGTCTCCAGAAATCTGCTGCGAAGCCACTAGCTCGGGCCGCGCCTCCGGTGGCGCATCAAGGCGACGCACCTGGTCACTGTGCGTGATACCGAAGAACGGCGGCAAGCTCACGAGCGAGACCTGCTCGACGCCGGGCAGAGCGGCGATGCGACTCCGCAACGCACGCAGGTAGTTCTGCCCCTGTTGGGGATCATAACCCTGCGCTTTCGGCTCGACCTGGAAAACTGTCACGCCGGCCGGGTCGAAGCCGAGCGGCACGCGGGCGTAACGCTGGAGCGTGCGCGCGAAGAGATACCCGCCGGCCACGAGAGAGAGTGAGACCGCCACCTGCAGAACGGCCAGCCCAGTACGGAGCAACGGAGCACCGTCGGCCTGCGTCTGACCGGATGCTTTGAGATCACTCCCGAGATCCGCGCGGGAGCCGACAAATGCCGGGATCAGCCCGGCCAGGACGGCCGAGAGCACTCCCGCCGTGAGGGCGAAGCCGAGCACACGCCAATCGATCCGCAGGCCCTCCATCGAGAGAAAGCGCAGCAACCGGTAATGGTGAAAGAGTCCGTTCACCCAGAGCGCGAGTACCACGCCAAGGGCGCCGCTCGCGATGCCGATGAGCGCACTTTCCGTCGTGGCATAGCGCACGAGGCGACCTCGGCTGGCCCCGAGCGCCAGTCGCACCACGACGTCGCTGCGGCGCTGCGCGCGACGGAAGAGCAGGAGATTGGCGACGTTGGCGCAGGTGACGAGCAACACGAGTCCGGCGACGCCGAACACCAGGACGAGCTGGTGGTCGATGATCTCCTTGGCGCCGTAGAACGCCTCGAGCCCGAGCCGGGGGAGTACCGACGCGGTCGCTCTGGGAGACAGCTGCGTCGTATCGGCGAGCGCGAGCGTATGGATGCCGCGCTGCAGCTGAGCCGCCGCTTCGTCGAACGAGGCTCCGGGGCGCAGCCGCAGCACATAGCGGTAGTAGGGCAACTGGGAGGGTCGCCGGGCGGCCGAGAGGTGCTGGATGTCCCAATACGTGGCCCCCGGCATCCACATGTCGGCCGTGTGAAACAAGTCCGGGCCCCGGAATCCCGGGGATGCGACCCCGATCACCGTTACCGGAATCCCGTTCACTCGCACCGACCGTCCCACGGCCTCCGCGCGTCCGGTGAACCACTCCTGCCGGAGGCGATCGCTGATCACGGCGACCCGGCTGCCCATCGGCGGGGCGTCATCTTCTGGCAGGAAGCCTCTGCCCTCTGCGGGAACGACGCTGAGCGTCGTGAAGTAATCGCTCGTCACGAACTCGACGGAGACGCGGCGCGCGTTCCCGTTTCCGGAGGCCGCATTGGTTTCGATGGGACCGTCCCGGCCCGCCAGTCCGCGTACGGCGGGCGAGGCCCGGAGGATCAGGTCACGCTGCGTCGCCGTGACGCTGCTGGGCATATATCCCTGGCCGCTGCGTTCGGTGAACGCCACAAGGCCGGTGCGCGAAGGCTCCCGCACTCCGGGCACAGGGCGTAGCAGCACCCAGTTCAGCAGGCTGAATCCCGAAGCAGCGGCGCCGATGCCCAGCGCGAGGGTGAGCACCGCGGTGGCCGTGAAGCCGGGGCTCCGGGCGAGCGTGCGGAGCGCGTAGCGAACGTCTTGCAGCAGGGCGTCCATTGTGCCTCCATGCAGGTGCCAGGTTCCAGGTGTCTGGTGTCAGGGTGAAACCACCTGACACCTGGCCTCTGGCACCCGGCACCTATTCAGTTCGCAGCGCCACCATCGGATCCAACCGCGCCGCCCGGCGCGCCGCAATGTCGCTCGCCACGAGCGCCACGAGCCCCAGCGTGAGCGCCACCCCCACCAAGGTGACGGGATCGCGTGCACCGACGCCGTAGAGGAGGGTGGTGAGCACCCGGGTCAACGCGAGGGCCCCCGCCAAGCCGAGCACCAGTCCCGCGCCGGCCAGCATCGCGCCCTGGCCGACTACGAGGTCGCGCACGCGCCGGGGTTCGGCCCCCAGCGCCATGCGGATCCCGATCTCCCGCGTCCGTTGGGTGACGGTGTAGTTGAGCAGACCGTGCACGCCGATCACGGCGAGCAACAGCGCGACCGCGGCGAACACCACCAGAACGAGCATGGTGAAGCGCTGCTGGCCAATGGTGTGCGACAGCGTCGCCGCCAGAGGTTCCACCCCGAAGAGCGGCAGCTCGGGATCGAGGTCGGCCACGACGCGGCGGAGGGCCGGCGTGAACGCGGCGAGGTCGCCCTCCACGCGTACCAGCACGCTGTGCCCCCCGCCGGCCACCGGCACCTGGGCGAGCGGCAGGTAGAGCCCCGGCGGTGTCGCGGCCATGAGGCCATGGAACCGCTCGTTTCCGACGACGCCCACCACCAATCGCTCGGCGCCCCACAGCCGGATGCGCTGACCGATAGGATCCTGCGTCGTGAAAAAGCGCCGCCGCGCCGCCTCGTTGATGACCACCACGGTCGGCGCATCCACGGCGTCCGATGCCTCGAGACGCCGTCCCGTCAGGAGGGGGACGCCCAAGGTCTCGAAGTAGCTCGGCGCGACGATCCGGAGCGACGGCTCCGGCCAGTCGGCGGCTTCCGCCTCCCGTCCCACGACCGCGATGGAGCTCGTGAACCCCGCATTCACGGGGTGATTCGCGGCGATGGCGACCCCGCCCACGCCGGGAAGCGCCGCCAGGCGACG
>DATICZ010000325.1:0-33999 GCA_035456525.1 Gemmatimonadales bacterium
TACGTGAGCGACGACAATCGGACCACGCTGATCGACGTCATCGCGGCCGACAGCGTGTCCCTGACCGGGATGATGGCGCTCACCCGGCACACGCGGGCGCTGGTCACGCAGGGCGTGCGCGGCCTTGGCGGCGCCCAGACGCTCGTCGGCGGCTTCGCGGCGGCCAGCGTGGACCTGCAGGACGACCTCCTGCATCGCTTCCCGGGCGTCGTGCTCCTCGTGCTGGGCGTGACGGCGCTCATGTTGCTGCTCGCCTTCCGATCGCTGCTCGTGCCGCTGAAGGCGGTGCTGTTGAACTGTCTCTCGGTGGGCGCGGCGTTCGGCGTGACGGTCCTCGTCTTCCAGCATGGGTACGGCGCGGGCCTGTTCGGTCTCGAAGGCCCGACGGAGGCGATTTTCGTGGTCGTCCCGGTGCTCGTGTTCGCCACCGTGTTCGGATTGTCGATGGACTACGAGGTCTTCCTGCTGACACGCGTGAAGGAGGTCTTCGACAAGACCGGCCGCAACGATCACGCGACGATGGAGGGGCTCTCGATGACGGCTTCCACCATCACGTTCGCCGCCGCCATCATGATCATCGTGTTCGGCGTGTTCGCCTTTTCACGGGTACTCGCCGTGCAGTTCCTGGGCTTCGGCCTGGCCATGGCGGTCCTGCTGGACGCCACGCTGATTCGTATGATCCTCGTGCCGGCGATCATGCACATCGCGGGCCGCTGGAACTGGTGGCCGGGGGTGCGGGCGCCGCGCGGCGAGCGGTGACGGCCGCCGTCAGGTCCGGTCGTCCAGCTGGTGCAGGCGCGGTCCCCACACGTCCCAGTGCCAGGCGGGGACGCGCTGGCCGGTACGGGGATCCCTGAGCGGCTTGTACTGCAGCCAATCGGCATGCAGTCCCAGGGTGCGGCCCAGCACCAGCAGCCGTTCCCGGTCCGCGCTCACGAGATGCACCATCGGCTCCCCGCGCAGGCGCCAGCGATGTAGCCAAACGCCGCCATCGAGAGCGAAGCACATGCCCTCGCGGCGGCGCGTGAACTCCTGCCAGGACCCGCTCAGCTGCAGTTGATCTTGCCCTCGGCGGTCGCCGAGCCCAGCGGCGGAGCGCTGCCGTAGAACAGGTAGCACTTCTTGGTCGTCTGGAAGTGCGACGCGGTGGCCGACCAGCCGCCGCCCGTCGCCACCCCGACGACGACCGTCACCCCGGTCGTCGCCGACCAGCCGTTGAGCGAGGAGAGGGTACTCGTGTACGTGAGGCTGTCGAAGACGTAGGCCTCCTCCGCCGTCGCCAGATTGCGCAGATCGGACTTCATCGCGGCGATGTATGTTTTCTCCTTCGTGTTGGCGAACTTCGGGATCGCGATGGACGCGAGAATCCCGATGATCACCACCACGATCAGGAGCTCGATCAGTGTGAAACCGCGGGACGAATTCACCGCTACCCCCTCCAAGCCTCTGTGGATGAAACCCCACCCTCCAGGTGGATCCGGGACCGGCATGGTCCCCTCACGCAAGACCTGTGCTCAACCCTTGGCGTCGAGCCAATTGCTTCCTGCACCGACACTTACAACGAGTGGGACACGCAGCTTCGCGGCCCCCTCCATGTGGCGTTTTACCAAATCCTTCGCGGCGGCTTCCTCTTTTTCCGGTACTTCCAATACCAGCTCGTCATGGACCTGGAGCAGCAGCCGTGACCCGAGCCCCTGCTCCCGCAGCGAGGCATGGATCCGGATCATGGCGACCTTGATCAAGTCCGCCGCGGATCCCTGCAGCGGGGAGTTTGTCGCCGTCCGCTCCCCGAACGCCCGGACACTGAAGTTCCGGTCCTTGAGCTCCGGGATATAGCGGCGCCTCCCGAACAAGGTCTCCACGTACCCTCGCTCGCGCGCCTCGAGCACGGTTCGGTCGAGCCAGGCTCGCACTCCGGCGAAGCGCTCGAAGTACTGTCGGATGAACGCCTTGGCATCATCCTGCCCGATGCCGAGCTGTCGCGCCAGGGCAAACGATCCCTGGCCATAGATGGTAGCGAAGTTGATCGTCTTGGCGCGCGCGCGCATCTCCGCCGTGACCTGGTCTTGCGACACGCCGAAGATCACCGCCGCCGTCTGGCGGTGGATGTCTCCCCCCTTCTCGAACGCCTGGACGAAGGCCGGATCGCCGGAGAAATGGGCCAGTAACCGCAACTCGATCTGGGAGTAGTCGGCCACGAGCAGCCGGGCGCCGGGCGGTGCGATGAACGCCCGCCGGATCGATTCCCCACGTTCCGTGCGCACGGGGATGTTCTGGAGGTTCGGCTCGGCCGAGGACAGGCGCCCCGTGGCCGCCCCAACCTGGTTGAAACTGGTGTGAATGCGGCCGGTTTCGGGATGGATGTAGCCCGGGAGGGCGTCGATATAGGTGGATTTGAGCTTCGACAGCTCCCGGTACTCGATCAGGAGCCGGGGTACCTCGTGCCCCATGGCCGCGAGCTGCTCCAGGACGTCCACATCGGTCGAGGGCCCGGTCTTCGTCTTCTTGAGGATGGGCAGCTGGAGCTTCGTAAACAGGATCGTGCGCAACTGCGGCGTGGAATTGAGATTGAACTCCGTGCCGGCGGCGGCGTACAGCCGGCGCTCGAGATCCCCCAACTCCACCGCGAACGCCCGCGACAGCTCGCCCAACCGGGCGCGGTCCACCGGCACGCCTGCCCACTCCATGTCCACCAGGACCGGCACGAGCGGCACCTCCACGGTCTCGAGCAAGGGCAGCAGGCGATGGTCCTCCAGCTCGGTCGCCAGCGCCTCGCGCAGGCGCAGCACGGTCTGACTGTCGTCGCAGCAATACCGCGCCGCTACGTCGAGGGGCACCGCCGCGAACTCCCGCTCGCTCCGACCGCGCCCCGCCACATCACCATAGGGGCGCAACCGGACGTTCAGGCGGTCCCGCGCTAGCTCGTCGAGGGCGAACGACCGCCGGCCGGGGTCCAGGACGAACGCGGCCAGCATCGAGTCATAGACCACGCCGGCCAGCTCGACTCCGCTGCGCCGCAGGACGAGCCAATCGTACTTGATGTGATGTCCCGCTTTCGGCACGCCGGGATCCGCCAGCAGCTCGCGCAGCGGACGCAGGTCGTCGCTCTCGAGTGGCGGGAGGTTGGCCGGCTCCACCCCACCAGCGAGCGGTCCATCGGGCGCCACGTGGGCGAAGGGCAGGTACCAGGATCGGGTGTCCGACACCGCCAGCGACATGCCCACGAGCCGGGCGCGCATCGGGTCGAGGCTGGAGGCCTCCGTATCGATCGCCACGAGCGGCGTACGGCGGCACTCCGCGATCACGCCCGCGAGCGCCGCCACGTCCGAAACGACGGTGGCGGGAGCCGCCCCCTCTCCGCCGGCCACCGGCGGCGCCACGGGCGGCGCGCCGGCCGGGGGGACGGCCAGATCCTCGAGCTTCGGGATCAGCGACCGGAACTCCAGCTCGATGAACAACCGCTCGAGTTGCGCGCGATCGGGTTCCACGACGCGCATCGTGTCCGCGTCGAAGGCGATCGGCACGTTTCGTCGGATGGTGACGAGATCGCGGGACAGACGCGCCTCCTCGGCGTGGGCGAGCAGCGCCTCACGCGCCCGCTTGCCGGGGACCTCGGCCGCCCGCGACAGCATGGCGTCCAGATTGCCGTACGTCCGCAGCAGCTCGACCGCCGTCTTTTCCCCGATTCCCTTCACGCCAGGCACGTTGTCGGAGCTGTCGCCCACCAGCGCGAGGTAGTCCACCACCTGGGCGGGCGGGATCCCGAACCGCTCGCTCGCGTTGGACTCGTCGACCCATTGCTCCTCGACCGCCCCGGGGCCGCCTCGTCCGGGGTTGAGGAGCGCGATCCCCGGTCCGATCAGTTGATAGAAGTCCTTGTCGCCGGAAACGATCACCGCCTGCAGGCCGAGGGCCGCGGCCTGCGGGGCGAGCGTGCCGATCACGTCGTCCGCCTCGAACCCCTCGACGCCGAAGACCGGAATGCGGAACGCCGCCAGCAGATCCTCGATCCGCTCCACCGAACGGTCGAAATCCTGCTGCAGCTCGAGGCTGAGCTTCTCGCGCGTGGCCTTGTAGTCGGGGTATTCCCGATGGCGGAACGATTCCCCCCGGTCGTGCACCCACGCCAGGTAGGCGGGTCGATGGCGCTGCAGCAGGCGGAGGAGGAAGTTGACGACGCCCCACGCGGCGGAGGTGTTCTCCCCGCGCTGCGTGGTCAGCGGCCGCGCGATCATCGCGAAGAACGCCCGATAGATCAGCGCGTACCCGTCGATCAGGAAGACACGCTCGTGCGACGAGTCACCCGCCATGGGGCGAGAAGATAACCCCTGAACACAGCCGCCCCGCCGCGAACCCTCGCAGCGGGGCGGATCACCCCAAACGACCCGGGGAGGGAGGCTACACGCGCATCACATTCGCGGCGTGGAGGCCCTTGTCGCCGCTCTTCACCTCGAACTCCACGGCTTGGCCCTCGGCGAGCGTCTTGAAGCCGTCCATCTGAATCGCCGAGAAGTGTACGAACACGTCCTCTCCACCCTCCTGCTCGATGAACCCGTACCCCTTCGCGTCGTTGAACCACTTCACCTTTCCGCGTGCCATTGCCTCCACCCTCCCTGCTCTAGTCCACAGGAACAACGGGATTGACCGCTCGCATCGGGCGAGCGTGGGCATTGAAAAGGCACCGGGTCCGGACGGTTGTCAAGCGAGCCGGGTCACCGGCCCGCAGGCGGGTACAGGGCGCGATAGAGGTCGCGGTTGCGCAGCACCGAGCGGACGTAGGTCCGGGTCTCCGGATAGGGAATCTGCTCGAGGAACTCGTCGGGGTCGTCGGCCCCCGGACGCGACAGCCAGCGGCTCACCGGCGCCGCCCCGGCATTGTACGCCGCGACGGCGACGTCCACCCGCCCGCCGAAGCGCCGCAACAGCGTCGCGAAGTGCGCCGCCCCAAGATGGAGATTGAGGTCGGGCACCGTCAGCCACTCGGGGTACAGCGTCACATCCAGACCGCGGGCCGCCTGCGCCGCGGTGCCGGGCATCAGCTGGGCGAGTCCGCGCGCGCCCGCTCGCGACAGCGCCTCGAGATCGAACACGCTCTCCTGCCGCACGATCGCCGCGAGCAGCAGCGGGTCGACTCCGAACTCGCGTGCCTCGGCCTCCACGGCGGCGCGCCAAGGCCAGGGGTAGATGGCCCGCAGGACCCGGGCATCGCTCACCCCCCGAGCCGACGCGACCCAGCCGAGCCGTACCCCTGCAGTGCCCCACCCCCGCATCGAGAGACCGTCGCTCCAGGCGAGCAGGTCACTGACCGGCTGCGGCGCTCGGGCCAGCAGCTCGCGCACCTCCAGCCGCGCTTCGGTGTCCAGTCCGGCGAGCAGCAGGGTGTCGAGGAGGGCGAGACCCGCCGCTGCGGTCGGAGTGGCCGCCGTGCTGTCGGCGGCGAGCGTCAGCAGCCCCATCCCCGCGGCGCGCCGTGCCCGCAGGCCGTAGTACCCGAGCGAATCTTCTCGGGCCAGCGCGCGCCACAGGGAATCGGCGCGGGTGGTGTCCCCGCGCTCACGGGCCAGCCGCCCGAGCCAGTAGCGTGCCGCGCTGCGCTGCGCCCCGCCCACGGATACTTCCGCGGTATAGAAGTAGGCGGCGCTGTCGGGGTCCCCCCGGCGCCGCGCCGCGGCGGCCATCCGGAATCGGGCGAGCGAAGACCGCGCGTCGGCAGGATAGCGGCGCGTGAGCTCGGAGAACCAACGCTCGGCGCCGGTCTCGTCCCCCCGGTCGGACAGGAAATCGCCCAGCAGATAGAGGGCGGTCGGCGCCGCGGTGTCGCCGGGGAACGTCTCGGCGAAGCCCGCGAGCGCCTGCGGCGTGCCGGGGTCGGCGATCCGCACCAGCACGCGCGCACGGCGGTACAGCGCGAGGGCCGTCCAGGTCGTGTCCCGGGCGGCCGCGCGATAGGCGTCGGCGGCGTCTGGGTACCGGCCCAGGGACGTCAGCAGCTCGCCCAACACGATGAGCGTGGCCCCGCTCGAATCGCCCTCGGCGAGCGCGCGCGTCAGCTGCTGACGGGCCTCGGTCGCGGCCCCGTGACCGCGCAACACGCGAGCGAGCGCCACCCGATCCGCGGGCGAACGTGGCGGGAGCGGCCCATGCGCGAGTGGAACCCCTGCCGCCGCGTCGTCGGATTGGGGGGCGCGCGCGAACAGGGCGTAGAGATCCCGGGCCGCCGCCGCCGTGTCGCCCAGGGCCAGTGCGAGGCGCAGCGCCGGCAGGGTCAGCCCCGCATCTCGGAATGCCGCGCGCGCGTCGCCCGAATCGCCGGCGGTGAGCAACGCGCCGGCCCGCGCAGCCGCGGCTCCGCGTGCGGCGGCCGGGGGTAAGTCGACCAGCAATCGCCGCGCGGCGGACGTATCGCGCGAGACGCGCGCCTCGCGCAGCCGCAGCCATGGCTCGATCGAGCGCAACCCGCCGCTGCGCGCGGCGCCGTAGTACCGCGCGGCGCTGTCGGGAAGCCCGGCCGCCTCGAAGGCCAGCGCGGCGCGAACGGCGAGCAGATCCACCTCGGGCCCGCGGGCACGTCCGCGCGCCGCGACGAAGCGCTGCGCCGCGCGCCCCGGCTCGCCCAGGCGCCACTCCGCTTCCCCCAGCACCCGCAGCGCTTCGCCGGCGCCGTAGTCCTCGAGCCACGGCTGCCCGATCAGGAGACTGCGGGCCCGGTCGAAGCGCCGCGCCTCCAGCTCCGCCTCGGCACTCCGCACGATGAACGAGGCGTCCTGTCGCGGATTGCGTGCGGCCGCATCGAGCAGCGTCTCGGCTGCGTGCCAGGGGCGACCGGCGACCCAGAGCGACTCGGCGCGCTGCGCCGGGTGCTCGATCGCCTGCGCGCCGACTGGCGCGACGCCCAGCGGCCAGATTGCGCCCAGCAGGCCAACGACCGCGCGTCGCATCATTGCTGCCGGCGCACCCGGGCCAGCACCTGCAGGTAGTCGGCGCGCGAGCCCGGCGTAAGCTCGAAGCGGCCGAACCCGGTCAGGTCCTGGAACAGGAGCACCAGACGGAGCGTGGTGAAACTCCACCGGATGCTCTGCGGGCCGGCGCGCGTCGCCCCGGGGCTCGACAGATCCATCACTTCGTCGGGCTCTCCGAGCGTGATGAACACCTCGCCGCGGTCGGTGAGCCAGCCGGGGCGACCCGCCTCCTGGAAGCGGAAGTTCGCGATCTGCACCCGATGCAGGTAATCGTCCAGCGCTTCGTTTTCCGGAGTGAGCGGGGCCGGGTCGGTGGCGGTCCAGAATTCGCGCCATGCCGCCGCCCGCTGTTCGGGCGGCGCGTTGCGCAGCTTCGCGACGAGGTCCGGGCGTTCAAAGTACCGCAGCAGATTCATCATCTCGGCGTAGTTCGTGATTACCCACTGGCTGGAGAAGCTCACCAGGAACGGCGTCCGGCTCTGCTGCGTACCGCCCACCGCGCCCAGGACGAACTCCTGCTCGCCCACCGGCAGCTGGCTTCCCGCCACCCGCACTACGGCACGGGAGAACCCGGCCGAGTCCTGGAGCGGCAGCGTGTCCTGCCACAGGACGTTGTCGTTCCGGTCTACCGCCCGTGCGGCAAGCCGCGTGCCGGAGGGCAATCCGTACCCCTCGACGTAGAAACGCAGAGTATCCACGCCGTAGGGAAGCGTGGCGCGCGGATTCAGCAGCAGCTGGGGGCGCTCCTTCGTGGAGGTCCGACCGCTTCCCTCGTAGAACGGCAGCGGCGCGGCCAGAATGGGAGCGACCAGTCGCGGCACCGTGTCGGGTCGCTCGCGGCGCGCGTATGCCGGACTGTTGCGGTCACGAATCGTGACGCTCGCGTTGTAGACACCCGGGCGCAGGGAGAGCATGCCCTGGAACAGCACGCTCTCGTCGGCCCGCAGCGTTTCCTGAAAGCCGCGGACCCGAACCTGCTGGTCCGAGGCGAGCATGACCGGGGCGCCGGAATCGGAGCGGAACGACAGCTCGACGTGATACTCGGCGATGAACTCGTTGCCCTCGCGACGGAAGCTGAGCGAGTGATTGGCGAGCGACAGCGCGAAGAGCGCCAGTGTGGAGTCGGGCGAGGGCCCCGCGAGGAATCGGATCGTCGCCACAGTCGGCAACGGAGCGCCGGTGACGTACAACCCCATGCGGTCGTAGATCGTGCCGGCGTCGAACAGCCGCGCGACTTCGACGCCGGGCTGGGGCGTGTTGGGTGCTCCGACCCGCTGCCAAGTTCCACAGGCGTAGCATGAAGCGATCGTCATCACGGTGGCAGCCGAGCGTCGTGTCACTTGCTGAACCTCAAAGCCGGACGTTAGTTTCGCCCGATCCCATGGCCAGTGAGAATCTCGCCGGTCGCACCATCGCCGGCTATCGCCTCCTGGAACGCGTCGGAGAGGGAGGCACGGCGGAAGTCTACCGCGCCGAGCACGCCGAGCATGGGGCCTGTGCGTTCAAGGTATTGCGCCCCCGCTTGCGGGGCGACCCCACCGCGGTCAAGCGGTTCCTCCGCGAGGCGAGCTACGGCGCGCGCGTACGCCATCCGTCGGTCGTCCGTACCTATGACTACGGCGAGGCCGATGGGCTGTATTACCTCGCGCTCGAGTGGGCGGGCGGGCAATCGCTGGCGGATTTTCTACACCAGAGCGGTCCCGTCGCTCCTGCCGCGGCGGCGGGCATCGTGTCGCAGCTCGCCGCGGGGCTGGCGGCGGCGCACGAAGTCGGGATCGTTCACCGCGACCTGAAACCCGAGAACATCATCTACGATTCCAGCACCGGCACGACGAAGCTGTTGGACTTCGGCATCGCGCGCGACGCCGAGCTGCCCCCCGAGGAGCGCCTGACCCGCACCGGGTTCTTCGTCGGTACGCTCCAATACGTGGCCCCCGAAGCACTGTCGGGGGAGCTGGTGGACGCGCGTGCAGACATCTACAGCCTTGCGACGATCGCGTACTACATGCTCTCGGGCCGGCATCCCTTCAGCGGCCGCAACCCGCGGGAGTTGTTTCAGCAGCTGCTGCGCGAAGCTCCCCTTCCGCTCAGCGAGGCGCTCCCGGGGCGGCGCTTCCCCGCCGCGCTTGAGGCGGCCGTCATGCGGGGGCTGAGCCGCGATCCCGCGCAGCGCCAACCCAACGTGACCAGCTTCGCCGAGGAGTTCGCGGGCGCCGCGGCGGGTACTGCGGAAGCGCCGGGCACGGGCCTGCTGGGCACGTTGCGTCGCTTCATGGGCGGCAAGAAAGAATAGTAGTAGTGGATACAACTACGACATCCGGTCACGCGAATACGATCGTCCGACTCACCGAGCTGCTGCGCCAACGGTCCCTGACTCACGGGGATTTCGTGCTCGCCTCGGGCCGTCGCTCCACCTTCTACATCGATGCCCGCAAGACGACCATGTCGGGCGAGGGGCAGGTGCTGATCGGCGCCGCAGGCTTGGCCGCCTTCCAGTCCCGCGGCTGGCAGCCCAGGTCTGTCGGCGGGCTCACCTTGGGCGCGGATCCCGTGGCCTACGCCATCGCCCACTCCGCCCGGCTCGCCGGCACCGCGCTCGACGCCTTCACGGTGCGCAAGCAGGCGAAGGACCACGGCACCGGCCGCCGCATCGAGGGGTGCCTCGTTGCTGGCGACCCCGTCGTCGTCATCGAGGATGTCATCACCACCGGCCGGTCTGCGCTCGAGGCGGTGGAGGCCGTGCGCGCCGAGAGCGCACACGTGCTCGGCGTGCTCGCCGTTATCGATCGCCAGGAAGGCGGCCGTGAGGCTATCGAAGCCGCCGGGCTCGCGGTCGCTGTCCTGGTGACTGCGCGAGAGCTCGGCGTGTAGTGGCAACGCCGACCGTTTCCGTCGCCCCCCTCGTCGTGCTCCAGCTGAGCGACTCGTTCAACGAATACTGGCCGTTGCTGGCCGGAGAGCTCGGCGTCCCCCTCGTCGTCCGCGACCCGGCGGCCGACGCCGAGGCCCTTCCGACTCACGCGCTCGCGGTGGTGGTCGCCGCCGGTGGGGCGGAAATGGAGGTCGGCCCGCTGCTCGGGCGCATTGGCCTTCCGGCGTCCATCCCGCTGGTGGTCGCGGGGGCCAGTACGTCGCACCGGATCGCCGCCCACACGGTCGCCGCCGGGGCGGAGGACTATTTCGCCCTGCCCGAAGACCGCGACGCGCTGCGCAGCACGCTGGCGGCGGCGCTCGAGCGCAGTCGCGCGGCACATGACCGCGCCGCACTGGCCACGCTGGAAGCGCAGGCCCACACTTTCCGCGAGATCGTGGGTGACAGCCCAGCGCTCCGGGCCGCATTGGCGCGCGCGGCCCGCGTGTTGCCGCATGCCGACGCCACCGTTCTGGTGACGGGCGAGACGGGTACGGGCAAGGAACTGCTGGCGCGCGCACTCCACTACGGAGGACCGCGCGCAGCGGCCCCGTTCGTCGAGCTCAACTGCGCCGCGCTGCCCAGTGCCTTGCTCGAGAGCGAGCTGTTCGGACACGAACGAGGGGCGTTCACCGACGCCAAAGCCGCCAAACCGGGGCTGTTCGAGGTCGCGGCGGGCGGGACGTTGTTTCTCGACGAGATCGACAGCCTCGCCCTGGAGCTGCAGAGCAAGCTGCTGCGCGCCCTGGAACAGAAGGCCGTCCGTCGGCTCGGGGCGACGACCACGAGGTCGCTGGACGTCCGCATCGTCGCCGCCACCAACACCCGCCTCGACCGCGCGGTCGCCGAGGGTCGCTTCCGCGAGGACCTGTACTATCGCTTGAACGTGGTGACGCTCGAGCTCCCTCCCTTGCGGGCGCGCGGCGAAGACGTCCTCCGTCTGGTCGAACACTTCATCGCCAAGTTCTCCAAGCAGTACGACATCCCCGAGCCGGCGTTGACCGCCGATACCCGTCGCGCATTGTTGGCGCACGCCTGGCCCGGCAACGTGCGCGAGCTCCGCAACATCGTCGAGCGCACGCTGCTCTTATCGTCGCCCGGGCGTTTCGAGCTGGAGCCACTCCAGGCCGCGGTGCCGCAAGCGCCGGTCGGGGGAGGACTGCCCTTCCCCGCATCGCTGGCGGAGGTCCAGCGGGCGGCGGCGCACGCCATGCTCGAGCTCACCGGCGGAAACCGCTCCGAAGCGGCCCGGCGACTGGGAGTGTCGCGCTCGCGCTTGCTGCGACTGCTGCGGGGTGCAGGAGACGAGGAGCCGGAGGGGGAGGCTCCATGATGCGAATTGAGACAGGTGGCTCGCCCCGCTGCAGGATGATCGGATGTATCCCATTGACAAATAATCACTTATCGTGGCGTGACGCTTGCGGTGGTGAGCGCGCACACTCCGTTGGAGGAACGGCTACATGCGGATGAGGACCATTGTGGCGGCTGCGGCCCTGGCGCTGGCCTGCACGGACAGCACGGGTCCGAGGCAGCAGCTGCCGACAGGACAGCTCCACTTCCTGATGCAGGCTGCGACGGCACCCGCCCTCCTATCCGACACGGCGAGCTTCTACGCCAAAGTGGGGGAGGATCGCCGGGTGGAGTTGTTCTACCGGGGTCTGACGAGCGACACCGGCGAGGCGTTCCTCCAGTTCGAGGTCCGCGCCATCACTCTCCTGAAGCGTCCCGACGGGTCGTCGTTCCAGCCGGGAGACTCGATCCTCATCACCGTGGCGGTGGGCGATCCGTCGAAGTTCGACTTCACGTTCTCGCCCGCGGGCCTGCAGTTCAATCCAGCTGATCCCGCACGGCTCAAGATCGAATACAACTACTCCGATCACGATTTCAACGAAGATGGCGTGGAGGATGCCGAGGACGCCCAGGCGGAAGGCCTGCTCGCCATCTGGCGACGGGAGCCGCCCGACACGCTGTGGACGAGGCTCGGCACGCTGAAGCACGTGGAGCTCGACGAGATCGAGGCCGTCATCCTGTCGTTCACCCAGTTTGCGGTGGCGTGGTAGGAGACTCGCCCTCACGATGGGTTCCTTCCTCGCCGACGAATCCGCGCTCCTCTCGGAGCTGTCGGCGCTCGCCCGCCAGGGCCGGTACCGCGAGGTGGTCGACCGTCTCCGGTCGCTCGCTCCCGGCGTCGCGGAGGCCCGGACGCCGCTCGCCCTGCTCGCCGCCGAATCCCACGGACGGCTGGGCGAACATGATGCGGCGGATGGGTGGGCCATGCGGGCACTCGAGCTCGCGAAGCGGAGCCTCGACGCCCGCGCGGAGCAGCGCGCTTCGCACCTGCGCGGGGCGATCGCCTGGCAGCGGGGGGCGGTCGAGGAAGCGGAGGAGCACTTCCAGCGCGCGCTGGAGCTGGCGCGTTCGCTGGGAGACGCCGACGCGCAGGCCCGCGCGTTCAACAACATCGGCATCCTGCAGCATCTCCGCGTCTCGCCGGAGGCCGCACTCGCCAGCTACCAGCCGGCCCTCGCCGCCTACCAGCAGGCCGGAAACGCCCGCGGCATGGCGGAGACCCACCACAACATGGCGATCAGCTGGCGGGCGCTCGGGAACGCCACGCGCTCCCGCGACGCCGACGACGAAGCGGTCCGGCTCGCCCTCCAGGCCGCGGATCCGACGTTGCTCGGCCTGACGCTCGCCGGGCGGGCGGAGGCCCACCTGATGCTGGGCGATCACGCCCTGGCGGCCGCGGAGCTCGCCCAGGCCACGGCGGCCTACGCGCACGTCCGCTTCACCGCGGGAATCCCCGAGGTCAAGCGCGTCCAGGCTGCGGTAGCCAGGGCCCGCGAGGACCTGCCGACCGCGGCGCTCCTGCTCCAGGACGCTCGCGACCTGTCCCGCGTCGGCGTCCCGCTCCACACGCAGGCCGAGATCGAGCGCGATCTGGGCGATACGCTCGAGGCGCTGGGGGATGCCGCCGGGGCGCGCGCCGCGCGCGAGCGCGCCCGCGCCCTGTTCGGCCAGCTCGGTGCGCGCCGGGCTGAGCAGGCCCTCGCCGCGCTCCTCACCCCCGGCTGAGAATTGGAACAACGGGCGGTTTCGCAGTAGCATTCCGTCGTGACAGGGTTCGAGGCTCCCCGCTCACGCCCCTCCCTCGCCACGCGCATGCGAGGCTGGAGCGACGACGCCGGCTACGAGCAGCGGCTCAAGGATCTCGAGACATTCGCTCGCAGCCACCGGCGTCGTTGGGGGCTGATCGCCGTCGGCGCGCTGCTCGCCCTCATTGGCAGTTTCGCGGGCACCGTGCCGACTCCCGCCGGGACGATCGTCCTGGGAGCCGGTGCGTTTGCGGCCCTGAACGTGTTGATCGGCGTGATCCACGAGCGCGGCTGGCACCGCTGGTGGCTCATCTACGCCTTCGCGCTGCTCGACGTCGTGTGGGTGGCGCTGCTGGTCGTCTGGTTCGGACACGGCGGACTGGTGGCGGCGTTCTTCATCGCCGTGCTGCCATACGCATTCGAGCAGGCGCGCGGCGTCGGGGATTTTCTGGTGCTCACGGCCTCGCTCGCCTACCTCGTCGCCTGCTACCTGCACGGCCGTCTCTATGCGCATGCCCCCGGGCTCGATACGGGCGCCTACCTCGAGACCGTCGCCTTCATCCTCGTGGCGGTGGGATTGACCCGTATTCCGGCCACGCTGATCGCCCGGATCCGGCACGCCCGCAACGTGATGGGGGAGGCGGAGCAGGGCTTTCTGGCCGTGCGGGCGGCCGCCACCGAATCCGACGAGCTGGGCTTTCTCGAGCAGAGCTTCAACCGGATGCTCGAGGAGATCGGCAACACCATCTCGACGGTGCAGCGCGAAGCCGACGAGGTGGCCGCGTTCGCGGAGCAGTTGGCCGCTTCCGCCGAGCAGATCCATGCGACCTCCGAGGCGGTCACGCACACGGCGCAGGAGCTCGCCGGTGACCTAGCCCGTCAGCGGGGGCTCGCCGAAGGGGCCCGCGGAGAGAGCGCCAAGGCGTCGGATCAGGCCGGCGCGTTGCGCACCCGCGCGGAGATGATGCAGGTAGACGCCCGCCGCCTCGTCGCCGCGGCCGAACGGGGCCGGGAACGTGTGGCGCGCGCCGGCCAGACGCTGCGGACCGTCGGCGAAGAGGTCCGCGCTACCGCGGCCACCGTCGCCGGGCTCTCGGGGATGTCGGACCGGATCGGCGGATTCGCGCAGGCGATCGCGCGGATCGCCCGGCAGACGCACCTGCTCGCGCTGAATGCGGCGATCGAGGCGGCCCGCGCAGAAGAGCATGGGGAAGGCTTCGCGGTGGTCGCCGACGAGGTACGGACGCTCGCCGCCGAAGCCGCGCGCTCCGCCCGGGAGGTCGCGGAGCTCGTCACCGAGCTCCGGGTGGGAATCGACGCGGCCGCCCGCGCCATGCAGACCGGCGAAGCACAGGTCCGGGACATCGGAGCGATCGCCGCCGAGGCCGACGGTGCGCTGCTCGAGCTGCACCAGGGCGTGCAGCTCGTCGGCGATCTCGTCAACGCCACCGCCGAAGTGTCGCGCAGCCAGGCCGCTCGACTGGCGGAGCTCGCCCAGTCGCTGCAGCAGGTCGCGACGATTTCGAGCAGCTCGTCGGACCGCGCCGACGGCGCAGCCGCGTCTACCCGCTCCCAGATCACCTCCATGAGCGATCTCACCGCCACGTCGCAGCAGCTCGCCCAATTGGCCGAGCGGTTGCGCGCCAGCATCGCCCGCTTCTCGGTCATGCGCCGCGAGCAGATCACGGCCGAGCATCGCGCCATCACGTCGGAGCACCGCGTGTCCCGCACGGTCACGGTTCCCGGCATCTGACGCTCGGGGTCACCCCGCCCGGAAGACGGTCGCGGCGTCCGATCCTTGGTCCCCGACACGAACGTTCATGGGGCGGAACGCGCGGAACGTCTCCCGGTACGGGGTGACGAGCAGATCCACGTAGCGGGCGAGCGCCACCTCGAAGGGAAAGCGCCGGCGGTATTCGCCGGCGGTCACCCCCAGCATGGCCTTGAGGTGACGGCTGAAGCTCTGCGGCGACGAGAAATCGAGCCGGTAAGCCACGTCGGCCACGGACAACCCGGGGTTCCGGAACAAATGCGCGGCATGCACCAGTCGCATCCCGGCGAGGTACGTCTTGGGGGAAGGCAGCGCCGCCCGCAGGAAGCGGGACATCAGCGTACTCGGCGGGATACGCAGGTGGCGCGCCAGGGCCCGCACCGTCCGGATGACCGGGGCCAACCGTGTCAGCGCCTCGAAGAACAGCCTCGCGTCCTCCGGAACCTCGTCCCCCAGGGCCGGGATGAGGGAATGCAGGATGCGCGCGGCCACCGGCGACGCCGGCTGGCCCACCAGTTCCCGCAAGCGCCGCCACCCGCCGGCATCGGTGCAGTCCACCGCCGCGCGTACTCCGCTGGCGCCCAGGCGCAGCAGGGTCTCGGTGGCGTGGTGGTCGTGGCGGGAGACGAGGGCCACGGCGGGAATCGCCGGAAACTCCCGCACCAGCCGCGCCACCGCCGGGAGGTCCGCACCGCCGCAGCGGTGGACCGACAACACGATCGCATCGACACGGCGCCGTCGCGCCGCGGTGAGCACCTCGCGGCAGGAATCGGCGTGGAGCGATACGAAGCACCCGTCACCGACGGCCTCGAAGCGGTGACGCTCGGACGGCGGGAGCAACGTGCAGACGGTGACCATGTACGGGGCGAGACGATACGCCCCGCCCTTCAACGTCCGGTCAAGATCGCTGCGGCCGCGGCTGGCCCGCCCGGCAGGGCCGCCGACCGCGTCAAGGTCCCGTCAACGGGGACACTGGCCGGCAGCGCTCGCCACGACGCGCGCGCGAAAATGCTTCACTGGCGGACGAAAGGGATGCGGTACTCAGCAGTCGCGCCGGTGCCCCAGCAGCTCGAGATACACGCTCCAGTCCCGGTCGCCGAAGCACACGAATCGGACGACCTCCACGCTGGTCGGGCGGGAGAGCGCATCCCGTACGGTCGTCACGGCGATGCGCGCGGCGCTCTCGATCGGATACCCGTACGCGCCCGTGCTGATCGCGGGAAAGGCGATCGAGCGGACGCCGTGATCGGCCGCGAGCTGCATCGCGCTCGAGTAACAGCGGCGCAGCAGCTCTGGCTCGCCGCTCGTTCCCCCGCCCCACACCGGGCCGACGGTGTGAATGACGAATCGCGCGGGCAGGTGATACCCCCTGGTGATCCGGGCCTCCCCCGTGGGGCACCCGCCCAGCCCACGACATTCCGCCAGCAGCTCCGGGCCCGCCGCCCTGTGAATCGCCCCGTCCACGCCGCCGCCGCCCAGCAGCGTCGTATTGGCCGCATTGACGATCGCGTCCACCGTCTGCTCGGTGATGTCGCCGCGCACCGCCTCGATGTGACTCATGGTCCCTCAGTAGATGTCGAGATCGTTGGCGTAGACCACGGCGCCGCTGAAACCCGCACGGACTTCGCGTACGATCTCCGTAGCCGTAGAGCTCCACGGCAGCCCGTGGGTGAGCACCAGCAGCTTGGGCCGCGCGCGGGCCGCGAGCGCCCCCAGCGCGACCCCCGACGTGTGCGCCCCCGCGTGGTAGCGCTGCCATTCCGGAGGCAGGCGGTCGAACCCTTCCTGCGAGTAGACCTCGTGCACTAACACGTCGCAGCCGTCACAGGCGCGTACCACGACGTCGTCCGGTCGCGTGTCGCCCGAGATCACGATGGTGCGGTCCGGGGTCTCGAACCGGTATCCGTAGGCCTCGCGCCACCCAGCGTGCGGTACGGAGAAGGCGATCACGGTGACCAGGTCGTCGCGGTACACGACGCCGGGGCGGATCTCGTGGGCCTGCACCTGCCACCCCGTGTCGTTGTGCGGCTGTGTGCCGCGGCGGCGGTTGTCGATGTCGGCGCCGTAGGCCTCGAGCAGGTGCCGCGTCAGCATGCCCGTCCCGCGGGGCCCGTACACCGCGAGCGGGGCGGAGCGGAACAGCACCCAGGGGCTGAGCATGAGATCGGGGAGGCCGAGCGTGTGATCGGAATGCAGATGGGTGAGGAATACCGTCTTGAGGCTCTCCGTCCGCAGCGCCGCCACTCCCGTCCGGACGGCCGCCGCCGCGCGACGAACGACCCCCGGACCCGCGTCCACCAGGTATGCCCGGCCCCGCACCACGACGGCCGTCGCGGGACCCGAGCGGTCGGGGTCCGGGTTGGGGGTTCCCGTACCGAGCAGCACGATTTGGGTACGGGAGGAATCGTAGGGGACAGCGATCTGAACGGCGCCACCGAAAGTGGTGGAAGCGACGGCAAGCCAAGCGGATAGAAGGTGCGCCACGCACCCAAGCTACCTTCCGCGAGACGCAGGGCAACCGCATCTTACCCTGATTCGGATCAAGCAGGGGCGATGCCGCGTCGGGACCTCATCGATCAAGTTCGCAAGGCTTTGGGGGACCGTTACGAGATCGTCACGGCCGTCGGTCGCGGCGGCAACGCTTCGATCTTCGGGGCGTTCGACAAAGCCGGCAACCGGGTGGCCGTCAAGGTGCTGCATCCCGAGCTCGCGGCATCGGTGGCCGCCGACCGATTCCTGCGGGAGATCCGCTACGCCGGCAAGCTCCATCACCCGCACATCGCCCCCCTGCTGGACAGCGGTGAAACCGACTACCTGCTCTGGTTCGTGATGCCGTACGTGCCCGGCGACTCGTTGCGGCGGACGCTGCAGCGCGAGCGCCGTCTCGCCGTGGATTCCTCGGCGCGGGCCGGCTGTGAGATTCTGGAAGCGCTGGACCACGCGCACTCGAAGGGGCTGGCCCATCGCGACATCAAACCGGACAACATCGTGCTCTCGCCCGATGGAGCCGTCCTCGTGGATTTCGGGATCGCCCGCGCGATCGCGCAATCGGAAGGAGACCGCGTGACGCGCAGTGGATTCGTCGTGGGAACGGAAGAGTACATGAGTCCCGAGCAGGCCTCGGGCGCTGAGGAAGTGGACGGGCGCACCGACCTCTACTCGCTGGGAGTCGTCCTGTTCGAGGCGATCGCCGGCAGGCCGCCCTTCTCCGCTGCCAGCGCCGCGGCCGTGATCGACATGCAGCAGCATCACCCTCCACCGTCGCTGCAATCGTTACGGCCGGAGGTGGGTGCGGGGCTCTCCACGGTCATCGACCGCGCCCTCGAGAAACAGCCCGCGGACCGCTGGCAGAGCGCCGCGGAGATGCGGCAGGCGTTGTTGCCGTACAGCCTCACGGCGGAATGACCGACCCCCTCTTCGCCCAGGTCGCGACGGCTCTGGGCGACCGCTACACGCTGGTTCGCGAGCTCGGGCAGGGCGGGATGGGCGCAGTGTTCCTCGGCCGCGACGTGAAGCTGGGTCGCGAAGTAGCCATCAAGGTGCTGCCACCCACGACGCGCGCCTACCTCGGCAGCGACCGCTTTCAGCGCGAAGTGCAGCTCGTGGCCAGACTGTCGCACCCGCACATCGTGCCCCTGTTCGAAGCGGACGAAGTCGACGGGTTTCTCTACTACGTGATGGGATACGTCGCCGGGGAGTCGCTCGCCGAGCGCCTGGCGCGCCAGGGACAGCTGCCGCTCGAGGAGGCGCTCCGGATCACCACCGAAGTGGGCGACGCGCTGCAGTACGCGCATGAGCACGGCATCGTTCACCGCGATATCAAGCCGGCCAACATCCTGCTGTCCGGTGGGCACGCCCTGGTGACCGACTTCGGCATCGCCAAGAGCGTGGCCGAATCGGAAGAGGGCAAGACGCTCACGGGCACCGGCGTAACCGTGGGCACGGCCGCCTACATGAGCCCGGAGCAGGCGAGCGGCGAGCGCCGCATCGACGCCCGCAGCGACGTGTACGCCCTGGCCGCGGTGCTGTACGAGATGCTCACGGGGGAGCCGCCCTTCACTGGAGCCACGGCCCAGGCGATCGTCGCCCGTATCCTGGTCGACGCCCCACGGTCGGTGCGCACCGTTCGTTCGAACGTCCCGGTCCACATCGAGCAGGCGCTGCTCGCGGGCCTGGCCAAGGTCCCGGGTGACCGCCCGCCGTCGGCCAAGGCGTTCATCGATCTGCTGTCCCCTCCGGCCGCCCCGCCGCCTGCCCCGTGGCGCTGGCTGCGCTACGCAGCTGCCGCCGCCGTCCTCGGTTCGGCGGCGATAGCGATCGCGTTGATCAACCGCCCCCGTCCCCCGGCGGCGTCGGTCCGCCCCGCGGGCATGGCGCTGGTGCCCGCGGACACCTACCCGGTAGGCGGCGGCCGGGGTAGTCGCCCGGCCCACAGCGTCGTGCTCGACGCCTTCTACCTCGATTCGACCGAAGTGACGGTCGCCGCCTACCAGCGCTATCTCGACTCCACCGCTTCCGTCGCGCCCTGGAGCATTCGCCCACCGGCGGCCTGGCCGGCCACCGGCATCTTGTGGAGCGAAGCCCAGCGGTACTGCGCGTCGCGCGGGGCCAGGCTGCCCACCGAAGACGAATGGGAGGCGGCCGCCCGCAGCCGGGAGGGCCGCCGCTACCCGTGGGGCGATCGCTGGGAGCGCGGGCGCGCCAACGCCGGTTCGATGACCGACACGCTCCAGCCAGTCGGCGCCTTTCCGCTGGGCCGTTCACCCTCCGGTGCGGAGGACCTGATCGGGAACGCCTGGGAGTGGACCGCTGCCGACACGGTGACCGCCACCGGGCAGGTCCTGCACGTGATCAAGGGGGGAGCGTTCAACACGGCGCCCGAGAATGCCACGGCCGCCTTCCGGTCGGCCCTGCCCGACGTCCGACCGCAGTTGTGGAACACCGGGTTCCGATGCGCGCACGCCACTCACTGACCGTTGCCGGCCTCGGCCTGCTGCTCGGTGCCTGCCAGCCGCAGGCCCGCCGCCTGCTGCTCCTCGACGAGGCCACGAGCCAGCCTGCCGAGCTCGATGCGACCGCCCGTCCATGGCGCGACGCGGGGTACCGCGTGGAGTACCGCCGATACTATCCGCACCTCACCCGCGCGGATCTCGACCGCTATCGCCTCGTGATAGTGCTCGGCGGGCGCGGGTCGAACACTACGGCGGACGCCCTGGATGTCGGCGATCTCTCCATCCTCACCGAGTGGACCCTGCGGGGAGGCGTGGTGGTGCTCGGGTATCCACCGAATGGGGAGGGCGGGAGCGCAAACGCATTCGACCGCTGGCTCATGAACCGCTGGCTGGCATGGAGCGGAGCGGGGATCGCGATCGGCGACGTCGCGCTGCAGGGCGTGACACCCCAGACCGCTCCGCAGGTGAAGCCGGTGCTCACCGCCGGGCTGCGCGGGACGGGGTACGTCCCGTTCCCCGCCGGCGCCAACAACGCCCTCCTCGTCGCCGACGAAGCACAGGTCCTCGCCCGCGTTGTGGACGGCGCATCGCCGCAGGCCCCGGGAGGTGAGCTCGCCGATCGGCGCCGCGGCGTTCCGGTGGCGGCGGCCAGTCGCACCGGAAACGGCCTCGTGGTCGTCGTTTCACGGTCGGCGCTGGGAGCGGTTCGCCAGGAGGACACGGTGAATCTGACGGGCACACGGGCGTTTCTCGTCGCCCTCGCCCGTTTCACGCGCCGCCCCGCCGAATGGGCGCGCATACCGCCTTCCGGCCGGCGGTCCCCGCTGCGGCTCACCGGGGGTCCGCAACCGGTGAGCGCACGGTCGCCGCGGGCCAGTCCGCCGGCCGGCGTTTCGGTCGAGCGGCTCGCGCAGCAGACAGCGTCGCCGCTCCACACGTCGACCGAGCTGCCGTCCTGGCTCCCCCGCCAAGGGCTGCGTGCGCTGGCGGGTGAGTTCCCGGCGCTCTTGCCCACGCGCGGACCGATGTCACGACAGGCGGCGCTCGATTCGCTCACGACGCTGCTCGACGTCGGCGCGTTCAATATCCTGCTCACGAACGCGCACGTGGCCCCCCTCGTCGATTCCGTTCCTGGAGCCCGATGGGAACGGGACGCGCTGCGCGCCGCCTGGCAGCAGGTCGCCAGTCGCCTGCAGGCCACGAGTGTGCGTTGGATTCCTCTCGTGTCGCCGCGGGACCTCGCTTCCCGTGGTGACACCGCCCCAGCTGCGTCGTGTCCGCTCGACGCCGCACTCTGGGCTCGCGTGGTCTCGGGCGTTCGGGCGCTGGCGCGCCTCGCCGCCTCGCATCGCGAACTCATCCCCGCAGTGGGCCTGGCGTTCGACGAGACGACCCGCAACTGGAGCTCGCCGCCGTTCTGCGACGCCGCCTGGCAGGCGGCGCTGGCGGCGCTCCTGCGGGACTCCACGCTGTCACGCGACCGCTCGGCGTGGCTCAAGGACGTCCCGCTGGAGGCGCGGTATGACTCGCTGCTCGACGGGGGCCTGCTCGCGCCCTACGACTCCGCCGTGGCGAGCGTGGTGGTCCAGCGCGCCTCCGCGCTCCGTACGGATCTGCGACGGGTGCGACCCGACCTGCTCTTCGCGGTGGTCCTCGATCGGTCCCCGGCCGACTGGTTCACGCTCAGCCTCATCCAGGGCATGTCGAGCCCTGCGTCGCCGGTGCTCGTCTTCTCATCCGATCCGCGCGCGCGCGCCCGGCTCGCCCCGAGTGGCGCAGCCGGCGCCCTGCACATGCTGCGGCTCGACCCGAAGGCGGTGCTGGAGGGCGGCGCTGGGCCTTCCCGTGCCCTGATTCGCGGACAGGATGGCTTCTGGATCGGACCGGCAGAGTCTTTCCTGGCCGGGCCGAGCGACAGCCTGGCGCGCCTGGTGCGCCTCATCGGCAAGGAGCGCTGAGCCTGTCGGGGCGCCTTCCGCCGGGCCTCAAGGCCGCCTAGCTTACGATCGGGGAAGGGTGGGGCCGATGGTCGCGGCGTGCCGGTCGAAATGGCACGTCGAGGAAAGTCCGAGCTCCAAAGGGCAGACTGCCAGGTAACACCTGGGCGCCGCGAGGCGACGGACAGGGCCACAGAAAACACACCGCCCGGTTTCCGGGTAAGGGTGAAAAGGTGGGGTAAGAGCCCACCGCGCGGCCGGTAACGGACGTGGCACGGTAACCCCCAGTCGGAGCAAGGCCAAATAGGCAGCGAGACCCGGCCCGGGTCGTCTGAGCTGCGGGTAGGCCGCACGAGTTGGCTGGCGACAGCCATCCCAGAGAGATGACCATCTGGCCGCCCAAGCGGCCAAACAGAACTCGGCTTATGGCCCCACCTGTCTCCACCTGATGTCCGGCGGAAAGCCGTACCCGGCCCACTGGGAGCGCGTCGCCGACCTGCGCGTGTTCCGGACCAATACCGAAGAATGGGAGAAGCTCATCGCCTGGCGCGCAGACATGCGGAAGCGGGGCTGGAGGCTGCTCCGCGTCTCGCACGACGGGCCGGAATTGGTCGCCGTCTTCGGCCGGACCAAGAGCGACCGCCCCACGACGTGAGGAGAAACGACTCTGCCATGATCCGACGCCACCGGCTCCATCCCGTGTACCCCGCTGTGCTCCTGGCCGTCGCCTGCGGCGGCGGGCGCCGGAGCCCGGGGAACCTGCCGGCCCCGACTCCCGCACCTCCCCAACCCGCACCCGCCGTCCCGACGCCCAATGCCCTGATGTTCACGCCCGGCACGACGCACTACCTCGTGCGCCAGGACGTGCACGGTCAGCAGGACTACGCGGGCATGCCGCCCACCTACGACTTGCGGTATGCGATCTATCTCACGGCCGTGATCGCCACCCCCGGAGATAGCATCGGGTTGCCGACCACGTTCACGGTAGATTCGATCGTCGTAGACTCGGCCACACGGATGCCGCAACAGGTCGATCTCGCGGCGGCGCGGGGATATCGGGTCACCGGACGACTCGTCCCCACGGGGGAGTTCATCGGCGATCCGTGCGATACGGCCGCCGCCGCCAGAGTCGCCAGTCTCCTGCCGCGGTTCCGGAGCTTCTTTCCGCGACTGCCGGCCGGCGGCGTCTTGCCGCAGACATCCTGGACCGACTCGACTTCCGCCACAGACCAGGCCGCCTGCTCGGGCGGCACCATGCTCACGACGCGCGCTGCGAATCGCCGAGCCGCGACGATCTGGGAGGACCGTGACGGGATGCGTGCGCTCCGGCTGGAAAGCTCGGCCACCTATCAGTTCAACGGCTCCAACGCGCAGAGTGGATCGCCCTTCACCCTGAGCGGCACGGGTATGGGGACGAGCGTCCAGTTTCTCTCGAGTGACGGACGTTACCTCGGCGGGGAGACGAACGACTCGACCACGTTCACGATCGATTTCACCGACCAGGGTGTTTCCATCCCGCGACGCCAACGGGCTCGGACCACCGTCACCGTGCTCCCGCGGTGACGCGGCGCGTCCTCGGTGTGGGCCTGGCGCTCGCCCTCGGCGGCGCCATGCACGACGCCGCCCGTGCGCAGGTGGCGCCGAATCGGGCCACCACGTATCTGCCCGCGACCGACGTCGGCGACGTGCGTGCGTTGTGGGTGAATCCGGGCGGCCTCGCCGCCCGGCCGGAGGCGGCCGTCCTGCTCGACCTCACGGTCCGGGCGCCGGGTTCGGGTGGCCGCCTGGCGCAGGTCAGCGCCGGGTTCAACGCCCGGGGGCTGGCCTTCGGCTATCAGCGTGACAACTTCGCGAGCGGCGTCCACGGCCACACCTACCGCTTCGGGCTGGGTGGCGCCGCGCGGAGTTTCACCTTCGGCGCAGCTCTGGCGCTGTACCGCGGGGCGACGAGCGGAACCGGCTGGGACTTCGGGATCCTCTACAATTGGCGGCCGGAGCTGACGATCGGCGGCGTCGTGCGCAACGTCGGCAAGCCCACCGTCCGCGGCGTGACGCTCGAGCCCACGTATGTCCCCGCGCTCACCGTCCGCCCGGTGGCGAACCGGCTGGCGCTCACGGCGCAGGCCGAGGCGATCTCGTCGACGGTCCTGGGATTCGCGTTCGAGGCTCGCGCGGTGCTGCCGGCTCCCTCCGTTTCCTTCCTGTTCCGGGTGGATACGGATCGATCCCTGCATCGTCAGCTGCTGGTGTTCGGGATCGCGATCGGCAGCGCCAACGAGGTCGGACTGGTGGGCTCGTCCCCGGGTGGAGGCGCGCAACACAACGTGCTCAGCGCCTACGGCCTCGCGACCCGCGCGCCCGGCACCAGGCGCGGGAACTAGGAAGCGGCCCTCCTCGTTCAGCCATGACCATCGGGGTCAAACGCCGGGTCGCCGGGCGGATCACCCGGGGGTTGCTGATCGCCGCACTCGGTTGGCTCGTCGGCGTGTGGCCGCCGCCGGTGTGGTGGAGCGATCACTGGCCGGTCGAGAGCGCCATGATGCGCCGTCGCGGCGCCCCCGTGCGCTATCGCCCCGTGCCTCTCGAGCAGTTACCACCCGTCCTGCAGCGCACGGTCATCATCGGAGAAGATTCGCGCTTCCGCACCCATCATGGCCTCGACTTCGAGGAGATCCGGGATGCGCTCGGGCTGGACCAGCAGGCGGGGTTCGGGGCGACCATGCGGACCATCTGGAGGCGACGGGACCGGCTGCGGGGCGCCAGTACCATCACCCAGCAGCTGGCGAAGAACCTCTATCTCTCACCCTCGCGCAACCCGCTGCGCAAGGTGAAGGAGGCGCTGACGGCCCTGCGCCTCGAGTGGATGCTCTCGAAAGACAGGATTCTCGAGCTGTACCTGAACCTGGTGGAGCTCGGACCGGGCCTGTGGGGCGCGCCCGCGGCGAGCGCGCACTATTTCGGCGTCATGCCGGCGCAATTGAGCGAGGCACAGGCGGCTGCGCTCGCGGCGACGCTCCCGTTCCCCCTGTCGTCCAACCCCGCCTACCGCTCGGGACGCATGCTGCACCGCCGGGATCTGATCCTCGCCCGCTACCACGGCGTGGACGTCTACATTCCCCCCGAGGAGGAGTTCGACACGGTCCCGGTGCCGCCGTTCCTCCCGCCCATCATCCCCCCGGTGCTCGACTCGCTGCTGCGGGACACGGTGACGGTGCCGGTGGAGAGCACGCCGCCGGACACCGTGGCGCCGCCGGATACCCTGCCCGACAGCACGCGCGATACAGCCCCTCAGTCCACCAGGCGCAAGGGCATCACCAGCGCCAAGTAGCTCGCCGGATCGTTCCACCCCACGGGCTCGATCGTCGCCGCCCGCTCCGGGGCCTTGAACGTGAAACGTACTTCGTCGGTCGGCATGTACTTGAGGATCTCGAGCAGGTACGTCGCATTGAAGCCGATCTCGAACGGCTCGCCATCGTAGGTGACGGCGAGCTCGTCCTGGGCCTCACCGAGGTCCGGCGTCTGCACCGAGAATTTCACGAGACCGCCGGAGAACCCCAGGCGGATACGGTGCGTCTGGTCGCTCGCGACCACGCTCATGCGGCGCAGCGCCGCGCTCATCGCCTGCTTGTCCACCGCTGCAAACTTGTCGTTCTCGCGCGGGATCACCTGCTCGTAGTTCGGATACGGGCCCTCGATCAGACGGGAATACACCTGCCGCCCCCCGGCCCGGAAGGCGATGTGATTGTCGCTCCGGGCGACCTCGAGAGCATCCTCCGGGCCGAACAGACGCCGGATCTGCTCGAGAGCTTTGGGCGGCACGATCAAATCGGCCGTGGAGCCACCGGTCGCCGGGACGTCCATCTTGGCCAGCCGATGGCCGTTGGTGGCGACCATGCGCATCCGGTCCGGCCGCAGCTCCCACAGCACGCCGTTGAGGATCGGGCGGCTCTCTTCGGTGGACGCGGCGAAGGCCACGTGACCGACCAGCTTGTGCACCACGCCGGCGGATGTCTGCCACGCCTTGTCGAACTTCACCGCCGGAAACGATGGGAACTCCTCTCGCGGCAGGCCGAGGAGCTTGAAGCGGGAGCGGCCGCAATCGATGCCCACGCGCTGCTCGCCCGCACCGGTGAACCGGATCGGCGCGGAGGGGAGCTCCCGCACGATGTCGCTCAGCTTCTTCGCGGGCAGCGTCACGGCGCCCTCCGCGTCCACGTCGGCCGCCACGGTCGTGCTCACGGCGATGTCGAGGTCGGTCCCGGAGAGGCGCAGACCCTGTTTGGTCGCCTCGACGAGAACGTTCGACAGCACCGGCAGCGTCGTCTTGGCCGGGATCGCGGCCGCGACCGCGGTCAGGCCTTCCTGCAGCTGTTCCCGCGTGATCGTGAACTTCATGCCCGTGACTCCACTCCTCCGGCAGAGGTAAGAATCCTACTGCTATACTGTATATGAAATACTAGTAGTAGTAGTAGAGATCGGGGACATGTGGACGGTTCTCCGGAACGCACATGGATACAGCGCGTTGGCCCCAGGTGTCGCTGTGGGCGCCGTGTTGGCAGAATCGTCATTTCCCACAGGTACCCACATCATCGCGGCAGTATCCCACCTCTCCCCACATTCCCCGTGGCGAATGTTGGCTACAGTGCGGACAATTCCTGGCGCGCCATCTCGATCCGCTCTTTGAACGTCCGGTCCCGCATCATCTGGCGCTCGACCTTGTCCACGCTGTGGATCACGGTGGAATGGTCGCGCCCCCCGAACGCCTGGCCGATCTCCACCAGCTGCATCCCCAGCATGTCCCGCGCGAGATACATGGCGACCTGACGCGGGATGGTGAGCGTCTTGGTGCGCGCCTTGGACCGGAGACCCTCCGGCGTGACGCCCCAGCGTCGCGCGACCACCTCCTGCACCCGGTCGATGCTGGGAGTGGCAGGCCCGGGGAACGCGCTCTCTTCCCCCTGCCGGATCTTGTCGGCCAGGGCCTCGCGCGCCAGGTCGATCGTCACTTCCCGGTTCTTCAAGGACGCGAACAGCAGCAGCTTGATGATGCACCCTTCGAGCTCCCGCACGCTCGAACGGATGTGCTCGGCGATGAACCGCAGCACGTCGTCCGGGATCGTGAGCTCGAGGTGATCCTGGTACGCCTTCTTCCGCAGGATGGCGATGCGGTGCTCGAGGTCGGGCTGTCCGATGTCGGCTACCATCCCCCACTCGAAGCGCGAGATCAGCCGATCCTCGAGGCCGGGGATCTCCTTCGGAGGCCGGTCCGAGGTGAGCACCATCTGCTTGCGGCCCTCAAACAGGGCGTTGAACGTGTGGAAGAACTCGTCCTGGGTCATTTCCTTGCCTTCCAGGAAATGCACGTCGTCCACCAGGAGGAGATCGATGTCGTTGCGATAGCGCCGCCGGAACTCCGGCATCGTCCGGGCCTGAATGCTCTCGATGACTTCGTTGATGAACTGCTCGGCCCCGACGTACAGCAGGCGCGTCTCGGGGTTGCGCTTCAGCACCGCGTGCGCGATGGCCTGCATCAGGTGCGTCTTGCCGAGGCCGGTCGCGCCGTAGATGAAGAGCGGGTTGTACGTGCGGCCGGGCGCTTCCGCCACCGCGTGGGCCGCGGCGGCCGCCAGTTCGTTGGATTTTCCGACCACGAAGCTCTCGAACGTGTAGCGTTCGTTCAGCGGCATCGTGACGGTGGGCGCCGTCACGGGCGTCGGCTTCGGCGCCACGAAGAAATCCATCTGGGGACGCTGGCGCCGCTCCTCCATTACCCGGAACACGACCGGCGTCGGTTGGCCGAACACGCGTTCGGCGGCGCGCGTCAACAGCGGCGCGTGCTTCGTGTCGTTCCACTCGGCGGCGAATTGATCCGTGGTGCCCAGCACCAAGCGCCCCTCCTCCAGCGCCAGCGGCACCGCCGGCTCGAGCCAGGTGCGCACCGTCGCCTCGGGAAGCTCACGTCGCGCCTCTTCGAGGAGGCGCTTCCAGGCTTCTTTCGCTGACTGCTCCATCAAAGGGCGATGATTTTGGTGGGACGTATTGCAAGGGCGGGGCAAAACTATGGCCCCATGTGGAAAAGTCAACCTTGAACGCGCCTCCCCCGGCATGTAGGTTTCCCCGCCTTACTTCAGAGGCACGTATGGGGAAGCCGACCTACCGCCCGCGCAATCGGCGGCGCATCAATAAACATGGATTCCGCGCTCGCATGAAAGACAAGTGGGGCCGCGCGACGCTCGGGCGGCGCCGCAAGAAGGGGCGGAAGCGCCTCACGGTCCAGCTCCCGTCCAAGCATCGGAGCGGTTGACGCGCGAGCGGTACCCGGCGCGTGTGCGACTGCCACGCGGCGCGGACTTGACGCAATGTTGGGAGAGCGGTCGTCGGGTGCGGATGCGCCAGTTGGACATCGCTTGGCGTCCCAATTCGCAGGGCCACGCGCGGGCGGGGATCGTCGTTCCCCGTTTCGGGAAGACCGCGGTGGCCCGCAATCGTTTGCGGCGCCGCATGCGGGAAATCGTGCGGCGCGATCTGCTCCGGCTCCTGCCCGCGGTCGATCTGATCGTGCGGGCGAAACCCGCCGCCTATCGCGCCCGTTTTGGGGAGTTGCGCACCGAGCTCACCGAAGCCGTCGCACGGATACTTCCGTGAATCCCCGCGTCTGGCCGCGGCTGGCGGTGATGGGCCTGATTCGCGCGTACCAGCTGACGCTGTCGCATCTGATGTTCACCCAGTGCCGGTTCACGCCGTCCTGCTCGCGCTACACGTACGAGGCGGTGGAACGATACGGCGCGCTGCGGGGAAGTTGGCTCGGCGTGAGGCGGATTCTGCGATGCCACCCGTTTCATCCGGGTGGCTACGACCCGGTTCCCTAGGACCCACCCGTGGATCAGCGACGCGTCATCGCAGCGATCTTGTTGATGCTCGTCATCGCCATCGTGCCGAGCCTCATCTTCAAGCCGCAGCCGGTGCCCCAGGGCCCGAGTGTCGTGATCGATACCGGCCGGGCGCCCGCCACGCCGGCAGAATCGGTGCCGGCCGCGCCACTGCCCGCCCCGACCGCCAATCCGCCAAGCCGTCCATCCGACCAGCTCCCCGCGGAAACGGTCTGGGTCACGAGTCCCCTGTACCGCCTCGGGTTCACCACCCGGGGCGCCCGCCTGGTCACGGCCGAGCTCGAGCAATACCGGTCGTTCGCGCCCGGTGATTCGGGGAGCCGGGTTCACCTCGTTCCCGAGAACGCCCCGCTCCTGGGCCTGCGCCTCGTGGCGGGGTCCGACACGGCGTCGCTCGACGCGCTGGCGTTCTCGCCGAACCGCACCGCCCTGACGGTCGCCGGCGCCGATACCACCCTCACGTTCACGGCGCCGCTCGGTGCCGGAAGCGTCAGCCTGAGCTACCGGTTCATGCCCGGCCATTACCGCTTCGCCGTGGATGGGCGCATCGACGGGTTGGGCGGTACCGGGGCGGTCCTGCTCGTGGATCTGGGACAAGGATTGCGGTCGGTCGAGGCCGACCCGGCGACCGACTACAACGAGTACGCGATCGTCACCAAGGCGGACAAGACCCAGAAGACCACGTTCCGTTCCCTCGATCCCGGGGAACGCGCGGTCCTGAACGGGCCGTTCGAATGGGTGGCGCTGAAGTCGAAGTACTTCTTCACGGCCATCATGGCGCCGGAGCAGAACGCCCGCCCGTTCGCCGGGGCGGTGGCGACCGGGATGCCGCGCGCCCCGGTGCCCACGGCCTCCCTGTTCGGCACCCGGACCTCCGAGTTCGCGACCCGGGCGTCGGTCATCACCACGCTGGCGCTGCCGCCCGCGGGCACATTCCGCTTCGAGATGTACACGGGCCCGTTCGAGCACCAGCGGCTGTCGCAGCTCGGCCACGGTCTGGACGACGCCAACCCGTACGGTTGGTCGATCTTCCGGCCGATCATTCACCCCGTGTCGCTCGTCGTCGTCGAGATTCTCTTCTGGATGCACGACCGCTTGCACCTCGCCTATGGTTGGGTGCTGGTGTTTTTCGGCGTGCTCGTGCGCATGCTGTTGTGGCCCCTGCAGGCCAAGGCGATGGAGTCGCAGATGCGCATGCAGGCGGTGCAGCCGCTGATGCAGGAGATCCAGACGCGCTACAAGAACGAGCCGGAGAAACTGCAGCGCGAGATGCTGCGGCTTTACAAGGAGCACAAGGTCAATCCGTTCGGCGGATGCCTGCCGATGCTGCTGCCGATGCCGGTGCTGCTCGCCCTGTTCTTCGTCTTCTCCAACACCATCGAGTTCCGGGGCGTGCCGTTCCTGTGGCTCCCCGATCTCTCGCGCCACGACCCGCTCTACATCATCCCGGTCGTGATGGGCCTCTCGATGTTCGCGGTGTCGAAGATCGGCCAGCGCGGCATGCCGCCCAATCCCCAGATGAAGATGATGCTGTACCTGATGCCGGCGATGATGACGTTCATCTTCCTGCGCCTGGCCTCCGGCTTGAACCTCTACTACGCGGTTCAGAACCTGATCAGCCTGCCGCAGCAATGGCAGATTTCTCAGAAGCGCCTGAAGGCGCAGCAGCGCTCCTGAGAGGCCGGACGGAGGGAACAGGGTGCTGTCCGACCCGATCGTCGCCCTCGCTACACCACCCGGACGCGGCGCGCTCGCGCTGATACGGCTCTCGGGCCGCGGGGCGTTCGAGATCGCGGCTCGCGTCCTGCGCCCGTTTCGCCCGGATCCCCCGCGCCGCGTCGTCCGCGCCGACGTCCATCACCCGCAGAGCGGCGAGCCGATCGACGACGCCCTTGCTGTCGCATTCCCCGGTCCCGCGTCGTACACCGGGGAAGACATGGTCGAAATCTCTACCCACGGCGGCCTCCTCGTGCCGGCCGAGGTCGTGGCCGCCTGTGTCGCCGCGGGGGCTAGGCCGGCCGCCCCCGGCGAATTCACGCGCCGGGCCGTGCAGAACGGCAAGATGGACGTGCTCCAGGCGGAGGCCACCGTCGACCTGATCGACGCGGGTGCGCCGGCGCAGCGGCGGCGCGCCCTCCAGCAGCTCGAGCGTGGCCTGTCGCGGCGCCTCGAGGCGCTGCGGGAGGAAATCCTCGAGCTCGAAGCCCTGATCGCCTACGACATCGACTTCCCCGAAGAAGACGAAGCGCCGGTCGGCCCGGAGCGGATCGAGCGCGCCTGGCGCGTGGCCCGGGACCGCGTGGCCCGCCTGCTCGCCACCGCTTCGCAGGGGGAGCGCCTGCACGCGGGGGCGCTCGTCGTCATCGCCGGACCACCCAATGCGGGCAAGTCGTCGCTCTTCAACGCGCTGCTGGGCCGGGAGCGCGCCATCGTCACCGAAATCCCGGGCACCACACGCGACGCGATCGAGGCGCTGGCCGTCATCGACGGGCTGCCGTTCCGGCTCGTGGACACGGCGGGACTGCGGGACAGCGACGATCGCGTGGAGCGGCTCGGTATCGAAGTGAGCCGGCGCTACCTCGGCGCGGCGGATCTGATTCTCTTCTGCGAGGCGGGGGACGAGGGACGAGGGACGGGGGACGAGTCGGCGCGCGAGGAGTTCCTGGCCCACTGCCCGGCCCCCGTTGTATACGTCCGCACCAAGTCTGACCTGTCTTCACCGACCGCCCGACCGCCCGACCGCCTGACCGTCGACCGCCCGTCCATCGCCGTCTCAGTCGTGACCGGAGAGGGACTGCCCGAGTTGGGTCGGCGTCTCGTGGAAACGGCGTTCGGCGGTCTCGTTGCCCTGGGGGACGTGGAGCCTGTGGTGACACGGGAGCGGCACCGTGTGGCCTTGGAGCGCGCGCTCGAGGAGCTCGACCTCTTCTGGACGGCCCACGGGCAGGGCGTGGACGCCGCGGCGGCGGCGACGCACCTGCGCGCCGCGGTGGGGGCATTGGATGACCTGATCGGGGTCGTGACTCCGGAAGATGTGCTGGACCGCGTGTTCGCGAGCTTCTGCGTGGGGAAGTGAGCTCAGGCCCCTTCGCGCCGGAATTTGGCCGACGGACGGAAGGGTGATCCCGCCTGCCACCGTGCGGTGCGCTCGACGATCTCGGCCAGCGCGAAATCCTTCTCGGTGACACCGCCCGCGCTGTGCGTCGCGAGCGACACCTGCACCGATCCCCATTGCACCACCAGGTCCGGGTGATGGTCCGCCGCCTCCGCGTAGAATCCGATCGCATTGACGAGCATCAGCGTGGTCGGCCAGCCGTCCGTCTTGAAGCTGCGCCGGATCATCCCGCCTTCGTAGCGCCAGCCGGGAACGGCGGCCAGGCGCTCGCGGATCTGCGCGTCGGTGTAGGGGGACTCCTTGGCCACGGCTAGTCCCAGCTCAACGCTTCCCGGTAACTCGCCGACTGCCCGAAATTCTCCTCGACTTCGATTTCCAGGCTCGCCACCTGGGCCGCCCCTTTCGCCTTGAGCTCGGCTTTGAGCCGTCCGGCGAGATACTCGGCGAGCATCTCCACCGTCGTGTTGGGGATCGGCAGCAGCACGCAGTCACTGGCGGGAAACACGTAACGCGAGCGGCCGTCGTAACGCACCGCGACGCTCTCGCCGTTCGTCTGCACCGTGACCGTCGGATTGGTGGTGGGGAGGAGGACCTTGTGGTCCAGTTCGTTGGTGAGCCGCCGCATCACCTGTTTCAGCGCCACGAAATCGAAGACGTACCACGCCTCCGGCTCGAGCGTCCCGGTCAACTCGACGCCGGCGCGGTAGTTGTGGCCGTGCAGGGATTCACAGCGATGGCCCGGCAATGTGATGAAGTGTGCGGCGGCGAAGACGAGGTCTTCCTTGCGCACCGATACCTTGAACCCGCGCCCGGAGTCGTGCATGTGCCGGGAAGATATAGCGCGGCGTCCGGGGCGCCGGAGGGTTACTCGGGCGGCGGCAACTGCTCGGTCGCCACGCGCCACACTTCGTCGGCCAGCCACTCCAGGCGCTGCTGAGCGCGCTCCAACTCCTGTGGGGTCATGGACTTCGCGCGGCTCGCGACGTCGCGCGCGTGCCCCACCAGCTCCTCGAGAATCTCGCGCAGCGTGTAGTTGTGCCGTCGTTCCCCGCCGCGCGGTGTCATGCGGTCTGGATGCCGCTTGCGCGGTCCTCGGCCTGCTGGATCTCCTCCGCGGGTGCGCGCACTGTGGCTGCAAGACCGCGCTCCGTGACGTGGCTCTCCACCATGCGCAAGCCGAGGTAGTAGCCCGACCGCTCCGGCAGCACCTTCCCGTTCACGAGCCGCGACGCCGGACTCATCCCGCCGGAGAGGAAGCGCAGGCGCAGCCCCAGACCGCGGCGATCCAGCTCCGCCGTGGCCGCGCGCCGCAGGAAGGCGTCGAGCTCGCGGATGCGGCGATACTGCCGGCGGCCGTATCCCAGGTATTCCCATGGCTCGAATCCCGGTGCCACGGCCTGCGAGGCCGCCACCGCGATGCCCTCGTTGACCAGCAGTTCGCGCAGCGTCGCGCGGCTGCCTGTGGTCCAGTAGTCGTACGTTCCTTCGCCTTCGGCGACCAGGCGACGCATTTCGGCTTTGCTCGTCGGCGAGGTGTAGCGCACCACGTGGGCGATCTCATGGCCGATCCACAACGGCAGGAGATGTGGGGCCAGCCCCAGCCCGTTGGTATCGGGATTGGCCCGGCCGGTGAAGTGCTCCGCACACACGAAGGCGACTCCCCGGCCATCCACCACCAGCTCCCCGGCGTTGGCCGCACCGACGCCCACCATGAGGTAGAGATCGGTGGGGCAGTCGGCCTCGAGCTGGTCCCGGGCGCGCGTCAACGCCTCGTCGGCGATGCGCGCGACGTCGACATCCTCCAGCAATCGGCGCAGGTCGTCGCGATCGGCGCGCACCGTCTCCCGGATGACCCGCTCCGCATGCGGCGACTCCAGATCGAGCACGTAGTTGTGCCAGTAGCTCGCGAGCACCGGCCCATGCCGTTCGAGATAAGAGTGGTAAGCCGCGACCGGATCCGGGGCGGCGAGGCAGGCAAGAAATTCCGGGACGAGATTGACGAACATTGGACCGGGTTGCACCCCAATTTGGGAGTGTTCTCCCGGCGCGACAAGTCTCGCTCAGCGGAGGGTGATGTCGAGCGCGACCGTCGCCGACTTGACATTTGTCGGAAGGTCGGTCACCGACAGCGTCACCCGATACCGTCCGGGCGGCACTCGCCCGGGCTCGATCACCAATCGCTCCGGCATGGTCCCGCGCCAGTCGCTCTCGCGGTCGAATTCGAACACCACCGGTGACGCTCCTCGCGTCAGCCGCGCGGCGAGCGAGCGCAGTGGCGCGAAGCTGTAGCGGACGCGGTAGCGCGCCCGCCCGTCGCTGTCGCGAGACAGTCCGTACAGTTCGGCGTAGGTCGCGACCGCGCGGCCGGC
>DATICZ010000326.1:0-3647 GCA_035456525.1 Gemmatimonadales bacterium
CCCCGCGGCGCGGGCCCGGCCCGACAGCCTCGCAGCCGGCAGCGTCCAGAAGGGACCGTACTGGCTGTTGATCCCGACGGCGACCATGGTGAGGGCGAAAACCGTCACGGCGCCCGAGTCCGTTCCGGCACAGAGAAACCAGCCGAGGGCCATGAGCATCGCGGGGACCGCGATGTGGAGCCGGCGCTCCTGCCGCAGGTCCGAATGCGCGCCGTTGGCGAGCATCGCGATCACCGACGCGCCCGCGATCAGGCCGGTGAGCAGGCTCACCTGGCTGTCGCCGAGATGGGACGCGGCCTTGATCACCTGCGGGGACCACACCCCTTTGGCGTAGGCCGAGGCCATGACCAAGAAGTTCAGCAGGCCGAGCCAGTAGAGCGCCGGATCGGCGAACGTGTCACGCAGACCGCGTGAGGGCGCACCCGGCGGGGCCGCGCGCTCCCGCCCCAGCCGCTCCACCAGCCATGCGCGTTCATCCGGTGGCAGCCAGCGAGCCTGGGCGGGCTCGTCCGTCAGCCGGGAATAGGCCACCAGCCCGAGAGCCACGGCCGGCAGGCCTTCCACGAGGAAGAGCCATTGCCATCCGGCGAGTCCGAGGCGGCCGTCCAGCCCGAGCAGGGGTGCGGCCAGCGCACCGCTCACTACCCCCGCCACGGGGATCGCGGTCATGAACTGGGCGGTGACCCGGGCGCGCTGCTCCGCCGGCATCCATGCCCCGAGGTAATAGATGACGGCCGGGAAGAACCCCGCCTCGGCGACCCCGAGCAGGAAGCGCATCAGGTAGAAGGACAACGGGCTCCGGACCAGCATCATCGCCGAGCCCAGCACGCCCGATCCGATCAGGACGACGGGAATCCAGCGCCGCGCGCCGACGCGCGCCACGATCAGGTTGCTCGGCACCGCGAAGGGCGAGTAGCCGAACAGGAACACCCCGGCTCCCAGGCCGAACACCGTCGCGCTGAAGCCCAGGTCCTCGCGCATCTGGAGTCCCGCCAGGCCGACATTCCCCCGCGTCAGCAACTCGGCCACATACATGAGGAAGAGAAACGGGAGGAGGCGGCGTTTCACACTGGCGAGGGTATGCGCCCCAAGCGCGTCGGGCGGTTGCGACATCCGGGGATGTTAACGCCGACCTGCACGACGCGGGGTGTTGCCGCGAGGAGGTTAGCGGAGCCGCTCCGGCATCTCCGCCGCCACGTAGGCCGCGACCGCCATCGCGGCGACGCACCGGGCCACCTCGCGCGGGTCGAGCTTGTCCATCGTGTCGCCTGCGCTGTGATGGTACCAGAAGTAGCGCGAGGGGTCCGTCTTGAGGCCCAGCAGGGGCACGCCGTGCCGTTCCAGCGGCGCGACGTCGGTTTCGGGATACCCTGAGTCGCTGTGCATGGGACCCAGTCCGGCGAGCAGCGAGTCGATCTGGCGCACGAAGTGCAGCCCGGCGCCCGGCCCCGTGTAGCGCCAGCCCAGGGGCGCGAACGCGCCGTTGTCCGATTCGATCGCGAGCACGTGGCGGTCGAGCTCCGCGAGATGGGCATCCCGATAGGCGGCTCCCCCGACCCCGCCGAACTCCTCGCTGGTCCAGAGGACCACGCGCACGGTGCGCCGCGGCCGCAGCCCCAGCCGCTTCAGCAGACGCACGGCCTCCCACGCCGCGACCACTCCGCCACCGTCGTCCATGGCTCCCTGGCCCACGTCCCACGAATCGATGTGGCCGCCCAGCACGACGACTTCGTCGGGCCGTTCGCGACCGCGCAGCTCGGCGACCACGTTGCGGGACGGTGCGTCGGGGAGCGTCCGCGCCTGCATGCGGAGTCGGACCACCACCCGCTCGCCGCGGTCCTGCATGCGATGCAGCAGCTCGGCGTCCTCGACGCTGAGCGCCGCGTGCGGGACGCGCGCCGCGGTCGAATCGTACCGCATCACACCGGTATGCGGACTCTGGAGCGAGCCCGCGGCCACCGAGCGGATCAGACTGGCCACCGCCCCGACCTTGGCCGCTGCGCTGGCCCCCGCCACCCGATAGGCGACTACGTTCCCGTAGGCATCGAACGGATCACCTGCGGCCGGGAACGGCACGTCGAACAGGACGATCTTCCCCTTGGCCTCCGCGGCGTGACGTGTGAGATCGTCGAAGCTCGTGACGACCAGCACCGGCGCGGTGATCCCCAGTGGCGGCGTGCCGACGCTGCCGCCCAGGCCCAGCATGTGGAGCGGCAGGGCACGGGGCGCGACCAGCTCCGCCGATTCCGTTCCGCGGACCCAGTGAGGCACGCGCACCGGTTCGCCGCGCACGCTGTCCAGCCCGTCGGCCCGCATCTGCGCCAGCACCCAGTCGATCGCCGCCTCGAGGCTGCGCGAGCCGCTCAGCCGGGACCCGAACCGGTCCGTCAGCTCGGCGAGCCGGCGCCAGGCGCTGCTGTCGGCGAGCGCGGCGGCGACGATCCGCTCGGCGTCGGCGCGGTAGCGCGCGGTGAGCGGCGATTCCATCCCCTGGCCGACACCCAGTGACGGGAGCAGGGCCAACACCATGCTGACGATCGTGCGCTTCACTCTTCCCTCGAGGTACGAGCTTCAGTGGGGCGCTACGCCAAGATCCCGCAGCGCGATGCGGTAGATATCGCCTTTGCCGTTCCCGACGCCGTTCGCGGCGCCGACAACGGGCAGGGTATCGGAGCGCGGGACGATCGTGCCGCCGTACGGGCGGGTGCTGCTGAAGTAAAGCCACTTCCCGTCGGGAGAGACGCTCTGATTGAAGTCGGACCACGCCGAGCTGACGCCGTGGTCGAGCCGCTGCGCCCGCTGCCAGACGCCACGCTCCCGACGGCTCAGGTACAGGTCGTAGCCCCCGACGCTGTCCGACCGCGTCTTGCCGCTGAAGATCAGGTAGCGCTCATCGGGCGCCACCCAGGGCTCGACCTCGTTCCCCGCTGTGTTGATGGAGTCTCCGAGGTTCACGGGCGCCTGATAGACGCCGTCGACGAGCCGCGCCATCCAGAGATCCATGGCGCCGTGACCACCCGGACGCTCCGTGCCGAAATACAGGCTCCCGTTCGCGGCGATCGATGGAGACCATTCGTCCACGCCGGGCACGCTGACCGATGCCGGCAGGCGCTGCGCCGCGCCCCACGATCCGCTCGAGTCCCGGGTGACGAACCAGATGTCGTAGGTGGACTGCGCCTTCGTTTCTCTCGGCGCCGGGCGGTCGGAGATGAAGAACACGGTCCGTCCATCGGGCGTGAAATGTGGGTCGGCGTTGCTCCACTCGCCGGCGAACGCGGCTGGCGCCGGCCGGCTCCAGCCGCCGGACTCGTCCCGGTGGGTTTCGTAGATCTGGTAGCGGCTGAAATCGTCGTTGGCGCGGCAGAACAGGACTTCCCGCTCATCCGGGGAGAAAGCCATGAAGAAGTCCCACGCGCCGGTCGAAAAGAGTCCGGCGCCGTACAGCTCGGGGGTCGGCGCCGCCGGGCGTCCGCTCCTGAGAACGCACCCGAGCAAGAGCGCGACCCCGACGAGGGCTGCGGCACGAACGGTATGGCTCACGGGCTGAAAGATCCACGCCTGCCACGTTGCGGCCAGCGCCACTTGCCGCCGGCCGCGCCGGGCCACATATCGCGCCGATGGACGGTAGACACGGCGCCTCGCTCGCG
>DATICZ010000327.1:0-7709 GCA_035456525.1 Gemmatimonadales bacterium
CCGTGAGCGACACGGTGATCGCGTTGGTCGCGGTCGTCACCGTGTTGCCGAAGTTGTCCTGGACGGCCACCTGCACCGCCGGCGTGATGGGCGCGCCGCTGGCGACGGTACTCGGCTGGGTCGTGAAGGCGAGCGCGGCGGCGGCCGCCGGCGTGACGGTGAAGGAGCTGCTGGTGACGCCCTGCAACCCGGTAGAAGACGCGACCAGCGTGTACCCGCCCGCCACCGTCAGCGGAGCCAGGGCCGCGAAGGTCGCGACCCCGTTGGCCGCCGCGACCGTCGTGGTTCCGGCCAGCACGGATCCGACTGGATGGCTGCCGAAGGCGAGGGAGACATTCGCGGTGAAACCGGTCGCGGTGTTGCCCTGACCGTCCCGCGCCGTGACGACGATCGTGAAGCCGGTGCCAGCCACCACCGTGGCGGGGGGCTGCTGGGTGAAGACGAGTTGCGTGGCAGCGCCTGGCGTGACGTTGAACGCCGCGCTCGTGGCCGGGATCAAACCGACGCCAGTCGCGACGAGGGAGTATCCATTGCCGGACTTGTCGATCGACAGGTTGGCGAACGTGGCCACGCCGGCGACGGCGTTGACCGGGGTCGAACCCGAGAGCACGCCGCCACCCGGGTTGGCCCCGATGGTGATGGTCACCGGGCCCGTGAAGGAGGTGACCACGTTGCCCAACCCGTCCATGGCCGCGACGGTCACGGCGATAGGGCTGCCCGCGACGACGTTCACCGGCTGCGTCTGGAAGACCAACTGTGTCGCAGGCACCGTTGTCACGTTGAACGTCGTGCTCGACGCACCGGTCAGCCCGGCGGCCGACGCGGAGAGCGCGTAGCCGCTGCCGACCTTGTTGACCGTCAGATCGCTGAACGTGGCCACCCCGGCGCTGGCCGGCTGGGTCAGCGTGCCGCCGAGCGTCGCGCTCGTGGGGTTCGTTCCGAGCGCGACGGTGATGTTCCCGGTGAACGCCGGCGTGGGATTGCCGAAGGCGTCCTGTGCCGCGACGGCGACCGGCGGCGTGATCAGACTACCGGCCCCCACGTTCGTGGGCTCCACCGAGAAGGCGAGCTGCGTAGTCGCCCCGGGGAGGACATCGAATGGCGTACTGGTCACGGATGGCAGGCTGCTCGTGCTCGCCACGAGGGTGTACGTGCCCGCCACAGTGAGCAGGCCGAAGTTCGCAAAGGTCGCCACGCCACCAACAGCATTCACCGTCACTGTTCCCGAGAGCACTGCGCCGGCCGGGTGGGTGCCAAGAGACAGAGTGATAGCCCCCGCGAAGCTCGTCGCCGTATTGCCCTGAGCATCCTGCGCCGTGACGACCACCGTCAGCCCGGCGCCGGCTGTAACGGTCGCCGGCGGCTGCGGCGTGAACGCCAGCTGGGTCGCCCCGATCACGAGCGTCTGGTTGCACTGCTGCGCGGTGAGCCCAGGGGCCGAGATCGTGAATGTGGCCGGCCCCTGTGTCGGCAGGGTCACCGTGGTCTGCGCCAGTCCGTTGGCATCGGTGATGACCTGGGAGGCTGCGACGGAACCGCCGGCCGGCGCGGTGAACTGCACCGTAATCCCCTTCACGCCCAGATTGTCCCCCGCGACGACGCGGGCCACAATCGGCTGCGACAGCTGCGCCCCCGGTTGGCCGCTCTGGCCGCACCCGCTCACGATCTGGATGGCCACCGGGGTCGGGATGAATGTGATCGGCGTAGACGACGACACGCCGTTCGGCTGGCTCTGCGTGGGCGGCGTCCGGGCGATGACGTTCAGGGTGGCGCGGGACAACGGTGCCGTCAGCACGCCCGTCGCGTCCACCTTGGCCACGTTCGTGTCGCTCGTGGTCCAGGACGCGTAGAACGTCGGCACGATCACGCCCTGCGCGTCCTTCGCCGTCAGGCGGAACTGCAGCGTCCCGCCCTGGGTGAGCACGGAGTCAGGGGGATCGATGGTCAGCGTGGCGACGTTTTGCCCCGGCCCGCTGTAGGTGACGGGGATCTGGGCGGGCGGCGTCACCGCGTCGGCCGTGACGGAGACGCTCTGGGTGCCCCCAAACAGCAGGGTCGTGCCCGACAGCAGCTGAATCGTGACCTGGAACGTCTCGGGGGACTGCTCGAGCGGGATGTCGGCCGAGATCGGGAGGCTCGACTGATTCGCCGGGAAGGCGAAGGTCTGATCGAACACGGTGTCGGCGGGCGGCCGGACGACGATCAGCCGCACGTTGTCGATCGAGAGGTTGAACGCGGCGAGGCTCGTGCCGCTCGGCAGGACGGGAGCGACCGAAAAGGCGGCGTGACGTGGCGGACCCGCGGACTCCCTGGTGCAGGTGGCCAGGGAAACCGCGAGCACGACGCTCGCCGTCAGCGCGAGCGACCGTACCCTCGAGGGTTGGTCCGCCATGGGACGGCCAATTGACTGCGCAAGAACAGGGCCGTCAAGCGACGGCTATGGCCAGGTGATCTGGGCTTCGCCGGTGGTGGTGAACCGGGCAGCGCCGGACGCCCCCGTGGGAAGCGGTGTGACGAGTATCACCGAGAAGGCCCCGTTCCCCACGACGGGGTCGTTCGCCCGCAGGTGGAAACCCGGAGTGGGGGGGGTGCCCAGGAACTGCAGGCCGGTAAAGGTCGCCGACCCGTTGACCCGCGAGATGTCCAGCTGGATCGCCGAGGGCGAGAAATTCTGGAACACGACGTGGTTGAAGAACAGCGGCTGCACCGTGTCCGCCGCCACGACCAGCGGCATGTTGTCGATGAGCAGGCTGTCGCTGAACAGCCCCTTGGCCGTGAGCGTGTGGCTGTTCCCGAGGATCTTTGCCAGCGTCCCGCCGCCGCCGAACCCGCTGAACTGCCCGTTGGCGAAGACGGCGCTCCCCAGCGTCACTCCGGCCGCATTGTTCACCACCTGGAGGGCGCCGAAGTGCGAGTTTCCGGCGCCGAACCCCGGCTTGGCGAAGGTGATGGTCTGCGGATTGGCGCTCACGAACTGCGTGAAGAAGGCGCTGTCCGCCGCGAAGCTCTCCGGATCCCCCGTCTGGTTGAAGTCGCCGACCAGCTGGAGGGTTCCGTTCGTCAGCCTCCCGGCTTCGCTGCCGCCGCCGAAGTTCGCATTCCCCGTCACGCTGAGCGCGCCCCCGTCCTTCATGGTGATCGTCGCACTGGCGCTGGTCGTCAGATTCCCCCCGACGACCACGTCGCCGCCGAGGCCGAGGTCGAGCGACCCCGTCCCGATGAGGTCGAGGTTGTTGACGACCGACAGGGTGGTCGACACGGTGTACACACCGCTCACGGCCAGATCGCCTTCGACGAATCCGGTCACCGTCCATCCGGATCCCGCGAGGGTGACCGTGCCCGTCCCCAGGATGCCCGATCCGGTGTCCAGACTTCTGCCGACGGTGATCTTGAACCCGCCGGTGGTGATCGTGGCCCCCGGATCGACCGTCAGGCCCTGCACGGTGACGTCGGTCGAGAGCGCCGGCAGGTTGAGCCCTGAAGAAATGCGCACGTTGTCCGAGCTCGTCGGCACCTTGCCCGTGTCCCAGTTGAGCGGCTGGTTCCAATCGCTATCGAAATCGCCGAGCCAGGTGATGAGCGAGCCGGTGGGCAGCACGTTGAATGCGTTGCTGGTCACGCCCGTCAGGGCGCCTGCGGCCGCGACCAGTGTGTAGCCGTTCCCCGGCTGATCGATGGACAGGCCGCCGAAGGTCGCGATGCCGCCGACCGCGTCCACCCCGGCGCCCCCGGTCAAGCTGCCGCTCCCCGGGTTGGCGCCGATCGCGAGGCTCACCGTGTTGGCCGCGCCGGTCACCACGTTGCCGAACTGATCCTCGACGGCGACCGTCACGGCGGGAACGATCGTCAAGCGCTGAACCACCTGCGTCGGCTGCTGGATGTAGGCCAGTTTGTTCGGCACGTCCGGCGTCACTTCCACCGAGCCGAAACCGAAGATGCGGGAATCCACCACGTCGATGACGTCGACGAACTGACTCGACGAGGCGGTCTTCAGCGTCGCACCCGGCTTGAACGTGTGCGTCCCGTTGTCCGCCGCGATGAAGGTGTAGTCCGCCGGGACCGTGCCTTGCGGATCGCTCGTGACGAAGTGCACGGTGCCACGATAGCCCGGGACCGTGTTCCCCAACCCGTCCTGCGCCGTCACGGTGACGTCGACGGTGCCCCCGGCGACTACCGTGATCGGATTCACCTGCACCAGGAACTGCGTGGCCCCGGGGAGCACGTCGAACGCGGGGCTGGTGGCGCTCCCCAGCGACCCCGACCCCGCGACGAGGGTGTAGCCCGTGCCCGGCTGGTTGAGCGTCAGGTTCGGGAACGTCGCGAGGCCGTTCACCGCGGTCCGGATGGCCGTTCCGCCCAGCGTCGCGTTGCCCGGGTTCACCCCGATGCGCAGGTCCACCTGGTTGGCAGCCGACGTCACCAGGTTGCCGAGCATGTCCTGGATTTCCACGACCACGTCCGGCGTGATCGGCGCGTTGACGCCGACCGTGGTCGGGGGCACGAGGAACGCGAGCCGGGCGGCCGTGCCGGGGTTGACCGTGAACGGCGTGCTCGTCCCCGTCGTCACCCCGCTGGCCGTAGCCTGCAGCGTATAGCCGATCCCGCTCTTGTCGATGATGAGGTTCGCAAAGGTGGCCACCCCGGCCGTGGCGGGAACAACGCTCGTGCCCGAGAGCACGCCGCCGCCCGCGTTGACGCCGAACGAGATGGTCACGCTGTTATTGAACGTCGCATCGGTGTTGCCCTGGAGATCCTGCACGGCGACCACCACGGCAGGCGCGATCGCGCTCCCCGCCGTCACGGTGGCGGAGGGCTGGGTGGTGAACACGAGCTGCCTGGTCGCCCCGACTGTCACGTCGAACGAGTTGCTGTTGACGGCGGTGACGCCGCCCGCCTGGGCCCGCAAGGTGTACGTGCCCGCCTTGTCGAGGATCAGATTGCCGAAGGTGGCGGAGCCGGCGACCGCCGCCGTGGAGAGGGTGCCGGAGAGCACGGCGCCCACGGGACCGGTGTTGATCGTCATGGCCACGGTGCCGGTGAACCCGGGCACCGGGTTGCCCAGCACGTCCTGGGCGGTGACCACGACCGCGGGCGTGATAGCGGCTCCCGAGGCAGTGGTGACGGGCTGCACCGTGAACGCCAACTGCGTGGCGGTTCCGGCCCCGATCGTGAACGCGGTGCTCGTGGCCCCGATGAGACCCGGAGCGCCGGCCGCGAGGGTGTAGCCCACGCCGGCCTTGTCGATGCTCAGGTCCGAGAACGTTGCGAGCCCGCCGATCGCGGCCACCGTGACGTTGCCGGACAGCGTGCCGCTCCCCGGGTTGAGCCCCAGCGCGATGGTCACGTTGCCGGTGAAGGTCGGCACCAGCGTGCCCTGCGCGTCCTGCGCCGCGACCACCACAGGGGGGGCGATGATGGTGCCGGCCAGGGCGGCCGAGGGCTGGGCCACGAACGCCACCTTGGCCGCCGTGCCGAACGCCGACTGAGCGCACGGCACCGTCGTGAGCCCCGGCGCACTCACCTGAAACGTCGAGGGTCCGGACGAGGACGGCAGCGTGATCGACGTCTGCGCCAGTCCGGCCGCGTCGGTGACCACCTGGGGCGTCGTCACGGCGCCGCCCGCCGGCGCCGAGAAGGTCACCACGACGCCGGGGACGCCGAGCCCGTCGCCCGCCGTGACCTTGGCGACGATCGGCAGCGGCAGCTGCGTGCCGAGCAGGCCGCTCTGTCCACACCCGCTCACGATGGCGAGCGCCGTCGCCGCGGGGGCGAAGGTGATCGACGTGGTGTCGGCCACGCCGTTCGGGTGGGCAGTCGTGTTCGGCGTGCGGGCGACGACGTTCACCGTCGCCCGGCTCAACGGCGCGGTCAGCACCCCTGCCGGGTCGACCTTGGCGACGTTCGTGTCGCTCGTGGTCCAGGACGCATAGAACGTCGGCACGTCCACTCCCTGCGCGTCCTTCGCCGTCAGGCGAAACTGCAGCGTCCCGCCCTGGGTGAGCACAGAGTCCAGCGGACCAATGGTCAGCGTGGCGATGTTCTGCCCCGGCCCGTTGTAGGTGACGGGGATCTGCGCCGGCGTCGTGCTCGTGCCCTCGGTGACGGCGAGAGATTGCGTGCCCGCGAACAACAGCGTCGTGCCCGACAGCAGCTGGATCGTGACCTGGAACGTCTCGGGGGACTGCTCGAGCGGCACGTCCGCCGAAATTGGCAGGCTCGACTGATTCGCCGGGAATGCGAACGTCTGGTCCACCACCGTGTCCGTGGGCGGGCGGACCACGATCAGGCGGACGTTGTCGACCGTGAGATTGAAGGCGGCGAGGCTCAGTCCCGCCGGCAGCACGGGCGAGACGGAAAAGGCGGCATGGCGCGGTCCAGCGGCTTCCCTGGCGCAGGTGGTGAGCGCGAGGGCCAGCCCGACGGCGGCGAGGCCCTGGAGCACTCGCGGCTGGACGGCGAGGGGGGTCGGACGCATGGGGACCGAGCCAATTGAGCCTGCAAGTTGGGGGCCGTCAAGCAGGTTATCATTGGGCCCCATGCACACGGCCCGCCGCACGCATTCCTTCACCGAATCGGTGATCCGGGGGATGACCCGCCTGGCGGCGCAGCACGACGCGATCAACCTGGCGCAGGGATTCCCCAATTTCCCGGCTCCCCAGGTCCTGAAGGACGCCGCCGCCCGGGCGATCGCGGCCGACATCAACCAGTATGCCATCACGTGGGGCGCCAAGCACCTGCGCGACGCCATCGCGCGCAAGTACGCCGATTGGTACGGGATGAGCGTGGATCCCGAGACCGAGCTCACCGTCACCTGTGGCGCCACCGAGGCAATGGCCTCCACCCTGCTCGCCATCGTCGACCCCGGCGACGAAGTGATCGTGTTCGAGCCGTTCTACGAGAACTATGGCCCGGACGCGATCCTGTGCGGCGCGAAACCGGTCTACGTCCCCATTGCTCCCGATCAGCCGCTCGATCTCGACCGGCTGCGGGCGGCCTTCTCGGACCGGACCCGGGCCATCGTGCTGTGCACCCCAAACAACCCGACGGGGAAGGTGTTCACGGCCTCTGAGCTGGAGGGGATCGCCGAGTGCTGCCGCCGCCACGACAGCTACGCCGTGACGGACGAGATCTACGAGCACATTTATTACGAAGGAACGCACATCCCCATCGCCACGCTCGAGGGGATGCAGGAGCGCACCATCACCGTGAGCGGCGCCTCCAAGACCTTCAGCATCACCGGGTGGCGCATCGGGACGATCGTGGCGCCGCCGCAGGCCTCCGACGCGATCCGCAAGGTGCACGATTTCCTCACCGTGGGCGCGCCGGCGCCGCTGCAGGAAGGCGTCGCGGTCGCGATGGAAACGCTGGGGCGAGACTACTACGACGGATTGGCACGCGACTATCGCGCCCGCCGCGACCTGCTCTGCGGGGCGCTCACCGCAGCCGGATTCCGGTGTACGCCCCCCGCGGGCGCGTACTACGTCATGGCGGACTTCTCCGGACTCTCCGACCTTCCCGACGACCGTTTTGCGGCCTGGCTCACGGCCGAGCACGGGGTCGCCCCGGTACCCGGATCGAGCTTCTACAGCAAGCCGGAGCTGGGGCGCACGGTAGTGCGGTTCGCCTTCTGCAAGACGATGGACATGCTGCAGGAAGCCGCGGGGCGGTTGCGGGCGGTGGGAGGACGGTGAGGGCGGAAGAGGGCGGAA
>DATICZ010000328.1:0-4993 GCA_035456525.1 Gemmatimonadales bacterium
TCGCCGTACACCCGGACCTGGAAATCCGCGGACTCCATCACATCGTGCGTCAGCGTCCCGGATCGCACCAATCCCAGGAAGGTGGCCTTGTCGCTCGTGCTCCCGTCGGGGCCGACGATCGTCCAGTCGTCGGCCATGTACCGGCCGATCTCGTCCGCGTCGTTCCGGACCATCGCCCGGTCCCAGGCGTTCGCCACACCGATCAGCTCTTCCCGGACGTCGTCGCGCATCGCGTCATGAATACCGGCCCCTTGGGGTGTGGGACAGCTCAGCCGGTCAGTGTGTAGTCAAAATCATACGAGTGCGTGCCGTCGGCTATCGTGATCCCCAGCCTGCCAGTGAGGCCGGCCAGCTGATCGGTACCGGAATCCGGAACGACCGTGATCCCGAGGTCACCGACGCCGCGCGACATGATGCCGTGGTGCTGGAGCAGGAAGGTCCCGCGCCGGCCGTGCAGGGTCCCCGTCACCTGCTCGATGGCCACATACCCGGCGGAGCCCTTGACGGTGGTGCCCGCCGTGAGCATCTGACCGCGGCTCGTCCCCTGGAGATCGCCGTGGAACACCTTGGCGATGGACATCCTGGCGAGCGTCGCCGGGGCGATGTCGCTTTCCAGCGGCAGGGGCTTCAGGTCGACGTCGAAGGATCCGCGGGCATGGGGCATGGGCATCCTCTTCAGTGTGTCGAGGGCTCTGTGCGAGTCGTCACGCGAGCCCCGGTTGTGTGGAGATGCCAGCATAGGCTCCCACGCCCGGTCGGGGAAGCGCCAATTGCGAGGCGAGTTCGACGGCCACTCGAGGCTCGCGGCGCGCGCCGGCGACCGCGGAATCTGAGGTTTTCTTCACCGGCAACGTATCCGTCTCCACACGTCGCCCGGCCGATCTTGCAACTGAACGACCGGGGACCCAGGCAACCTGGGGCCATCCCGGGGCGACGCGGCGTGCGAGCACGAGGCGCGCCGCACGCGTCGTCGATCACCTGGAGGGAACGAACATGAACCTGATCATCTCGCTCATCCTTGGCGGCATCGTCGGCTGGCTGGCGAGCATCGCCATGAAGACCAACGCCCAGATGGGGCTGATCGCCAACGTGCTGGTGGGCGTGGCGGGATCGCTGCTGGGCTTCTGGATCGCCGGGCTGTTGGGCGTCGCGCCCTCGGCCGGCGTGTTGCGTTTCCTGGTCGCCTTCGCCGGCGCCGTCGGACTGCTCTTCGTGTTGCGCAAGGTCGGTGTCTTTCAGAGAGCGTAACCCCGGCCGGGCGGCAGCGGCCGCGAATGGAGGATTTCATGAGAGGATTCATCGGCGACATCGAGAACCGCACCGAGGCGAATCAGGACTTTCGGCGCGTGCTCTATACGGGCCCGCACATGCAGCTGGTCCTGATGTGCCTCGACCCTGGGGAGGAGATCGGCGAAGAGGTCCACGAGAGCACGGACCAGTTCTTCCGCGTCGAAGAGGGGAAGGGCGAGGTATCGATCGACGGGCGCAGCACCCAGATCGAGAGTGACGATGCCATCGTCATTCCCGCCGGCGCACGGCACAACATCAGAAACATCGGAGACAAGCCGCTCAAGGTGTACACGCTGTACGCTCCGCCCCAGCACGAGGACGGCACGGTGCATCACACCAAGAAGGACGCCGAGCGGCTGGAGGAGCACTTCGCCGGCAAGACGACCGAATAGCGGCAGCGCCCGCGACCCCCAGGTCGCGGGCGAAGCGGTCAGGTCAGCCTTCGATCTTGTAGACTTCACGCCGGCCGTAGTCGACCAGGTCGTGATAGTCCTTCATGATGGTCTCCATCTCCTTCATCGCCGCGGCGTCCTGCCCGCCTCCCTGCATCATCCGCTCGAAGTCGGCCATGCTCTCCACTTCCATCTCGGCGACGATCGTCCAATACCGCTCGGCGCAGAAGTCGGTCATCACACGCATCTGCGGCATGCCGACCTTCGCGCCGAGCTTGTTCATGGCCAGGAACTTCTCCACCATCGGCCGCACCTTCCCGGGCTTGCAGTACATGACCTCGCGAATGAGCAGCATGCGATCCTCCTCGTCGTTGGCCTTCGGGTTCGTGGCTGAGCGGGCTGCTACGAAGAAACGACCAACCTGCGGGCGGTGACGGCCGCCGGCAAGGACGTGATCGACTAGAGGCGCACTTCGGACCCCGCACCCCTCACCCGCGCCGCCGCGAGCACGAGCCCCGCCGCCGCGGCGTCCTGTGCCGCCACTCCGACCGAACGGTACACCGTGACCTGATCCTCGCTGGTCCGCGACCCACCCGGACCCCGCACCAGTTCTCCGACCTCCCGAATGTCGGCCAGCTGCAGCAGTCGCTGGTTGACAGCCGCGGTGATATCCACGGCCCCATTGGGGAATTCGCCGATGGCGGCCGCTCGCGACTCGACCACTACCAGCGCGTGGGCAAAGACCGACGGGTCGAGCTCCGGACCTTTGGTGAATCCGACTGAGTTCACATGCACGCCGGGCCGCAGCCACTCCGCTCGGACGACCGGCTCCGTCGCATTGGTGCAGCAGCAGATTATGTCGGCCGCTCCCACCGCCTCGGCGTACGTCGGGGCGACCCTGGCGCCGACCTGCGCAGCGAACGCGGCCACCTTCTCGGGCGTGCGTCCGGCCACCACGATCTCCGTGACGTGCCGGACGCGCGGGATCGCCCGCGCATGCGACCGTGCCTGTACCCCGGTCCCGAGAATCGCGAGTACCGTTGCCGCTTCGCGGGCACACAAACGCGTGGCCAGCGCGGAGCCGGCCGCCGTGCGGATCGCCGTGATGGCGGCGCCGTCCATGAGGGCCACGGGAACACCCGTCGCCGGGTCGAACACCGCGACCACGGCCTGGTGCGTCTCGAGCCCTTTCGACAGGTTGCCCGGGAATACCAGGACGAGCTTGGCCGCCAGCACGTTCTGAGTGGGGAGATACGCCGGCATCGCGGCGAGCAGCCCCGCGGTCCCGGCCATCGCGAAGTTCCGCCTGGGCACCGAGGCCCGGCCGGCGCTCAGGTCCGACATGGCGACGGCGAGCGAATCGACCAGCGCATCGAGGTCGAGGAGCTCTTCTACCTCACGGCGGCCGAGGATCAACAAGAGTCAACGCTCCCGCGTCCGGAGCAGCGGGAGCATGGCACCGGTCTCACGCTGGTACCGGCGGTACTCATCGCCGAACCTCGAGACGAGCTCCGCTTCTTCCCGAGGGATGACGGCCGCGAGCAGCCCGATGAGGGCGATCCCTGCCCACAGGAGGATGAACCAGTTCGCCGCCATCAGGCCGATTCCGACGAAGAGTGCGGTTCCAGTGGTGTAGAGTGGATGGCGCACCCACCGGTACGGACCCGTCCTGACCAGCTGCTGATGCTGTTTTGTGAGCACCGTCTCGCTCACGTTCGACCCCAGGGTGTTCAGGACCCAGTAGGAGGCGGGCACCACGAGGACGCCGAGCGCCACGCCGAGCCACCGGGCCCAGGAAGGCCAGGGGAGCGATGCCCAGGCCATCCAGCCCGGGTTCGCCAGGTACGCGATCACGCCGCCGAACAACGGCAGCGCCACGAGGAGACGCATGGCGATCAGCGCGGACGGCTCCAGCCGGCGCGGAATCGCTCCGACGGCGCGGCGCGCCCGTCGCCGCAGCAGTGTGGAGATGCTCACGGACGCGAGGAAGACACTCAGGGCGATCCATCGGAACATGTGCTGTGGCGTGGCCTTCCTGGGGGTCCTTACGGCTGCGCCGGGTGGATCTGGCAGAGATAGGCGCGGTGCGGCACCGAGCCGCTGATCGGATCGATCGCGTCGTTGCCGATGATGAGGTTGAGGCTGGCGCCTTCCGGACCGAACGGATCGTAGCCGGGCGCACCGATCTCGGGGCACGCCTGCCACCATCCGTGCTGGCCGCAGACCACTTGGGGCTCGAGCGTTTCGTTGAACCTCGCCCGCGCGCGCACGCTCCCCTTCGGGGTCTCGATCCGCACCCAGTCGCCCTCGGCGATGCCGCGCGCGGCCGCGGCTTCCGGATGGAGCTCCACCTCGGGATCGCGCGCGCGCCGCCGCAGGCTGGGGAGCCCCCGGTGCTGGCTCTCGCAGAACAGGGTGTGCTTCCCGCACGTGAGTATCAGAGGGAAGCGCTCGGTGAGGTCCGGTCGCGTGACCGGTCCGACGAGCGGCTCCACGTACTCCGGCAGCGGCGGGTACCCGTATTCCAGCATGGTTTCCGAGTACAGCTCGATCTTCCGCGTCGGCGTGGAGAATCCGCGCACGCCACCATTCTGACGCTCGGCGAACTTCCGATACCGCGTCGTGACCGGCGCGCGGATGCCGCCTGGTTGCGCACGCAGCGCTTCGAGGGTGACCCCCGACGGTCCCAGGTAGTGGCGGTAGGCGGCCTCGATGTCGCCGTCCCAGAAGTGGGCGCCGAGGCCGAGCCGCATCGCCAGTCCGAAGACGATCTCCATGTCGGACCGGCACTCACCCTGCGGCTCGACCGCCCGCGGGCGCAACTGCACCAGGGACTGCGCCTCGGCGCTCACCTCGAAACCGGCGCGCAGGGCCTCGCGCTCGAAGGGGCTCGCCACCGGGAGCACCACGTCCGCCAGCTCCGCCGTCGGGTTCATGAACAGGTCGGCGTGAACGTGGAAGTCGAGCGCCCGTAGCGCCTCCCGGCCCCGCGCACCGTCGGCGTGGGCGACGAGCAGGTTGGCGCCGAAGCCGACGAGCCCCCGCACCGCATAGGGCCGCCGCTCGAGGATTCCCCGGTAGATCTCGTCGGTGGTCACGTGCCCCTGGCGGGCGGGACCCAATGGGCGATCCCGCAGTCCGAGAGTGCGGGTGCGGCGGTCCACCGGGAGCAGGTCCTCGCCGCCGACGTTGGCGGTGGGAGGAGCGGCGAACAGCACGTTGCCGCCGGGCGCGTCGAAGCAGCCGGTCAGGGCGTAGAGCTGCGCGATCGCCCTGGCGATCTGGGTCGCATTCGTCTGCATCTCGACCCC
>DATICZ010000329.1:0-3555 GCA_035456525.1 Gemmatimonadales bacterium
ATGTACTGGGACGGGAGCAAGGCCAACCTGGAAGGGGCGGAGGCGGCGAGCCGGAAGGCGTTGGAGCTCGATCCGGAGCTGGCCGAGTCGCACGGCTCGCGCGGGTTCGCCGTCTCGCTGAGCAGGCGGTACGACGAGGCACGGAAGGAGTTCGAGACCGCGATCCGCCTCAACCCGAAGCAGTTCGAGGCGCACTATCTGTACGCGCGGGCGTGCTTCCAGGAGGGGAAACTGGAGGAGGCCGTCCGGCATTACGAAGATGCGGCGCGCGTGCGGCCGGAGGACTATCAGGTCCCCATCCTGATGGCGGCGCCGTTGAAAGGACTGGGTCGTGAGCAGGAAATGTCGGCGACCCTGAGGCGTGGCCTTGAGGTGGCCCAACGACATCTCGAGCTCAACCCCGACGACGTCCGGGCATTGTATCTCGGGGCCGGCGCGCTGATGCAGTTGGGCGAACGAGAGCGGGGGCTCGAATGGAACCGACGGGCGCAGGCCATGGATTCGGAAGACCCGGCAGTGCTCTACAACGTGGCGTGTGGGTTCGCCAACGCCGGGGAGATTGAAGAGGCTCTCGCGTGCATCGAGAAGGCGATCCAGAATGGTTTCGGGCACAAGGAATGGCTCGAGAACGATTCGGATCTGGATCCGCTGCGGGCCGAGCCGCGGTTCCGGGCCATGCTGCAGCGTCTCTGACGGGAACACCCCGGCGCGGCCGGGTAACGAGAAGGCGAAAACCACCGCCGATCAGGAGACATCGACATGCGAACGCTCGGGATCGCCGCGCTCTGCGTGGCGGCCGTGGCCGCTTGCAAGAAGGAGCAGCCGAAACCACCCCAGCCCCCTCCGCCGCCCGCGGCGACCAAGGTCGCCCAGCTGGACAGCCTGCAGACGCCGGAATCGGTGTTGTGGGACTCGGCCCAGGACGTGTACTTCGTCTCGAACGTCAACGGCAATCCCAGCGTCAAGGACAACAACGGCTTCATCAGCCGTGTGAAGCCGGACAGCGGGGTCGAGAACCTGCGGTTCATCGCGGCCGGCCAGAGCGGCGTCACGCTGAATGCGCCGAAAGGGCTCGCCCTGCACGGCGACACGCTGTGGGTGACCGACATCGACGCCGTCCGCGCGTTCAACGCCATGACCGGCCGACCCCTGGGCATGGTGGATCTGCGCGCGCAGGGCGCGGTCTTCCTGAACGATGCCGTGTTCGGACCCGACGGCGCGCTCTACATCACCGATACGGGCATCCTGTTCGACTCCGCCGGCACCATTTCCCATCCCGGGCCGGACCGCATCTTCCGCATCACCGCGAACCGCCGGGTGAGCGTCGCGGCCGAGGGCGACTCGCTGCAACGGCCCAACGGCATCACCTGGGATGCGGCAGGGAACCGTTTCATCGTCGTGGCGTTCGGCGGGCCGTCCGTGTTCTCCTGGAAGCTCGGCGACCGGACCCCGACGCTGATCGCCCAGGGGCCGGGGGGGTTCGACGGCGTCGTGATGGCCGGCGGCAAGGTGCTCGTCTCGAGCTGGGCCGACTCCACGGTCTCCGCCTATCAGAACGGCAATGGGGAGAGGGTGATCTCGGGCGTGGCGGGCCCGGCCGACATCGGGTACGACGCGAAGCGCAATCGTGTCATGATCCCGCTGTTCACCCAGAACCGCGTGGAGATCTGGCAACTCCCATGAGCACGACGGCCGGAGGTGCGACGATGCCAAGGCTCGCCCGGTTTCTCTGCTGCGGTCTCGTATTGGCGGCGTGCAAGCCGATCGACAAGGGCCCTCCCCCGACGTCGCAGGATTCCGCGACCCCCGTGCCCCCTCCCGCGCCGACGGCGACGCGGGTGACCGCGGTGCCGGGATTCTCGAGCCCCGAGTCGGTACTGCACGACTCCACACAGGACGTCTATTTCGTCTCGAACATCAACGGCAGCCCGACCGTGAAGGACGGCAACGGGTTCATCAGCCGCGTGACGCCGGAGGGGGCGGTCGTGAGCCTCCGGTTCATCGAGGGCGGGAAGAACGGCGTCGTCCTGAACGCCCCCAAGGGCATGGCGCTCGCGGGGGACACGCTGTGGGTGACCGACGTCGACGTGGTGCGCGCCTTCGACGCCCGGACCGGCGCCCCGCTCGACAGCGTGAGCCTCAGCACCCTCAGCGCCGTCTTTCTGAACGACATCACCGCGACGCCGTCGGGCGCCATCTACATCACCGACACCGGCATCCGGTTCGACGACGTGGGGAACGTGCTGCATCGCGGCCCCGACCGCCTCTTCCGGATCGGGCCCGATCGGACGGCGACCGTCGCCCTGCGCGGCGACTCGCTGGGGTGGCCCAACGGGATCGCGCTGGACCCGGTCGGAAAGCGGTTCATCATCGTCCAGCTCGGTGGCAAGTCGGTGCTCGCCTGGAAGCCCGAGGACCGGGCGCCGAGTGTCGTCGCCACCGGCGCGGGCGGGTTCGACGGCGTCGTCGTGACCGGGAACAGGATTCTCGTGTCCAGCACGACCGATTCCACGGTCTCCAGCTACGAGACCGGCAAGGCAGTCCGGCTCATCAGCGGCGTACCAGGCGCCGCCGACATCGGCTACGACGGCAAACGGAACCGGGTGCTGATTCCCGTGGTGACGGGCAACCGGGTGGAGATCTGGCAGCTCCCGTAAGGCTGCTCTCCCTCTGGTTCGGGTTTTCCCGGCGCGTCGACCGGAGGACGTACTTCCTGAGCGGCGCCGGGCTGATGGCGCTCAAGTACCTGGTGGATGCCCTGGTCGTGCGGCAGTTCACCGGCCACTGGTGGTCGCCGCTCGACTATTTCAGCCCGCTCGCCGCGGTCCGGACGACCGCGCTGCGCGGCGTGCCCCCCAGCGTGGTGCTCGGGCTCGCGCTGTGGACCCTCCCCTTCATGTGGATCGGCGTCAGCATGTCGCTGCGGCGTGCCGTGGACGCCGGGCGCTCGGCGTGGGTCGCGCCGCTGTTCTTCGTGCCATACGCCAAATACCTGCTCATGCTGACGCTCTGCCTGCTCCCCTCGGCCGCGAGCGCCACGTGGCGGGAGCGTCTCCCGGCCGTCCAGCTCGACGAGCGCCGCAAGAGCGCCTTGCTGGCGATCGCGGCCGCGCTGGCCATCACCATCCCCACCGTCCTGCTCGGCGTCTACTTCAAGCGCAGCTATTCGTTCGGGCTCTTTCTGGGAACGCCGTTCACGGCCGGATGGGTGAGCGGCCAGGTGTTCAACCGGCGCCACGCGCGCGGGACGGGGGAGACGGTGCGCGTGGCGCTGATCGCCACCCTGCTCTCGGGGTGTGTGCTGCTGGCCTTCGGGGCAGAGGGCGCGTTCTGCCTGGCGCTGGCATTCCCGCTCGCGGCGTTGGTCGCCATACCCGGCGCGCTCCTGGGCCAGGCGGTGGCGCTGCGCGGAGCGGTGCCGGCGTCCCGGGCCGGCCCGGCGGCGTTCCTGGCGCCCGTACTCGTGCTCGCCGAGCCGCGCCTTCCGCCGCCGAGCTACACGATCACGTCGGTGGTCGAGATCGCGGCACCGCCCGAACGGGTGTGGGAGAACGT
>DATICZ010000330.1:0-5536 GCA_035456525.1 Gemmatimonadales bacterium
ACCGTGCATCAGCCGTCCCGCGACGCGCTGGCGGTGGCCCTCGTGCTCGGCGCCTTCACTGCCGTAGCGGCGCCGGCGCTCGCGTGGGTGACCCTGACCGACGGCCCCGCCGGACCCCTGGGGGAGGTGCTGCTGCGGCTCCACGCGCTGCGCGACATCGGCGCGGTGCTGTTGTTCGCCGCGGCATTGGCGCTCGCGCGACCGCTCGCCAGCGCGGGCGCCCTCCAGCCGCTCGCGTTCGTGCCGCCGCTGGCCGCACTTGGCGCCGCAGCGCTCGCCGGGGTGCTGCTGGCGGCCCTGGCCGGACGGTTCCGCCGGTTACTGGGCTCGGACCCGGGAATCTTCACACTGGCCGTCGCGATCGGCGCCGCCCTGGCGGCGCGGGCCGGACCGGCCGAAGTGACGCTGGCGGCGCTGGTTGCCGGGATCGGGCTGTCCCGCTTCGACGCCGGGACGGCCGAGGCGCTGCGTACCCGGTTCGACGTTCACGGCACCGCCCTGGCGGCCGGTGCCTTCGCGCTCTTCGGGGCACGTCTCGACCCGTCGGTGCTCCTCGAGGTCTGGCCCTGGGTCGTGGTGCTCGCGATCCTGCGCGCCACCGGGCTCTACTGGGGCGGACGCCTGAGCGCGCGCGGCGGGGAGTTGTTGGGGAGCGACGACCTGGTGCGCTCGGGGTGGCTCGGTCTCATCGGGCAGGCGGGAGTCGGATTGCTGCTCGCCGCCGCGGGGCGTCGGGCATTCCCCGAATGGGGTGTATCATTCGAAGGTCTGGCGGTGGCGCTCGTGGCGCTGCACGCAGTGGTCGGTCCGATCTGCCTGCGTCGCGCGCTCGCGCGACGGCCGGCACTCACTGAAGGAGTTACCGGTGGCACGTAACCCGAGAATCGTGAGATGGCTGGTGTCCTCCGTGCTCGGCGCGAGCACAGGGGCGTGCGGCAGTGGAGGCGGTACGCCACCCCCGCCCCCCGGACTGTCGTGCAGCACGCCGGCCGGTCAGTCGGTCACGTTGAGCGTGGGGTCATACCAGGCGAGACCGCCACTGCCGAGCGCCGGGTGTTTCATCTTCCCCGGGAACGCGTCGACGACGGATTCGACGTTCTACCTGCTGGCTGCCCAGCTCGCGACCGATGCCGAGGGCGCCACCGCGGCATTCATCCTGGACGGCGATACGATCCATCCGGCGCTGGCGGCGTCGGCGAACCCGCTGACGGCGAGCGGGCTGGCTCCAGGGGAGCGGTTCCACGCGTTCCTGCGTCAGCAGGAGCGGACCCACTACGCCGGGGTAGCGCTGTCGGCGCTGTCGGCGGCGGCCGCTCCGGCGCCCGCGCAGCTCGCCGGTCCACCGACGGTTGGGAGCGCGCGCACATTCAAGGTGTGCAGCAATCTCACCTGCAGCTCGCTGGCAACGGTCACGGCCACGGCCAAGACCGTGACCGGGCACATGGCGCTCTACGTGGACAACAACGCGCCGGCCAACGGCCTCACCCAGGGCGCCCTCGACACCCTGGGGGCGCTGTTCGACAACACCCTGTATGCCATCGACACCACGGCCTACGGCCGCGAGTCGGATATCGACACCAATACGGTGGTCGTCGTGCTGATGACGAACGTCGTCAACAAGCTGGTGACCAAGCAGCAGTGCCAGACCCAGGGGTTCGTCGCCGGGTTCTTCTTCGGCGCCGACATCGACCCGCAGTTCGCGTCGCAGTTCAACAAGGGTGAGATCTTCTATTCGATCGTCGCCGATCCGGACAGCACGCTGTCGTGCGCGCATACGGTGTCGCGGCTGAAATCCCTCGTGCCGGTGACGTTCATCCACGAGTTCCAGCACATGATCAGTTACAACCAGCACGTGCTGGTCCGGGGGGGTAACCCACAGGTGACCTGGCTCGACGAGGGCATGTCGCATTTCGCCGAGGAGTTGGGCGGCCGGAGTTTCCTCCCGGGGGACCAGGCGCAGTTCTCCAACTTCGTCATCGGTGACCTGATCAACTCGTACATGTATCTGGATTCCAGCGCGACGCACTTTCTGGCCTTCTCCAGCGGAATCGGCAGCCTCGCCGAGCGCGGCGCGGCGTGGCTGTTCGTGCGCTACATGGTCGACCAGTTCGCCGCGGATCTCTCGTTCGCCTCGGTCACGGCCTTTACCCGCACGCTCGAGCAGACCAACCTGGTTGGGGCCAGCGCCATCGAAACCGCGACCGGTACGCCGTTCCCCACGATCGTCGAGCGCTGGGCTCTGGCGAACTACGTGTCCGACCTCCCCGGATTCACGCCGCCGGCGGAGCTGCAGTACAAATCCTGGAGCTTCCGAACCACGTTCGCCTCGCTCAACACGCAGCTGCCGTCGATCTTCAAGAAGCCCTTCCCGCTCACGCCTCCGATCACGGCGGGAGACGCGGTGTCGCTCAGCGGCACGCTGCACGCGGGATCGGCCAACTACGCGATCGCCTTCCAGCGGCCGTCGGCGCCGGGATTCGATCTGCTGTTCTCGGGACCCAGCGGCGCGGCGCTGCAGGGGTCCCTCGATCCGCGCCTGAACATCATCCGGATCCGCTAGTGTCGTGACGCACCGTCCACGACTTCTCTGGACGTCGCTGCCCGCTGTCCTCCTGGCGTTCCGCGTCGCCGCCCAGTCGGGCGGCAGCGTCGTGCCCGAGCTCGCCGGGTCGACCCGCTCGGCGGGGCTGGGCGGCGCGGGGGTCGCCCTGATCGGCGACGCGGGCGCCCTCTTTGCCAATCCGGCAGGGATCGCGGCGGTCCGTCACCTCGCCGTGGAAGGCTCGCTCGAGCCCTACCTTGCCGGCTCGACCTACAGCGCGGCCGCGGTGACGCTGCGCGCCGGTCGCCTCGCCGTGGGGTTCGGCGCCCAGGCGCTGGACTACGGCTCCGAGCCCCTCATCGTCCCCGATTCCGCGACCGGAGGCCGTCGCGGCATTCCGACCGGCGGCAGCTTCACCGCCGCCGATCTCCTCGGCACCGCCGGCATCGTGTACCGCCGCGGATTCCTGGCGTTCGGCGGGTCGGTGAAGTACGCCCGGATGCAGATCGGGGACTGGTCGGCGGACGCGTGGGGCGGCGACCTGGGACTCGCGATCGCCGTGTTCGACATCGCGGCGCTGGGCGTGAGCGTGCAGAATCTCGGCGGCGACTTCGGTGCCTCCGGGCAGGGCGCCCGGCTGCCGCGACGCACGCGCGCCGGCCTCACGATGAACTATGTGGACCCCCAGGGGAACTTCCGTCTGCTGACGACCCTGGAGGGGCAGTGGCCGGCGGGCGCGCCAGCCCGGCTCGCGACCGGCGTGGAAGGCGGCGTGGTCACGCACGGTGTCGGAATGGTCGGACGGATCGGCTTCGTGACGCGTTCGCCCACCAGCGCGGCGTCCCGCTGGAGCGTGGGCGGCGGCGTGGAGCTGCGCCGGTTGCATCTGGATTACGCCTATCAGGGGTACGCGGTCGTGGGAGGCGGGACGCACCGCTTCGGGATCCGGTGGGCGACTTAGTGGAGCGGCGCCGGCCCCGCTGGGGGCGCGTGGTGAAGCGGCTCGCGGCCTGGGTCGCTCTGGGCGTGCCGGCGGCCATCGGGGTGGCGTTGCTCGTCTCGGCCGATGCCCGCTACCTGGCCCGGGCGGCGTTCGAGGAAGCGCGCATCCTGCTCAAGCGCCGGCCGATCGCCGCGCTCGTCGCCGATTCGTCGTCCGCTCCCGAGCTGCGCGAGCGGTTGCGCCTGGTCCTGGACGCCCGCGCCTTCGCCGCCGACTCGCTGCAGCTCGCGGTCGGGGAGACCTACACGACGTACGTGGACGTGGGACGGGACACGTTGCTCCTCGTGTTGTCCGGTGCGTCGCGCGACCGGCTGCGGCCCTATACCTGGACCTACCCGATCGTCGGCGTGGTCCCCTACAAGGGATTTTTCAGTCCGCGACTGGCCCGCGCCGCGGCCGCCGAGCTCGAGCGCGAGCACTACGACACCTATCTGCGTCCCGCCGGCGCGTTCTCGACCCTCGGGTACTTCTCCGATCCGCTGTTTTCCACGGCACTGGATCGCGACACCATGGAGCTCGTGGCGACGGTGATTCACGAGGTGGCGCACAACACCCTGTACGTGAAGAGTCAGACGCCGTTCAACGAGAGTTTTGCGAGCTTCGTGGGCTATCGCGGGGCGGAAGCGTTCTTTCGGGCACGGGGCGATACGCTGGACGCCCTGCGGGCGGCCGCGCGCTGGGGCGACGAGCGCACGCTCGACGTCTTCTGGGCGGAACTGGCGCGGCGGCTCGATTCGGCCTACACCGGCGCCAGGGCTCCGGAGGCCGTGGAGGCGGCCCGGGCGACACTGTTCGGCTGGGCGCGCGAGCAGCTCACGGGGCCCGTCGGGCAGAGTCTCGAGACGTACGATTGGCGCTGGTTCGCCGAGGCACCGCTCAACAACGCGGTGGTGATCGCGCAACGCATCTACCGGCAGAACCTCAACCTGTTCGACGAGCTGTATGCGGCCACGGGTGGCAACGTGGCGGAGACGATCCGGGCGGTGCAGGTGCGGGTGTTCACGCAGCCGGACGGGGATCCCTACCGGGCGCTCTACTCGCGGGTGGGGGCGCCGCAGGACTGAGGCCGACATGGAGCTGAGCCGGAGCATCGATATCCAGGCGTCGCCCGACGTCGTCTGGGCCGTCTGGAGCGACGTCGAGCGATGGCCGGAGTGGACCGCGAGCGTCTCGCGCATCGAGCGCTTGGAGCCGGGGCCCCTGGCGATCGGACACCGGGCCCGTGTGCGCCAGCCGAAATTGCCGACCGCGGTGTGGCAGGTGACGAAGCTCGAGGTGGGCCGTGGCTTCGAATGGGTGTCGGCCAGTCCCGGCGCGCGCGTCACCGGCTACCACTGGATCGAGCCCCAGGGGGGCGGCTGCCGGGTGAAGCTGGGAATCGTTTTTGCGGGGCCGATCGCGCGCCTCGTCGGCTGGCTGACCCGGTCGCTGTCCGAGCGCTACCTGGAGCTCGAGGCGAACGGACTCAAGGCGCGCACCGAGCGGCGAGGGTAGTCAGTTGCCCCGCAGCCGCTCCGCTTCGGCCACGCGCTCCAGGGCGATGGCGTAGGCCGCGGTGCGGAACGACACGCCGCGCTGCTGCGCGAGATCGCGCACGGCCGCATAAGCCCGGGTGATCGTCGCGCGCAGCTCGTCGTTGACCTTCTCGTGTGTCCAGCGGTACTGCTGGAGGTTCTGCGCCCATTCGTAGTAGCTGACGGTGACCCCGCCGGCGTTGGCGAGAAAGTCCGGGATCACGGGGATGCCACGCTCGGCCAGGATCAGATCGGCGGTCGGCGTAGTCGGCGCATTCGCCCCCTCGACCACCACCCGGGCCTCGATCGTCTTCGCGTTCTGCTCGCGGGTGATCACACCGCCCAGCGCCGCCGGGACGAGCCAGTCGCACTTGATGGACCATAACTCGTCGTTGCTGATCGCCCGGCCGCCCTTCCACGCCGACACCGGGCGCCGCTGGGCGGTATGGGCGAGCAGGCCCGGGATGTCGAGGCCGC
>DATICZ010000331.1:0-6146 GCA_035456525.1 Gemmatimonadales bacterium
ATGGGCGGCGAGCACCTGCTGATCAACCTGGGTCCCCAGCATCCCGCCACCCACGGCGTGCTGCGTCTCGTGGTGGAGTTGGACGGGGAGACCGTGGTGCGCGTGATCCCGCACCTGGGCTACCTGCATTCGGGCTTCGAGAAACTGGGCGAGTACCGCCACTACAACCAGATCATCCCGCTCACCGATCGCACCGACTACCTCTCGCCCATGGCGAACAACGTCGCCCTGGCGCTGGCGGTCGAGAAGCTGATGGGGATCGAGATCACGCCGCGCTGCACCGTGCTGCGCGTGATCGCCTGCGAGATGAGCCGCATCATCTCGCACATGGTCTGGCTCGGGACGACCGCGATCGACCTCGGCGCCTTCACCCCGTTCCTGTGGGCGTTCCAGGAGCGCGAGCGCATCTACAACCTGCAGGAGATGTGGACCGGGGCCCGGCTCACCACCAGCCTGACGCGGGTCGGCGGCATGATGGCGGACATCCCCGACGGGTTCGTGGAAGGGCTGCGCCACTTCACCAAGACCTATCCCAAGACGCTGAACGAGATCGACCGGATCCTGACGCGCAACGCCATCTGGGCGGGACGCACGCAGGGCATCGGCGTGATGACGGCCGCGGAAGCGATCAACTACTCGCTCTCGGGGCCGATGCTGCGCGCCTCGGGCGTCCCCTGGGACATGCGCAAGGACCAGCCCTATCTCGGTTACGAGACCTACGATTTCGAAGTCCCGGTGGGCGAGCACGGCGACGTGTACGACCGCTACCTGGTGCGGCTGGAGGAGTGCTACCAGTCGAATAAGATTCTCGAGCAGGCGCTGGACCGGCTCCCCGACGGTCCGATGAACGTGGACGATCCCCGTGTCATTCTGCCGCCCAAATCGCGCGCCATGAACGACATGGAGGCGATGATCTATCACTTCAAGCAGGTGATGGAGGGGGTGAAGGCGCCGGTGGGCGAGGCGTACGTCGGGGTCGAGAATCCCAAGGGCGAGCTGGGTTACTACTTCGTCTCCGACGGCACCGCAAAGCCGGTGCGGTGGCGCATCCGGCCGCCGGCGTTCATCAACCTGGCGGCGATCTCCAAGATGGCCGAAGGCCATCTGCTGTCCGACCTGATCGCCATCAATGCCTCGATCGACATCGTGATGGGGGAGGTGGACCGGTGAGCGCGGCGCACATTCCCGCGGGCACGGAGGCGTACGAGCCGGTCTTCGTGGGCCGCCCGCTCGAAGAGCTGCAGAAGATCCTGCTCCGCTACCCCACGAAGCAGGCGGCGCTGCTGCCGGCGCTGTGGCTGGTCCAGCGCGCGCGCGGCTGGATCTCGGATCGCAACATGGCCGAAGTGGCCGAGGTGCTGTCGCTCACGCCGGCGTTCGTCAAGGGTGTGGTGACGTTCTACACGATGTACCACACGCATCCGGTGGGGAAGCACTTCGTGCAGGTGTGCACCACGTCGCCCTGCAACCTGTGCGGCGCCGAAGACACGGTCAAAGCGCTGCTGCAGGCGACGGGCGCGGGCGAGCTGGGCGCCACCAGTCCCGACGGCAACTGGACGGTGATCGAGGTGGAATGCCTCGGCGCGTGCGGCTTCCCGACGCCGATCATGATCGACGACGACTTCATCGAGAGCGTGACGCCGGAGAAAGTGCCGGAAGTCCTGAGGAAATACCTGTGAGGACGGACAGGCGGTCAGGCGGACAGGCGGTCGGGCGGTCACCAACATCGACCGCCTGTCCGCCCGACCGCCCGACCGCCCGTGGAAGGGGGAGGTAGTGGGCTTTCCACACAAACCGCACGCCCGCGAGACGGTGGTCCTGAGCAAGTACTTCGGGGATGCCGAGGCCCGCTCGCTCAAAGGATGGAAGAAGCGTGGCGGCTACGAGATGCTCGAGAAGGCGCTCGGCATGTCGCCCGATGCGGTGACCGAAGAGGTCAAGAGCTCGGGGCTCCGCGGCCGAGGCGGCGCGGGCTTCCCCACGGGGCTCAAGTGGTCGTTCATGCCCAAGGAGCCGAACCCCAAGAAGCCGCACTACCTCTGCGTGAACGCCGACGAGTCGGAGCCGGGGACGTTCAAGGACCGCGAGATCATGCGGTGGACGCCCCACGCGCTGCTCGAGGGCACGGCCATCACGGCGCACGCCATCCGGGCGAAAACGGTCTACATCTACGTCCGCGGCGAGTTCACCGAGCCCCTGGCGATCATGGAGCAGGCGATCGCCGAGGCGAACGCCGCGAAGCTGTTCGGCGACATCCGGATGTTCCTGCATCGCGGCGCCGGCGCCTACATCTGCGGCGAAGAGACGGCGCTCATGAATTCGATCGAGGGGAAACGCGGCAACCCGCGCATCAAGCCGCCGTTCCCCGCGGCGGCCGGCGTGTTCGGCATGCCGACGACGATCAACAACGTGGAAACGCTGGCCGTGGTGCCCCACATCCTGCGCCATGGCGCCGAGTGGTACAAAAAGATGTCGCTCTCGAACCCCAAGAGCACCGGCACCAAGCTGCTCTCGGTCTGCGGCCACATCGCGAAGCCGGGCAACTACGAAGTGACGATGGGCTTCCCGCTGAAGGACCTGCTCTACGAGCTGGCCGGCGGCATGCGTCCGGGGCGGACGCTCAAGGCGTGCATCCCCGGCGGGTCGTCGGTACCGATCCTGAACCGCGAGGAGTCCGAGAGCACGCTGCTCGACTACGAAGGTTGCGTCGAGAAGGGCACGATGCTCGGCTCCGGCGGGGTGATCGTGTTCGACGACTCGGCCGACATGGTCTACCAGATCATGCGCCTGGCGAAGTTCTACGCCCACGAGTCGTGCGCGCAGTGCACCCAGTGCCGCGAGGGGACCGCGTGGACCGTGAAGATCCTCGAGCGCATCCTCTCGGGGCAGGGGGCGATGAAGGATCTGGATCTGCTGCTCGAGCTGGGGCAGAACATGACGGGGACGACGATCTGCGTGCTGTCGGACTCCTGCGCGGCGCCGGTGGCGTCCGGGATCAAGAAGTTCCGGAGCGAGTTCGAGGATTACATTGCGGGCCGGCGCAAACCGGTCCTCGCCGCGTGAAGGGGAGCGCTGACGGCTGATGGCTGACGGCATGATTTCCCTGACGATCGACGGCGTCCCGGTGAGCGTCCCGCCGGGCACGCTGGTCATCGAGGCCGCGAAGCAGGCGGGCGTCCTGGTCCCGCACTACTGCTACCACCCGGGACTGCCCGCCGGCTACCAGCTCAGCATCCCGGCGGCCGGCGTCTGCCGCATGTGCCTCGTGAAGATCGAGAAGACGCCCAAGCTGCAGATCGCGTGCGCGGTCCAGGTGGCCGAGGGCATGGTGGTGGAGACGCAGGCGCCTGAGGCCAAGGCGCAGCGCAAGGGTGTGCTGGAGTTCCTGCTCATCAACCATCCGCTCGATTGTCCCATCTGCGATCAGGCGGGGGAGTGCGAGCTGCAGGACTTCACGTTCCAGGAAGGCCGGCCCGAGACCCGCTATTCGCCCACCTACCCGAAGCGCTTCAACCCGGTGGAGGACTTCGGGCCCGACATCCTGTACGTCCCCAACCGCTGCATCTACTGCGTGCGCTGCGTGCGCTTCATGCAGGACGTGGCCAAGGAGCCGGTGCTCAACGTGTCGGAGCGCGGCGACCGCGCCTACATCGGGATCCATCCCAATGCCCGGCTCGATCATCCCTGGGCGGGGAACGTGGTGGACCTCTGCCCGGTGGGCGCGCTCCTCTCGAAGGACTTCCTGCACAAGGCGCGCGCCTGGGAGCTGGACAAGTCGGCGTCGATCTGCACCGGCTGCTCGCAGGGGTGCAACGTGACGCTCGACCTGCGCGACAGTACGGTCGTGCGAGTGCGGCCCCGGCCCAACCTCGACGTGAACCAGTACTTCATCTGCGACCACGGCCGCGCCAACTACCGCTGGATGAACCGGGGCGATCGCATCGAGGCGCCCCTGGTCCGCATCAACGGCGAGCTCGTGGCCACCGACTGGGACACGGCGCTGGACCGCGTGCGCGCGCTGGTGCAAGGCGCGGGCGGACGGGCGGTGACGGTGGCGTCGCCGCGGGCGTCGACCGAAGCGCTGTTCCTCGGGCGCCGGTTGCTGTCGCGGTTCGACTGGACCGGCGGCGTGCAGGTCGTGATGGGTGAGGAGGCGCCGCTCGCGGGTGTAGCGAACCTGGCGCTGCGGCCGGAGCGCGCGCCCAACGGCACCGGGGCGGCGCTGCTGGGCTACACCCACGACATCGCGGCGGCGCTGTCGGCCGCCTCGGCCGCCGGGCTCGTCCTGGTGCTGGACGAGCCGGACGTGCCGGTCGAGACGAAGGGCGTGCTCATCTACGCGGGCACGGTGCTGCCCGCCCAGGCGCGCAGCGCCGACGTCGTGTTGCCGCTGGCGAACATGGCCGAGGAAGACGGGACTTACGTGAACCGCAGCGGGCGCGTGCAGCGCTACCTCCAGGCCAAGCCGGCGCCCGGGATGGCGCGGCCCGCGTGGTGGGTGCTGGGCGAGCTGGTGGCCGAGCTCGAGGGCTCGCCGCATCCCGGCTCGGCGTCGGACGTGTTCGACGCGCTCGCCGCCTCGGTGGAGGCGTTTGGCGGCCTGTCCTACGGCGCGCTGGGGCTGCAGGGCCGGCGGGTGGCGGCGACCGCGGCGGTGACGGCATGACGTTCTTTCTCGTCTCGTCGCTCATCAAACTGGTCCTCGTCTTCACCATCATCATGGTCGGGGTGGCGCTGCTCACCTGGCTCGAGCGGCGCGTTTGCGCCTGGATGCAGGACCGGATGGGGCCGAACCGCGTCGGGCCGTTCGGGCTGCTGCAACCCGCGGCCGACGGCTTGAAGAACATCGTGAAAGAGGAGACCTACCCCGCCACGGCCGATCTGTGGACGTTCGTGCTCGCGCCGGCGGTGGCGCTCATTCCGGCGCTGCTCACCTTCGCGGTGATTCCGTTCGGCACGCCGTTGCCCACCAAGTGGGGGCCGGTCCCCTTCGTGGTGGCCGACCTGCCGGTGGGATTCCTCTACATCCTGGCGATCGGCTCGCTCGGCGTGTACGGCATCGTGCTGGCGGGGTGGTCGTCGAACAACAAGTACGCGCTGCTGGGCGGGCTGCGCGCCTCGGCGCAGCTCATCTCCTACGAGATCGCGATGGGGATGAGCACGGTGGCGGTGCTGCTGCTCGCCGGGAACGTGTCGCTCAGCGACGTCGTGGCCCGGCAGCAGGGCTCGGTGTTCCAGTGGAACGTGTTTCCGCTGCTGCTCGCCTACGTCATCTTCATCATCGCGGCGTTCGCCGAAACGAACCGGGTGCCGTTCGACCTCCCCGAGGCGGAGGGCGAGCTGGTGGCGGGCTATCACGCCGAGTACAGCGCGATGAAGTTCTCGATGTTCTACATCGCCGAGTACTCGAACATGGTGACGGCCTCGGCGCTGATGACCACCCTGTTCTTCGGCGGCTGGGACATCCCGTTCACCCACTGGGACGACACGGGCGACCCGACGCTGCTCAAGACGCTGGCCACGGCGGCGATGTTCTTCGTCAAGGTGTTCAGCTTCCTGTTCCTCTACATCTGGGTGCGCTGGACGCTGCCGCGGTTCCGTTACGACCAGCTCATGGCCCTCGGCTGGAAGGTGATGCTGCCGCTGGCGCTGCTCTATCTCACGGTGGTCGCCACGGCGATCTGGTACCTGCACGCCGTTCTGGGGTGGGCCTACGACATGCGCTTCTCGCTCGTGATGTTCGCCATGAACCTCGTGCTCGCGGTCCCGGTCTTCCTGGTCCTCGACCGCGGGCACCTGATCGCCGGCTCCGTCCAGCGGCGCAGCGCCTGATGGCGATCACCGTCAAGACGCTGCACCGGCCGGCGGGCGAGACCTCCTACCTGCGCGCCACGCTCAAGGGAATGGCGCTGACCTTCTCGCACCTGTTCCGCAAGAAGGTCACGATGCAGTACCCCGAGGAGAAGGCGAGCGACGACTGGGCGCTCTCGCCGCGCTGGCGCGGTACGCACCGCATGCTCACCGACGAGCAGGGGCGGGCCAAGTGCGTGGCCTGCGGGCTGTGCCCGCAGATCTGCCCCGCCAACTGCATCAAGCTGGTCCCCGGCGAGGACGAGCAGGGGAACCGCTACCCGTTGATCTACGAG
>DATICZ010000332.1:0-12424 GCA_035456525.1 Gemmatimonadales bacterium
TATCTGGCCGCCCAGTTCCCACGGCTCGATTCCATCGCGCACGCGACGATCGTCACACCGTAGGAGGTCACATGCGAGCGTGCATCCCGGCGGTGGCTCTCGCGCTCGGCGCCTGCGCCACCGGCTCCACCCTGCGCAGCGGCGTCGGCGACCGAATCCTCGAGCACCCGCCCTTCTACGCCAGCGCACCGACGGCACCGGATACGGGCCGCATCGGTCACTTCCCGATCGGCTACCAGCGCGGCGCCACGCAGGCGGCCCAGTTCGATCCGGCGGCCGGTCGCGGGACGCCGCTCGCCGCCCTGCAGGAGGAGATGAGCCGCTACCTCGACTCGATCCTCCCCGGCAACCTCCTCCTGACCGGCACGGAAAGCGCACCCGGGACCCCACCCGACGTGCGCTTCAGCTGCGAGGCGGATCCTTCAGGCGACTGCATCGTGGACACGAGTCGGGCGCTGGGTCGCGGCGACATCCGGATGCGGCTCGCCGTCGGGCGTCCCTCCAATGACTGGGTCGCCTGGACGAGCGCCCGAATGGCCTCCGCCGGCGTGGCGACCGTGCTCGTCCTCACCCTCGAGGTCGGCCAGTACCGCGTGCGCCAGACCGGACTGCTCGGCAAGAAGGAGATCGAGCTGGGCACGGACTATGTGTCCAACCTGCCGTGGCTCACCTCTGTCGAGACGCCCGTCAACGTGCTGCAGGTCACGGGGGCGCTCATGGGCCGGGACGGACGCGCGCTGCGCATCGGGGCGGAAGGAATGCTCGCCCGCCGGTCGGGGATCCTGGCGAGCGCCGCGGGGCTCCAGGCGTTGATCACCGACCGCGAGGTCGAGGAGCTGCGGGCGGCGCGGCGAGGGGAGCTTCCCGGTCAGCCACTCGTGTGGCAGATGGCGTTGCGCAGTCTGGTGGCGGGACTGACCGGTCGCCCGCTCCCTGCCCTCACTGCACCCTGAGGGCGCCCCGCAACCGGATGTCCTTCGACGAGCCGCCGATCAGGACGCGGAACGCCCCCGGCTCCACCACCCACCGGAGGTCGCGGTCGAGCAACCGCAGCTGCTCGGGGCCGAGCCGGAACGCGACCTCCCGCTCTTCCCCCGGGGCGAGCCGCACGCGCTGAAACCCCGCGAGTTGGAGCACGGGGCGCGGCACCGAGGCCAGCTCGTCGCGGAGATAGAGCTGCACCACCTCGTCGCCTGCCCTCCCCCCGACGTTTTTCACGCGACATCGCACTACCGCAGTCCCGCCCGGCCGGATCGTGGCCGGCTCGATCACGAGCCGCGAGTAGGCGAACGCCGTGTAGGAAAGCCCGAACCCGAACGGAAAGAGCGGCTGCCCGGTGAGATCGAGGTAGTCGTCTCCCCGGCCGGTCGGCTTGTGGTCGTAGACGAGCGGCAGCTGCCCCTCCGCGATGGGGAAGGTGATGGGGAGCCGCCCGCCGGGATCCGCGTCTCCGAACAGGACGTCGGCGACCGCCTGCCCTCCCACCTCCCCCGGGTACCAGGCATCGAGCACGCCGTCCACTTGCTCGAGCCACGGCATCGTCACGGCGCTCCCGCCCACGATGACCACCACGACCGGCGTGCCGGTGGCGGCAACCTCCCGTATCAACTCCTCCTGGCGTCCCGGCAGACCGAGGAACGCCCGGTCCCGAAACTCTCCTTCTTCCAGTCCCGCGACGACGATCGCGACTTGACTGCGGCGTGCCAGGTGGACGGCGCTGTCGATCCGCGCGCGCCCGTCGTCCACCACCCCGGCGTCCCACACCAGTCTGAGGTGGGCGTTGCCCGTCGTTTCGAAGAACTCGAGCCGCAGCGTGTGGGTGCTGCCCCCGGCGAGCGTCAGGTTGACCAGATGCATCCCGGCCGACCGCTTCTGCCAGTCGTCGATCAATAGGCTGTCGTCGAGGTAGAGCCGGAAGCCGTCGCTGCCCGCGACCCCGAGACGCCGGGCGCCTCCCGCGGGCACGGTGAGGGTGCCGCTCCATCGGACCGAGTACCAGTCCCTGGCCAGGCCGGCCCCGGGAGACGAGAGCGTCCATCCGAAGTCCACTCGCTCATCGCGCCGGACGATCAGCGGGCGCCCCTCCAGGGCGATGTTGTCGAAGTACTCTCCGGTCAACCCCGGTCGCAGGGCTTCGGCCGGCACGGTCACGGGGTCGCGAGGCGACCGTCCGGGTCCTGCCGCATATCCGACGCGTTGCGGGCCGAGTCTCGTGCGGAGAGCAGCGAGAATCGAGACCGGACGGTTGCCGGGACCGCTGTAGCCACCCAGTCGGGCTTCGACGGCATCGGCCCCGATCACGGCCAGGGAGCGGAGCGTGTCGCTCAGCGGCAACACGCCACGCGCGTTCCGGAGCAGCACGATTGCCTCCCGCGCCGCCTCGAGCGCCAGCGCGCGATGGGACGAGTGGCCGTTCCAGAACCGCGCGCTGTCGAGATTCCCGTAGGGGTGCTCGAACAGTCCCAGCGCGAGTTTCACCCGGAGCACGCGTGCCACTGCCGAATCGACGACCGCCGCCGCGATCATGCCGCTCCGGAATGCTTCCCAGTACGGCCGGTACTGCTCGTAGGAGGACTGGAAGATCACATCGAGCCCGGCGTCGAGCGCATGCTTCGCGGCCGTGGCCGCGTTGGGTTCGGTCATGTGCAACACCGTGGCCCCGCCGGTCGCGGCGGCGTCGGAGATCACGAATCCCGGGAATCCCCAGCGCTGCTTCAGGACCTCGGTCAACAACCGACGATTCTGGGTGGCGGGCGCGCCGTCCACGGAGTTGTACGCCGTCATGACCGAGCGGGCGCCGGCCTGCCGGATCGCCGATTCAAAGGGGGGATAGTAGGTCTCGGCGAGCAACCGCTCGTCGTAGTCGATCGGATAGCTGTCCCGTCCCCCATCGCCGACGTTGGCGATGAAGTGCTTGGGGGTCGTGACGGTCCCCGCCCGCTCCAGCGTCCCGACGAACGCTCGCCCCATGGCCGAAGCGAGATAGGAATCCTCCCCGTAGGTCTCCTCCACGCGACCCCAGCGCACGTCGCGGGCCAGGTTCAACACGGGTGAAAGGACCTGGCGGATGCCGCGACTCACCGTCTCGCGGGCGATCGCGCCGGCTACCCGGCCGACGAGCGCCGTGTCCCACGTCGCGGCCAGGGCGATGGCCTGCGGGAACATCGTCGCTCCCGGCCGGCGTAGCCCATGGACCGCTTCCTCGAACGGGATGATCGGAATGCCCAGCCGGCTGCGCTCCACGAAATGGCGTTGGATGGCGTTGATGCGCCCGGCGTCGGCGCGTGCCGCATCGTCGGAGCTGTCGCTGGAGGTGACCTGCAGCCCGAAGATGCCGCGCGAGTAGTCGTGCGCGGGATCGTCCAGGTCGCCGGGGATCATGAACAGCTGCCAGAACTTTTCCTCCGGCGTCATGCGGGCGAGCAGATCCTGGGTGCGCTCGGCGGCGGACCGGGTGGAATCGCGGTAGAGCGGGCGCGCACCCTGCGCGGCCACGCGTCCCGAGAGGATGAGCAGCATCGGCCAGGCATGAGGGGCGAAACGCATGGCCCAACGATACCGTGCGCTCCGCTCCGGGCGCGAGCTATGTTTGCCCCCCATGCCATGTTTCGCCGTATGACAGAATTCCTCCTCGATGAGTCCGGGGGCTCGCGGCCGGCGGCTCCTTCATTACCGGGGGAATGGACGCGTACTCCGATCTCGATCTGGTGGTGGTCGCCGCGCCGTCCGCCTGGCCCGGTGTGCTCGAGGCGCGAGGAGCCAGCCTCGTCCGGTCCGCCGCCGAGCGCCCGGCCGTGGCGTCTTTCAGGCAGGCGGCGGGCGCGATCGTGTGAGCAATGGGCCGCTCGCGCAGGTCGCCGTCGGCCCGTAGGTTGGCAGCCAGAGGGGTTTGGTGGGAAGGCTCTCATCAAGGAGGGAGTATGAGCGGCACGAATCTCATCTGGTTCCTGGTGATCGGACTCGCCGCCGGCTGGCTCGCCGGCAAGATCATGCGGGGGGCGGGTTACGGTTTGATCGGTGATCTGGTGATCGGCGTAGTGGGGGCCTTCCTCGGCGGCTGGATCTTCGGTCTGCTGAACATCTCCGCGGGCGGGCTCATCGGCTTGCTGGTCACGGCGTTCGTCGGAGCGATCGTGCTGATCTGGCTGTTGCGGCTCATGAAGCGGGCGTGATGAATTGGCGAGGCCCGGCGGCCGGCGCGCGACGCCTGTTGGGGCTACTCCTGCCGCTCGTCGCCGCCGGCCGCCTGGCGGGTCAGGCGCGATCACCGGCCCGGTTCGAAGTGGTCGTGGACGCGGGGCTGACCGGCAACGCCGCCGCGGCATTCTCCGAGGATCAGATCTGCACGTCCGGTGCCGCCCTGTCGGCCGGTGCGCGCCTGCGTGGAGGTCTGGGCCGCTGGATCGGCGTCGAAATCGTGGGACAGCTGTTCTCGAATTTCTCAGTCGCAGCATGCATGGTCGACCTCATTCCCCCGCCGCCCCAGAGCGGTCCTTACACCTACCAGTACGACTTCTACGACGCCAGCGTGGTCGGGTATCCGTTCGCCGCCACCGGCGTGCGGGTGCAGCTCGTGCCGCTGCGCGGCGGCGCTGCCGAGGTGCGCGCCTGGGGCGGCCTCTCCCGCCTCTGGGCCAAGCGGATCACGGTACCGCAGGCCGGGCTCACGGCCCTGCTCGGCCGCCGCCGAGTCCGCGCCCTGCTCGAGGCGGACACATGGTGGTATCGTGTGCCCCGGCACGAAGTCACGTTGCACTACCTGGACGGGCAGCTCGTGTCGCGCCAGGACGGGGTGTCGCGAGTGCAGGCGCGCACCATCGTGTTCCGCGCCGGCGTCGTCATTCCGCTGGGACGGCCTCACCCGTGACGTCTATGGCGTCGGGCCCCCGAAGTTGGCCAGCGCGAACGCGTACACGTCGGCGATCTCCGCGATCACCCGGTCCGTGGGACGGTACCCGTGGCTCCCCGACGTCTCCACGCGGATCAGGGTCGGCCGCGGGCACGCCTGCGCGGCCTGCAGGGTCGCGGCGAACTTGAACGAGTGGCCCGGCACCACACGGTCGTCGTGGTCCGCCGTGGTCACCAGCGTGGCCGGATAACAGGTCCCCGGCTTCAGGTTGTGCAGCGGGGAGTAGGCGAGCAGGTAGCCGACGTCGCTCGAATCGTCGGACGACCCATACTCGACCGCCCAGTATTTCCCGCCGGTGAACCGCTGATAGCGCAGCATGTCCATCACCCCGACCGCCGGCAGCGCCACCGCGTACAGCTCGGGTCGCTGCGTCATGGCCGCGCCCACCAGCAGGCCGCCATTCGACCCCCCCTGGATCGCGAGCGTGCGCGTCGTGGCGTACCCCTCGCTCACGAGAAACTCCGCGGCTGCGATGAAATCGTCGAACACGGTCTGCTTCTTCTCCAGCATCCCCGCGTGGTGCCAGGCTTCCCCGTACTCCCCGCCGCCCCGCAGGTTGGCGACCGCGTACACCCCACCCATCTCGAGCCACGCCGCCACTGCGGGGGAGAAGGACGGCGTCAGGCTGATGTCGAAACCGCCGTAGCCGTATAGCAGCGTGGGATGGCTGCCGTCCTTAGCCAGTCCTTTGCGCGCCGTGATGAAGATCGGCACGCGGGTGCCGTCCTTGGACTGATAGAACGTGGCGCGCGTCTCGAAGGGTGACGGATCGAACGGCGTCGTCACCGGCATGAACGGCTGCAGCTTCCCCGTCGCCAGGTCGTAGCGGTACACGGTCGGCGGCCGCAGGTAGGAGGCGAACTGGAAGAAGAAGTCGTTCCCGTCGGTGCGGCCGTTCAGGCCGCCGGCGCTCCCGACGTCCGGTAGCGACACCTCGCCCTGAGCACGCCCCGCCAGGTCGTACAGCCGAATGCGGCTCTGCACGTCCACCAGGTAGCCGAGCACGAGCCGGTTCCCGACCAGGAGGGTCGACGAGAGCACGTCGGGCCCCTCGGGAACGATCGTGCGCCAGTGCGTCCGGTCGCTGTCCCCCACCGCCGCCGCGACGATCCGGCCGCGCGGCGCCATCCAGTTGGTGAACAGGTAGAGCGTATCCCGCACCACGCCCAGCGGGTTGTAGTCGGCGTCTTCGGCGGTGGTCACCGGCTGCAACGGCGCCGCCAGGTTGGGGTGCCGCGGATCCTTCAGGTCGGCCAGCCAAAGGCGGTTGTTCGATGTACCGCTGGCGGAATTCACGAACAGCCAGCGCCCGTCGTCCGAGGTCCCTCCACCCACGAAGGCGGTCGAATCGTCCGCCCGCTCGAAGATCTTCCGGTCGGTGGATGCGCCCACCGTGTGATACCAGAGCTGATGGTGGGTATTGGCGTTGCGCAGGCTCGCCTGCTCGACCGAACTCCGGAAGCGGGAGAAGTAGAACCCGCGACTGTCCTGGGTCCAGGAAATGCCGGTGAACTTCACGTGCAGCACCACGTCAGGCAGGTCCTTGCCGGCCGCGAGGTCGCGCAGGTGAATGTCCTGCAGATCGGAGCCGCCGGCCGCGGTCGTGTAGGCCAGCGTGCGTCCATCGGGCGAGACGGACCATTGCGCGACCGCCGTCGCTCCGTCCGGGAAGAGCGCGTTGGGATCGAGCACCGCGACGGGGTCGCCTCCGGTCGCGCTCGCCCGATACAGCACCGATTGCCGCTGCAGTCCCGTGTTCCGGCGGAACCAGAGCCGCCCGGCCTCGCGCACGGGGATGCTCATCTTCGGGTAGTTCCACAGACCGGTGAGCCGGGCACGGATCGAGTCGCGCAGCGGCACCTTCGACAGATAGCCGAACGTGAGCGCGTTCTCCGCCGCGACCCAGGCCCTGGTGGCCGGGGCGTCGAGGTCCTCGAGCGAGCGGTACGGGTCGGCGACGCGGTGGCCGAAATACTCGTCGGTCACGTCGCCCTTGGGAGCCGGCGGGTATTGGAGCTGCTGGGCGGCCGCGACCGACGTGGTCAGCGCGGATACGGCCAGCATCAGGAGAACCTGGCGAGCGCGCATCATCCTTCTCCTCTGCAAGACGCCGGGAGGTCGACGAGACAGCGTGGGTTCCTGCCTGTAGTCTGGCGGTAAACCGGCGGGCCGTCAAACCAGAGCGCTGGGGGCGCTACTCGGTCCGGATCACGTCTATTGGATCGAGCCGCAGCGCCCGCCGCGCGGGCAGGAGGGTCGCCAGCGCCGCCGCTGCGAGAAGGACGGCGGCGGCCAATGCAAACGAGGCGCCGTCACCGATCTTCACCTCGTACAGCTGGCTTGCGAGTACGCGCGCCAGGGCCCAGGCGCCGAGGAGACCGGCGGCCAGGCCCGCCACCGTCGCTCCGAGCATCTCTCGCGCGACGAGCGCCACGAGGTCGCCACCGGTTGCACCGAGAGCGCTGCGGATGCCGAGCTCCCGGGTCCGCTGCGCCATGCCGTGACGGACCACCGCATACACTCCCAACGCGGCCAGCACCAGCGCCAGCGCTCCGAACAGGACGATGAGCAGCGTGTTGGTGCGGCGTGGCCGGAGCGAGGTGCCGAGCACATCACTCATCATGCGCACGTTGTAGACGGCCTGCGCCGGGTCGACCTGGCGCACCGCCTCGCGCAGGCGGCGGAGCAGCGCGTCGGCCGGGAGCGTGCCGCGGACAACGATCGACAGTGTCTGGGGCGTCATCGCCCGCACCGGGAAATACATCTGCGGCGGCGGCGGGCGTTCCAGGCTGGCATCCTTGACGTCCCCCACGACGCCGATCACGGTGTACGGCGACTCCCAAACACTGTGCAGCGGGCGCCCGATCGGATCGACGCCGGCCCAGAGCAACCGGGCGAGCGAATCATTGACGATCACAACCTTCGCGCTGGAATCGTCCGCGGCGTCGAATACCCGGCCGCGCAGCAGCGGGATGCCGAGGGCACGGAAGTAGCCACCCGAGGCGATCAGGTACCGGGCAAACAACGGCTCCGCGCCCGGGAGCGCCGGCCGCCCGGGGGCCTGGATCAGCAGAGCAATGCCCGCCTGCCCCTCGAGCGGAAGATCGTTCACGACGCCCGCCGCCTCGATCCCCGGGACGGCGGTGAGGCGCTGCAGCACGTCTTCGATGCGCTGCATCCGAGCGGCAGTGGGGATGGATCCCGCATAACCGAGCTGCAGCGTCGCCACGCTGTGAGGGTCGAGCCCTGCCCCGGCGGCGAGCACGCGCTGCAGGCTGTGCAGCATGAGCGCCGCGCCGACGAGCAGCGTCAATGCGACCCCGAGCTCCAGCGACACGAGTGCCCGCCGCACGCGCCGCGCCCCCCGGGCGGTCGTTCCCCAGCCCCCTCCGGTCTTGATCGTTTCTCCCACATCGGTGCGCCCCGCCCCGATCGCCGGCCAGGCGCCGAAGCCGAGTCCCGTGAGCAGCGCGACCGCGGTGGCGAAGGCGAGGACGCGGAGATCGAGGTGCGGCGGGGACACCGTCACGAGGGCCGGCGGCAGCAGGAGCCGGACCAGCTCCAGGACGAGCCGGGCGACGCCCAGGCCGCAGACGCCGCCGAGACCGGCGAGCACGACGCTCTCCGTGAGAAGCTGCCGCGTCACGCGTCCGCGCGTGGCGCCGAGCACGGCGCGGACGGCGATCTCGCGGCGGCGTGTGGCCGCGTGCGCGAGAAGGAGGTTGGTCACATTGGCGCAGGCGAGGAGCAGGAGCAGGCCCGTGGCACCCAGGAGAATCAGCAGGGCGCGCCGCTGGTCGCCCGTGAGCGTCTGCTGCAGCGGCGTCAACGCCCCCAGGCGCCGCAGCTCATCGACTGTTACTTCGAGGTTGGATCGTTTCCCAGGTACGCGCGCATCGGCCGCGCGTCGCTGCCACAGCGTCATCAGGCGTGCAGCGGCCGTCTCCCGGGAGACCCCGGCCGCGATTCGCGCCACGACCGTCGAAGGCAGCCAGCCGCGGAACGGCTCGAAGGTGGCTGGAATGATGGGCACCGAGAGAGGGATCCAGAGATCGCTGCCTTCGGGGAAGCCGAATCCCCGGGGCATGACGCCCACGATTCGATACGCTCGTCCGTTGAGACGCAGGTCGCGTCCCAGCACCGCTCCCCCGCCGAACTGCCGCCTCCATAGGCCATCCGACAGAATGACGACCGGCGCCGCGTCCGGCGTCCCGTCGTCCGGCAACCAGGTCCGGCCCAGGGCCGGGGGCACTCCCAACGTCCCGAAGAAATCCGCGGACACGACCCCCGCGCGCACCCGCAATGGGCGGTCGGGGTCGTCTAGATTGAGGCCCCCCACGGCATACGCCGCGACGTGCGAAAACACGCCGGAGAGCTCTGCGACATCGGTGATTTCCACGAACCTCACCGGGCGTGGGGCCTCGTCCGCGCCGTCGCCGCCCGAGGGCCGGAAATCCTCGGCCCGGAACGGCACGTTCACATGTCGCAAGACGACCAAGCGGTCGGGGCTCGCGAAGGGGAGCGGTCGGAACAGCGCCGCGTCCACGGCGCTGAACATCGCCGTCGCGGCCCCGATCCCGAGCGCCAGCACACTCACCACCGCGAACGTGAACCCTCGCTCCCGCCGCAGGCGCCGCAGGGCATGGTGGAAGTCCTGTCCGAGTGCAGCGAGCCATTCCGCCCGGCGCTCGCGGCGCACCCGGCGGCTGCCGGCGGTCTGCAACGCCCGCCGCACCGCGACCGGGTCGCCAAACCGGGCCCGCGCAGCCTCCTGCGCCTCCCGCTCCCCGAGGCCGCGCGAGCGGAAATCCTCGGTCAGGCGGTCGAGGTGGTAGCGGATCTCGTCGTCCGCATCGGCCGCCGGATCAGGGCCGAAAAAGCGGAGGTAGCGCCGCCACAGCGGTTCGGCCATGTCTCAGCCACCCACCGGCTGCGGGTTCGCCGGCGCATCGAGCGCAGCGAAGATCGCGCGCGCGAAACGGGTCCAGCCGTCCGCCTCGTGCCGCAGGTTCCGGCGGCCGACGGGGGTCAGCCGGTAGAATCGCGCCCGGCGGTTGTTCTCGGAGGTGCCCCACTCGGCCGAGACGAGTCCCCGCTCTTCGAGCCGGTGCAGCGCGGGATAGAGGGACCCTTCCTCGATCGCCAGCGCCTCGCCGGTGGCGCGCTCGATCCAGCGGGCGACGGCATAGCCGTGCGCCGGGCCCCAGCTCAACGCCTTGAGGATCAGGAGGTCGAGCGTTCCGCGCAGCAGGTCCAGGGGTTCCGCCACGGCTTCTCCCATAGAATGTCTATGGGAACATGCCGTCCCTCCCCTAGAAAGTCAATGGGAGCGGGAGACGGGCCCGCTCATGCGGGGCGATACTCGCCCCACACCGCGCGCAGCACGTCGCTGATCTCCCCGACGGTAGCCCGCGCGCGAACCGCATCGAGAATCCGCGGCATGAGGGGACCATCTGGCGTCCGGGCGGCCTGGCGCAGCGCCGCGAGCGCGTGCTCCACGCCGGCTGCGTCGCGCCGCGCCCGGGCCTCGGCGACGCGGCGCTGCTGCGCGACCGCCAGCGCCCGGTAGTCGGGCTGCGGAACGGTGGGGACACCGGAGCCGTCGTCGAACTGGTTCACGCCGACCACCACCTGCTCGCCCGCTTCGATGCGGCGCTGCTGCTCGTAGGCGCTGCGCGCGATCGCATGCTGGAAATAGCCCTGCTCGATGGCCCGCGCCGCCCCACCCAGCGCCTCGACGTCGTCGATCAGCGCAGCGGCGGCGCCCTCCAGCTCGTCGGTGAGACGCTCCACGTACCAGCTCCCCCCCACCGGATCCACCACCTCCGGCACGCCGGTCTCGTGCGCCAGCACCTGCTGGGTGCGCAGCGCGAGCGTCGCGCTCGCCCGCGTCGGCAGCGCCAGGGCCTCGTCGTAGGAATTGGTGTGGAGCGACTGCGTCCCCCCGAGCACGGCCGCCAGCGCCTGAATCGCCACGCGGACCACGTTGTTCACCGGCTGCTGGGCGGTGAGGGTCGCACCCCCGGTCTGCGTGTGGAAGCGCAGCCGGCACGCCTCCTCGCCCGCCCCAAAGCGGTCCTTCATCAGGCGCGCCCAGAGGCGTCGCGCGGCGCGGAACTTGGCCACTTCCTCGAACAAGTCGGTGTAGCCCGCGAAGAAGAACGACAGTCGCGGCGCGAACCGGTTCACGTCGAGCCCCGCCGCCACGGCGCGGCGCACGTACTCGAGGCCGTCGGCGAAGGTGAACGCCAGCTCCTGCACGGCGGTGGCACCCGCCTCACGGATGTGGTAGCCCGAAATCGAGATGGGATTGACCTTCATCCCTTCGTCGGACACGTAGCGGAACAGATCGACGATCAGCCGCAACGACGGCTCGGGCGGGTAGATGTAGGTGCCGCGCGCGATGAACTCCTTCAGGATGTCGTTCTGGATCGTGCCCTGGAGGGCGCTCCGCGCCACTCCCTGCTCCTCCCCCACCACCACGTACATCGCCAGCAGGATCGCCGCCGTGGCGTTGATCGTCATGGAGGTGGAGACCTTGTCGAGCGGGATCTCGTGAAACAGCCGCTCGAGATCGTCCACCGTGTCGATCGCCACGCCGGCCCGTCCCACCTCGCCTTCCGCCATGGCGTGGTCGGAGTCGTAGCCCATCTGCGTAGGCAGATCGAACGCCACCGAGAGGCCGGTCTGCCCCGCCGCGAGCAGGTGCCGGAAGCGGGCGTTCGTCTCTTCGGCGGTGCCGAACCCGGCGTACTGCCGCATCGTCCACAGCCGGCCGCGGTACATCGTGGGGTGGACGCCGCGGGTGAACGGGAATGTGCCGGGCTCGCCAAGCTGCCGAGCGGGATCCTCCGCCCAGTCATCCGGGCCGTAGACCGGGCGTCGGTCGCTCACGCCCGGACCGGCTCCTCCGACAGGATGCCGGTGGCCAGCTCTACGTCCTGGCGGCTGCCGATGATGAGCGGCACGCGCTGATGCAGGGTCTCAGGGACGATGTCGAGAATGCGACGGTGCCCGTCGGTGGCGAGCCCGCCCGCCTGCTGCGCGATCAGCGCGAGCGGCGCGGCCTCGTAGAGCAGGCGCAGCTTTCCCTGAGGGTTCTTCGTGTCGGCCGGATAAAGAAAGATGCCGCCGGTCACGAGGTTCCGGTGGAAGTCGGCGACGAGCGACCCGATGTAGCGCGCGTTCTTCGCCTTCGCCCCGTGCGTGCCCGACTTGAAGGCGGCCACCGTCCTGTGCACCGGATCCGACCAGCGGTCCCAGTAGCTCTCGTTCACACTGTAATACTTGCCGATCTCCGGCGTCCGGAACTGCGGATGCGACAGCAGGAATTCGCCGATCGAGGGCTCGAGGGTGAAGCCGTGAACGCCCTTTCCGGTGGTGTAGACGAGCATCGTGCTCGAGCCGTACAGGATGTAGCCGGCGGCGACCTGGCGGTGCCCCGGCTGCAGGCAGTCCTCGAGCGTCCCGGGACCGCCGTCCGGTGTGACGCGGCGGTGAATGGAGAAGATCGTC
>DATICZ010000333.1:0-18949 GCA_035456525.1 Gemmatimonadales bacterium
AAGATGGGCCCGGGCGAATCGAGCTTCACCGCCACTGCCACCACCGCCATGATGGGCGCCGCGACCACGACACCGAGCGCGGCACCCACGATGTCCACCATGCGCTTCACCGCAAGCTGCCAGCCCTTGAGCGTGGGTGCCGTCAGCTCCATCAGCGGCTGCCCCCGCCGCCACACGATCCCCGGTTCCACGCCCGGAATGTCCATCCCGCACGGCAGGGTCAGCAGCTTGCACTCGGCCGCCAGCGCCGCGTTGGCCACGTCCGCCAGCCGCCGGTCGCTGATCTGCCCACACACGACGACGGCTTCTGCACCGCAGTCGTGGATCACCTGCGCCAGCTCGGCGAAATGCCCCAACGCGTGGATCGCGGCCGGCTGCTGCGTGTCCACGAATCCCACCGGAAGGAAGTCCCCGCGACCCTCGAACGCCGGCATCCCCGCCACGGCCGCGCATTCCGCCGCCGTGCCCACGAACAACGCCCGCGCCGCCGTCTGCTCCGGCGGGCGCACCCGCGCCACGATCCACTCCACCCCCAACCGATCGGCCACGAGGCCGGCCCACACGAGTGCCGTCGTCAGCGCGAACTCGAACGCGACCACGCTCGGCCCACGAATCCAGATCGCCATCCACAACGGCAACGCCGTCGCGAGCGCGGCCGCGGTGAACAGCCGCCGCGGATCGCGCCGCTGGTCTCCCGCTCCGTAGCACCCCAGGAGCACGAGGCTCACGAACAGCGCCGACGCGAACTGCCACCCATTGAGAATCCCGGCCGGCAACACCGATCCCATCACACCCGCGACCCACTCCCCCAGGACCGCATGATCCCGCACGCCGCGCACCAACGCCCGCATCAGATAGAAGGAGAGGAGATCCGCCAACACCAGCACCACAAAGCGCGTGGCGGCCCGCACCACATGCCGGCGCAGGTTGGAACGCGCCCGTCGTTGCAGGTCGAGCCGCAGCCGCACCGGCGAGCCCGCCGGCGGCGTCTCCCAGCGCCGCGCCCCGCCGTTCCCCCCGCGCGGCACCGACTCGGCCGCCGGAACGGCGACCGGGATCGCTGACGCGGAAGGACGGAGCGACGATTCCACGGCGCGACGGCTCCTTGTGGAGAAAAATGTGGACCGACCGGGGCGCCTAATATACAGGCCGGTCAAGTACTTGCCTAGGTTTTCCACGCGGAAACTAGGGGCCGGGGCGTCAAGCCCCCGTCAATTACCCCGGCGCGCGGCGCAAGGTCACATGAGCCCGGCGGGTGTGGAATTGTGATGTGGAAAAGTGGAAGCTGCCCGGGCACCTGAAGAAGATGCCCGGGCTGGTCGGCCGGTCACGCTATTTCTTGGAAACTTGGGTCAGGGCGTAGACTGTCAGCGGAATACTGACACGCTATTTCTTGAAGACCTGGGTCAAGGCGTAGATTGTCAGCGGAATACTGAGGATAATGGAAATCGTGCGCACCGTCTCGAACATGCTCCCCGAGTTCGCGGCCGGTACCACGATCTTGTCCCCCGGCCGGATATTGGCGTCGTCCAGGGTGCGCCCCTCGGCGATCATCTGCTGGAACGGCTGTCCTTCAATGAAGCGTCGCCCCGCCCGCTCGACGTACATCTTGTCCATCCGGGCATTCTGCGTCGGCCCGCTCGCCGCGGTGAGCGCGTCCGACACCACCGCAGTCGGTGGCACCAGATAGAACCCCGGCTTGACCACTTCCCCGACTACCGACACACGGATCAGCGCCGTCGCCCGCACGATCGGGTCGCGCAGCATACGAGACAGCTCCCGCCGCATCGCGCCCTGGAGCTCTGCGCGCAGCACCCCGTGCAGCGAGATCACGCCCACCACCGGCAGCACCAGCTCCTGATTCGGACCGAGCGGGAAGGTGTCGTTGAGCTGCGCCTCGCTGTCCACCTGTAGCTCGATGCGGTCGCCCGGGTTGAAGTCGCCGCGGTCCAGCCGGGCGCGGATCTGGCCCGCCAGCACCTTGGCCCGGGCCTTGACCGCCGCGCTCGAATCCGGAGAGACCGCTGTGGAGTCGAGCGCGGTGAGCAGCGCCTGGAGCGTGTCGCGGGAGACGGTGAGCTTGTAGAGGGCACTGTCGGCGGCGGCGACCTGGGCCGGAAGCGGCCGGAGAATCGCTTGCGTCGCGAGGAGAACCGCCACCGCCACAGGAGCACGGAGCACGGAGCAGTACCTCACGGCGTGCCCGAAAATACTGCTGCCTGCTCCGTGCTCACTGCTCGGGGCAACGCGGCGCATCCCACTCTCCATGGTCGTGTAGTCAGCAAGAATATAGGGATTGCAGTGCCTCGCGCTACTCTACCGTTACGCTCTTGGCCAGGTTACGGGGGCGGTCCACGTCGCAGCCGCGGAGCACCGCGATGTGATAGGCGAGCAGCTGCAGCGGGATCGCCGTGACGACGGGGGAGAGCAGCGGCGCCACCGGCGGCACGTGCAGCTCCTGGTCCACCAGGGATCCGAGATCGCCGTTTCCGTCGCTCGTCAGCGCCAGGATGCGGCCGCCGCGCGCCTTCACCTCCTGCATGTTGGCCAGCACTTTCTGGTACACCTGATCGTGCGGGGCGACGAACACGACGGGCATGTTCTCGTCGATCAGCGCGATCGGGCCGTGCTTCATTTCGGCGGCGGGATACCCTTCCGCGTGGATGTAGCTGATCTCCTTGAGCTTCAGCGCTCCTTCGAGCGCCACCGGGAAATTCACGCCGCGGCCCAGATACAGCGCATTGTGCGTGTCCGCGAACCGCTTGGCCAGCTCGGCGACCCCCGCCGACATCTCGAGCGTCCGCCGCACCAGCTCGGGCAGGTTCGAGAGCTCGACGGCGAAGTTGCGTCCATCCTCCTCCGACAGGGCGCCGCGCTGCCGGCCGAGGTAGAGACCGAGCAGCAGCAGCGCCGTGATCTGCGACGTGAACGCCTTCGTCGAGGCGACGCCGATCTCAGGACCGGCATGCAGGTAAATGCCGCCGTCCGACTCGCGCGCGATCGTGCTGCCCACGACGTTCACGATGCCGACCACGCGGCACCCCGCCGCGCGCGCCGCGCGCATCGCCTCGAGCGTATCGGCGGTCTCGCCGGATTGGGAAATCGCGATCGCCAGCGTCCCCGGCTGATGCAGCCGCGGGCGGTAGCGGTATTCGGATGCGTATTCGACGTCCACCGGGATGCGCGCCAGCTCCTCCAGCGCGTACCGGCCCACCAGCCCCGAATGCCACGACGTCCCGCAGGCCACGATCAGGATGCGCTGGATCGCGGCGCAGTCCTCGGGTGTGAGATTCAGACCATTCAGGCGGGCGCTGCCCTCCTCGAACAGCAGGCGGCCACGCAGCGTGGCCGTCACCGTCTCGGGCTGCTCGTAGATCTCCTTCAACATGAAGTGGGGGTAGCCACCCAGCTCGATGGCGGCGAGGTCCCACTCGATATCACTCACCTGCCGCTCCTGGTCCCGCTGCTCGCGGTCCAGCACGCGGTAGCCCTCGGGCGTGACGACGGCGATGTCGCCGTCGTCGAGGTAGACGACCGAGCGCGTGTGCTCGAGAATCGCCGAGGCGTCCGACGCGACGAAGTACTCCTTGTCCCCGATCCCCAGCAGCACGGGCGATCCCTGACGCGCGACCACGATCTTGCCCGGCTCCGCGGACGAAATGACGGCGAGTCCGTACGTGCCTTCGACGTGGGCCAGCGCCGCGATGACGCGGTCCTCGAGCGTGGCGCCGGCCGCCTCCTCGATCAGGTGGACCAGCGTCTCGGTGTCGGTCTCGGTGCCGAACTCGTGGCCGGCCTCCTGCAGCTTGGTGCGGAGCGCGTCGGCGTTCTCGATGATGCCGTTGTGGACCAGCGCGATGCCGCCGCTGCAGTCGGTGTGCGGATGCGCGTTGGTGCGGGTGGGAGCCCCGTGGGTAGCCCAGCGGGTGTGCGCGATACCGCTCTGGCCGCACACCGGCTCGGCATCGAGCAACTGATGCAGCCGCACGACTCGCCCGGCGAGCTTGCGCAGCACCACGCCCGTGCCGTTTTGCACCGCCACGCCCGCGGAATCGTAGCCGCGATACTCCAGGCGGTGCAGCCCTTCGATGAGAATCGGCGCCGCTTCCCGCGTGCCGCTATAGCCTACGATGCCACACATCGATCCACGTCCCCCCGAGCCGTTCGAGGCCAGTCACTTCAAGATTGGGGCCAGCGCTCAGCCGGGGCGGACCAGCTTCCTGTCCGCGTCCTCCTCGGAAACTTCATATCCCGCGAGGTAATAGGCATAGTAGCGGTAGGCGCCACCAGCCTCGACATCGTTCAGCACGGCGCCCAGCACGCGCACCGGGAGCCGGTCGAGCAGGTCGATCTTCGCCTGTGCCAGCTCGCGGTCGGTGACGCCCGTGCGCATCACCAGCAGCAGATTGCCCGTGAGGGTGCCCAGCACGTAGGGGTCGACGCCGGCGGCCATGGGTGCCGAATCCACCAGAATCACATCGAAGCGCGAGCGCAACGCCGTGAGCAGCTGCCCCATCGCCGGGGAGCTCAGGAGCTCGGGGCCGTTGGGTGTGCGCTGCCCGCACCCGATGAAGCTGAGCTGCGGGAAGTCGGTCTTCTGGATGATGTCCTCACGCCCCGCGTTGCCGCTGAGGTGATCGATCAGCCCCGGCTTGCGCTTCGCGTTCAGCACGCGATGCAGCAGGCCGCGACGGATGTCGCCGTCGATCACGATGGTGCGCAATCCGGCGTCGGCGAAGGCCAGCCCGAGGTTCGACGTGATGAACGACTTTCCGTCCGAGGAGCCCGGGCTCGTGATGGTCAGGACCATCGGCCCGGCGCCGTAGGCGTTCTGCACCCCGAGCCGGATGGAGCGCAGCGCCTCGATCACCTGCGGCGCGTTGCGGCCATTGCCGTTCTCGCGGGAGACGCGCGGGACCACGCCCAGGATGTTGAGCCCCATGTCGGTCGTGACCTGCTCGGGGTAGCGGAACCGCGTGTCGGTCCGGTCGAGCAGCACGGCCCCCACGATGCCCGCGCCCAGACTCCCCAGGAAGGCCAGCACGATGACCACCGGAGCCAGGCTCCCCACCGGCCGCATGGGGACGACCGCCGGATCGAGAACTTTCAGATCCGGCAGGGCGCTCATTTCCGCCAACCGCACCTGGTCGTAGTTCTGCTGAATCGCCGCCAGGGTCTGCTCCGCGGTCGTGACGTTGCGCACCAGCATCGCATCGTCGATCGCGAGCGATGGGATCTGCCCCAGGCTCGAGGAGCCCTGGGCCACCACGCGGCGCAGGTCGTTCTCGCGTGTCTGTAGATCGGCCATCAGGCCCTGGGCCAGCAGCGGAATGGTGCGCTTCTGGAGCAGTTCGATGTCGCTCGCCAGCCTGCGCACCGACGGCTGTTCATCCGTGTAGCGATACCGCAGCGTGCGGAGGTCCGCCTGCTTCGAGGTCAGCTCCCGGAGCGCCGCGGTCAGCTGCGCCGACCGCTGCACGGAGGGGATGTTCTCCAGCTCGTCCTGTCGCACGCCCGAATCGGCGGCCGTCGCGAGCACGCGCTCGATCACCTGCCGGTCCTGCTGCACCTGATCGAGCAGCATGCGGTTGGTGAAAAACGCGTTGGCGGAGGGGTCCCGGGTATCGATCTGCCCACCGGGAGTGCTGAGGGCGATTTGCGTCGCCGAGCGCACCCGGAAGGCTCGCAGCCGGGCTTCCGCCGCCGCCAGCTTGTCCTGCGCCTCCCTGAGGCTCCGCCCCAGAATCTGCGTCACCTCACGCAGCTTCTGGCTCTTCATTTCTCCGGCCTGCGTGACGAAGCGTTCGACGATCGCGTTCAGCGTCCCGGCGGCGAATTCCGGATCCGACTCCTTCAGGTCCAGCGTCATGAAGTTGCCGTTCTCGTCTTCGCGCACGGTCAGCGCACTGGCGATGCTGAGCGCCGTCTCGTGGGGTGATGCCACGCCGAACGGAATGACGCGCCCTTTCGTCAACGCCGTTACCGGCGGCGCCCAGATCCATCCGAGGCGCCGGCCGATCGAATCGCCCACCACGCCCGTCTCGACGGTCGACCCGTCTTCGCCGACCAGGGTGTACTTCCGCGCCGCACTGTCCACCTTGAGCGCGTACGTGCCGGGAAGGAACCGGTCCTGAATGTCGAACGCGTCGAAGAGGCTGGAGTCGGCGTCGTTCTCCCACCAGAGGTAGAGGTGCCGCTGGCGCACCACCCAGTCCATCACCGCGTCGGAATACAGCAGGTCCTTCCAGCCGGTCGAAATCGACAGCGCGGGACTGATGGTGAACGACTGCGGCGTGCGCGCGGTGCGATCCTGTACATCCACCCAGATGCGGGCTCGCGCCAGATAGCCGGGCTTGAAGAGGAACTTGCTCAGCCCGAAGCCGGCGGCGGTGCCCAGCACCACGACGCCCAGCACGAGCCATTTGAAACGAACAACCGACGCCACGATGCGGCGCCAATCCGGTCCACCGCCGGGAAGCTGCGCACCGCCGTACAACGCCGGCGCGGGATAGCCTTGATTGGCTTGCAGCGCCGTCGAGTGCGGGACGGTCTGCGGCACCGGTGGCGGAACCGGCAGTTCATTCGGCATGCGTTCTAAACCTCAAACTGAAAGGCCGGGCGCCCACAGGGCCCAGGCCAAGGGAACCGCGGCAGAGGCCGCTATTACGGTATAGCCCATGCCGGACCCTGCAAAGTCCAGACCGTGCCGTGATTTTTGACCAAGGTTCTCGGCACCTTGCCCCGGTCCCCCCGGGGGTTGCGGAATGCGCCACTTTGTTGCATTTAAGCCACAGAGTGATGCTTCCATACCACGCTTTGTTGCGGCAAAGCAACCACAGGCGCCAGTTGCATAACCACTTGCAGCACGGTGGACTTGCGGGCCCGATCCCTGCAATGCGAAGCCGCCGATCGTGCGGCGCTGCGCCGCCGCGATGCCGGACTCCCGCAACGAGGACTGCTGCACCGTGGCTGTGAACACTACCGATCCCGCCTTGAGCCGGGACGTCTCCAAGCTCGTGCAGGTGGACGTCCGGGCCCGTGCCAGCCTGAGCATTCTCGTCGTGGACGACGAGCGCGTGATGCGCGAGAGCTGCGCGTCCTACCTCGAAGCCGAGGGCTACAACGTTACCGTCTGTTCGCGCGGCGACAAGGCGCTCGAAACGCTCAAGCGCCGGGGCTTCGACATCGTCCTCGTGGATCTGTACATGAGCCAGGTCCCGGGCATGGAGCTGTTGCGGGCGGCGCTGGCCACTCACCCCGAGTCCATCGTCATCGTGATGACCGGGAATCCGAGCGTGGATTCGAGCCTCGAGGCGCTGCGAGCCGGCGCCTGGGATTACCTGCCCAAGCCGTTCTCGGCCACGCATCTCCAGATTCTGATCGGGCGCGCGGCCCACGCCGTCGTCGTGGCGCGCGAGTCGCGCACCCAGCAGCAGGCGCAGCTCGAGAAGCCCGAGGCGGGCGAATCCGAGAAGTTCAACGTGCTGGGGAGCGCTCCGGCGTTCCGCAAGATCATCGCGCTGGCCCGCAAGGTGGCCGCCACCGACGCTTCGGTGTTCATCACGGGTGAGAGCGGCTCGGGCAAGGAGCTGATCGCCCAGTTCATCCACCACCACAGCCGTCGCTCCAGCCGCCCGCTCGTCGCTATCAACTGCGCCGCCTTGCCCGAGGCGCTGCTCGAGTCGGAGATGTTCGGCCACGTCAAAGGCGCCTTCACCGGTGCCGTGCGCGACAAACCCGGACTGCTCGAGACCGCGAACGGCGGCACCATGTTCCTGGACGAGCTCATCGAGATGCCGAAGCCGATCCAGGCCAAGCTGCTGCGCGTGATCCAGGACGGCGTCGTGCGCCGGGTGGGAAGCGAAACCACGGACGCGGTGGTCAACGTCCGGTTCATCGCCGCCACCAACATCGACCCCGACGAGGCGGTCGCGTCGGGCGCGCTGCGCGAGGATCTCTACTACCGGTTGCGGGTCGTGCCGATCCATATGCCGCCGCTGCGCTCCCGGCCCGAAGACATCCCGCTGCTGGCGAACCACTTCCTCTCCTACTACTGGAAGCGTCATCGCGATGCCGGGCAGCCGCTCCCCACCTGGAGCAGCGGAGCCCTGCGCGCCCTGGCGACGCACTCGTGGCCCGGCAACGTCCGCGAGCTGCAGAACGTCGTAGAGCATGCGGTCGTGCTGCTCGAACCGGGTGCCGACATCCAACCCGAGGACATCCCCTTCATCGGCGAGCAGAAGGAGGCCGCCGGTGCGCCGCCCGAGGCCGCGAGCGCGCTCGAGGCTGAAGGCCCGCCGGGAGAGAGCTATCACGCCGCCCGCGAGCGACTCCTCTCGGCATTCGAGCGGCGCTACCTCACGCGACTCGTGCAACAGGCCGGCGGCAACATGTCCAAGGCCGCCCGCATCGCCGGGGTAGACCGTACGACGCTGTACCGCCTCATGGAGCGGCATGGCCTGGAGCGAAACCTGCTCGCCACCAGCAATGGCGACTAGGTAGCAGAGGAGAGCCCAGGCTCTCCTTCGCGCGTTCTTCATGAGTTCTGAAGAAACCTTGTGGCACTACCCCAACAACTAGCGAAGGGCCGCCACAGAACCGGGGCCTCAGCACCCTCCCGCAGTTCGGCAGCGAATCTGTAAGCAATTGAAATAACACATGTTACGCGTTTGCCCGGTAACACGACCGGCGCGCACGGCCTTTGCTCTTCCCGGCGCGGGGGGCCGAAAGGCCCCGTTAGCGAAACGGCACCACTCACCCCTAGACCGGGACCACATGAGGCCATGTCCGCCCCGAACCTAGTCGAACGATTCACTGTTCCAGCGCCCGTCGCACTGGTGCGTGGGCTGGGTCCGTCCCAGCCGCGCGCCGAGGGCGCCCGCCGTGTGCTGAACGTGGTCGTCGCAGTGGTGGGGCTGGTGATCGCCGCGCCGGTGATGGCGGTGGTGGCGCTGTTGATCCGGCTGACCTCGCCGGGGCCGGTGCTGTTCATGCAGACTCGCGTCGGCCTGGACCGGCGGGAACCGGACGGCACGGCCAACGGCCGGCGACACCTCGATCTGGGCGGCCGGCCGTTCCGGATCTACAAGTTCCGGACGATGTACGTGCAGCAGAAGGCCGAGCAGGTGTGGGCACGGCCCGACGATCCACGGATCACGCCGGTCGGACGCGTGCTGCGCAAGTACCGGCTCGACGAGCTGCCCCAGCTGTTCAACGTGCTGCGCGGCGACATGAACATCGTGGGTCCACGGCCGGAACAACCGGGCATCGTCACCGATCTGCAGCAGCAGATCACGAGCTATCGCCTGCGTCACAAGGTACGCCCGGGGATCACCGGATGGGCGCAGATCAACCATCACTACGACCGCTCCATCGAGGACGTGCGCCGCAAGGTGAGCCTCGACTTGGAGTACATCGGGCGGCAGTCCTTCACGGAGGACCTGAAGATCATGCTGCGGACGGTGCCGGTCGTGGTGCTTCGCAAAGGCGGCTGGTGAGCGGTCCGACGGGCAAGCCAGCTAGCCACGAGGGGCGCTTCGGCGCCCCTCGGTATTTCTCCACCTGAATCGGAGCGTTTACATTTGCGAGAATCCATCCGCGAGATGACCATTCCGTCCCCTGCCCGCTCCGCCCCTCCCGGCCCCGTGACCGTCGTCGCCGTGACCCAGGACGATCCGTTCTTCACAGGCCGGTTCTTCGAGTCCTTCCTGCAGGAAGCGGCCGGCGGCCGGGTGCAGCTGCTGGAAATCGTGCTGCTGCGCAACTTCAACGAGTCACGGCTGGCGCTGCTGCGGCGCTTCTGGAAGCTGTACGGGACGGTGGATCTGGGCCGGTTGCTGGCCCGCTATGCCGGCGCGCTCCTCTCCGAGCGTTTTGGCCGGCCCAGCAGCGTGGCCGCGCTGGCCGCCCGCGCCGGCGTCCCGGTCCGCCAGATCGCCAGCATCAACGACGAGGCCTACCTCCGCACCCTGGGTGAGCGCCACGTGGACGTGCTGCTGTCGGTCTCGGCACCGGAGATCTTCCGCCCCGCCGCCCTGCAGGCCTGCCCGCACGCGATCAACATCCACAACGGCAAGCTGCCCTTCTATCGCGGCATGATGCCGACGTTTTGGGCACTGCTGCACGGAGAGCCGCAGGTCACGATCACCGTGCATACGATGGCGGAGAAGCTCGACGCCGGCGCGGTGCTGGCGGAGTTCTCCGTCCCGATCGGGCCCGAAGACTCCCAATTCGATCTCTCCGCACGGGCAAAGGACGTCGCCGGTCGCGAAGTCGCACGCCTGCTGGCGCGCCTCGGCACGCCGGCCTGGCCGACGCCCGTGCCGGTGGACATGTCCCAGAAGCGGTATTTCAAGTTCCCCACGCCGGCCGATGTCGCCCAGCTGCGCGAGCGGGGCCGCCAGATGCTATGACGTTTCTCGCCTCCTTCGACATCGAAGACTGGTTCCACGCGGAAAACGTAAAGGGTGCGCTTCCGACCGACGATTGGGACCAATTGGAGGCCAGGGTCGAGCGCAACACGCACGAGCTGCTCGACGCCCTCGGCGCCGCGGGGGTGAAGGCGACCTGTTTCGTGCTGGGGTGGGTCGCCCGCCGCTACCCCGGCCTGGTGCGCCGCATGGCCGCCGAGGGTCATGAGGTGGCCAGCCACAGCGACACGCATCGGCGCTTGTACAGCCTCTCCCGTGCGGCGCTGGCGGAGGACCTGACCCGGGCACGGGAGACGCTCGAGCAGCTCACCGGCGAGCGTGTCTGGGGCATCCGCGCGCCGATGTTCTCCATCAGCGACGCCGTGCTCGATTATCTCGTCGAAGCGGGCTACTGGTACGACTCGAGCTTCTACGACTTCAAGGCCCACGACCGCTACGGACAGTTGCACACACCGATCGATCCCGAACAGCCCGTTGTGGAGGTCCGTCCCGGGCTGCTCGAGCTGCCGATGTCGCGTGTGCGCATCGGCCCCATGAACATCCCCTGGTCGGGGGGTGGGTACTTCCGGCTCATCCCGCCTCGCGTCTACCGTTGGGGGGTCAAACGGCGTCTCGCCGGCCGCTCCTGGTTCATGTTCTACTTCCACCCCTGGGAGCTGGACGACGAGGAGCGGCCACCCCCTGGGCTCAGCCCCACCCTCCGGTTCCGCGCGTACGTGGGGCGGGGCCGAATGCGCCGGGATCTCCCGCGCTTATTGCGGCAGTTCGGGTCCCTGCGTATCGACGACACGCTCCGCCGCCTGGGATACTCCCCGCCTGTCTCCGCGGCACGGCCGTTGCGGTAACGCATCAGGTAGGCCCCGCGTTCAGGGTCACCAGATTAAATTCTTGTCTCAATTGAACTTACGACTTGTGGCATGGCACCGTGCGCGGCGAAGGCCCGAAGCAGGCCAGCGCACCGTGCGAAATGCCCGGGAACAGTGATTGGCACGCAAACCTAGCCTGACGCACCATACCGTCGCCGGCATCATGTGGATGTCGTACGGCAAGGCTGCGTACTTCCTGCTGCAGCTGGTGGTGCTCGGCGTGCTGGCGCGACTCATTACCCCCGCAGCCTTCGGCGTCGTCAGCGCCGCACTCGTCGTCATCGGGTTTTCGGCCATCGCCTCGACGCTTGGCCTCGGGCCGGCGCTCGTCCAGCGCCCCGAGCTCGAGCGCCGCCACATCGACACGGCCTTCACGTTTTCCTTCCTGCTGGGCCTCGCCCTCGGGGCGATCATCTGGCTCGGAGCGCCCGTGGCCGCGACGTTCCTGCGCATGCCCGATGTGACCCCGGTGTTGCGCGCCCTGGCGTGGGTGTTTCCGCTGAACGGGCTCGGCGCCGTGGGCCAGGCGCTGCTCAGCCGGGAGCTGCATTTCTCCTGGCTCGCGAACCTCGACGTGGTGAGCTACGGCGTCGGGTACGGCATCATCGGCATCGTGACCGCCTTGCTCGGTTGGGGCGTCTGGGCCCTCGTGGCCGCGCAGATCGGGCAAGCCATTGCTCGCACCACCGTTCTCCTCTGGAAGCACCCCCCGCGCCTGCGGCTCGCGTTCGACGGCCGAGCGTTCGCCGATCTCGCCTACTTCGGGGGTGGGTTCACGGTCGCCCGCATCGCGAACTATGCGGCGGTCAATGGCGACAACGTCGTCGTCGGGCGCATGCTCGGCGCCGCCCCCCTGGGCTTCTACGGCCGCGCCTATTCGCTCATGTCGGCCCCCGCGTACGCGTTCGGGACGGTGCTCGACCAGGTGCTGTTCCCCGCCATGGCCAAGGTCCAGAACGACCTGCCCCGGCTGGGCGCGGCGTACCGCCGCGGCGTCGCCCTGATCGCCCTCGTGGTGCTCCCCGCCAGCGCCGCCATCATCCTGCTGGCCCCCGAAGTGATCCGCGTCGCCCTGGGCGGCAAGTGGGACCAGGTCGTGGCACCGTTCCAGGTGTTGGGGATCGGCATGCTGTTCCGCACGAGCTACAAGATGAGCGATTCGATCTCCCGCTCGACCGGCGCCGTGTATCGCCGCGCGTGGCGGCAGATCCTCTACGCGGGGCTCGTGATTCTCGGAGCGTGGATCGGATCCCGCTGGGGAATCGTCGGGGTGTCGTGGGGAGCGCTCATCGCGCTCACGGCGAACTTCCTGATGATGGCCGCGCTGTCGCTGCGAGTCGCGAAGCTCTCCTGGGGGACCTTCTGGCGAGCCCACGAGCCCGCCCTGTACCTGACGGTAGTGTCGTTCCCCGTGGTGTGGGCGACCACGCTCGGCCTGCGCCAGCTCGACGCCCCCGCGGTCGTCACGTTGGCCGGGGGGGCGTTGGTCCTCGTGGCCGTGTGCGGGCTGCTCGTATGGCGCATGCCCCGCGTGTTCCTCGGAACCGACGGGCAGTGGATGGCGGGCACCCTGCGATCGTTCCTGCAGAAGATGCGCGGCCGTTCCGGTGGCGAGCGGCCGAAGATCTCCGGCGCATTCGAGGCCGGCCGCGTGGAGGAAGTGCGTTGACCGGCATCGAAGAAGCCCGACTGCCTTCCGGGGAGGGCACCACGACCGCCCCCGGCACACCGACCCTGCGGGTGCTGCACGATCTGTTCGACCGGCTCCACACCGAGGGCATTCGCTACTGCCATTGGAAGAGCAACGAGCACCTGCGGGCGTCGTTCACCGGGGCCACGGACGTGGACGTGCTGTTCGACCGCCGCGCCATCGTGCCGCTCACACGCGTCCTGGGCGAGACGAACTTCAAGCGCTTCGTGGTCAAGCCCGGCCGCGGCTACCCCGGGATCGAGGATTACGTCGGGTTCGACGCGGCCAGCGGCGCTCTCACGCACCTCCATGTCCACTACCAGCTCACCCTCGGGGAGAAGTTCCTGAAAGGCCATCGGCTCCCCTGGGAAGACGTGTACCTCGATACCCGCATCTGGAACGGAGAGTTCGGCCTGTACACGGCCGACCCACACGTCGAGCTGGTCGTGCTGCTGGTGCGGGCGGTCATGAAGCTCCGCGTCCGTGACAGCCTGCTCGAGGCCCTCGGGACCCCCTACTTCCGCGGTGGACTGCGCCGCGAGCTGCGCTGGCTGCAGCAACGGGTGGAGCGGCGGCGGCTGCAGGACATCGGCGCGCAGCTGGTGGGCGAGCCGGCGGCGCAGCTGTTGCCGGAGCTCGCGGAGCGCGCGCAACCGAGCGTCCGCCAGCTGCGCGCGTTCGGGCGCCGCGTCCGGCCATCGCTCGACGAGTATCGCCTCTTCGCCGCAAGCGATGCGGTTCGCCAGATGGCCACCCGCGAGCTGGGCGTCGTCTGGTGGAAGTTGCGGAACTGGTACCATGGTGCCCCGACGAAGAGCACCCGCACCCTGCCCCAGGGTGGGTTGACGGTTGCCATCCTCGGCGCCGACGGCGCGGGGAAGTCCACGCTCACCGCGGCGCTCGCCGACTGGTTGTCGCGGGAAGTCGCCGTTGTCACCACCTACGGCGGCAGCGGCAAGGGCTCGGCAACCCTGCCCCGGCGTCTGCTGCAGTCCCTGGGCGCCCTGCGCCGCGCCCTGAAGCGATCCAGCCGGTCAGCCGCGGCCGCCCCTGCCCACATCGAGGCGGGAGCACGCCGCCCCGAGACGACGCCTTCACTGGCGCGGGCCGTGTGGGTGCTCGCGCTGGCACGCGAGCGGCGACAGCGGGCCCGGGATGGCCGGCGCGCTCGAGGACAGGGCATGATCGTCGTTTCGGACCGGTTACCCCAGACGCAGTTCCCCGGTTGGAACGACGGTCCGCGGCTCGCTCCCTGGCTCGAGCACGGCTCCGCGGCGTTGCGCGCGATGGCGCGTCGCGAGCAGGCGGCGTTCCAGCTGGCGGAGATGACGCCGCTCGACCTCGTACTCAAGCTGCACGTCTCGCCCGAGGTCGCCACGCACCGCAAACCGGAGACGCCGGCCGAGCAGCTGCGCACCGGGATCGACATGGTCCACCGGCTCCGGTTTCCACCCACGACGCGGGTCGTGGAGCTCGACGCCGAGCAGCCGCTTCCCACGGTGCTGCTGGCGGCGAAGCGGGCGCTCTGGGAGGTGATCTGATGTGCGGCATCACCGGCTTCTGGCGACCGCAAGGTCTGAACGAGGCCGCAGCCCGCACCACCCTGATCGAGATGATGGACACGATCCGTCATCGCGGGCCCGACGACGCGGGGACTTGGATCGACCCGGCGGCGGGCATCGCGCTGGGGTTCCGGCGGCTGGCCATCATCGATCTCACGCCCACGGGCCGGCAGCCGATGACCTCGGCGTCCGGACGCTTCGTGATCGTCTTCAACGGTGAGATCTACAATTTTCAGGATCTGCGCCGCGAGCTGGCCGCGCAGGGCACGGCGTTCCGCGGACGATCGGATACCGAAGTGCTGCTCGAGGCCCTGGAAGCGTGGGGGCTGCGGCGCACGCTGGAGCGCTGCAACGGAATGTTCGCCTTCGCGCTCTGGGACAAGGCGGAGCGCACGCTCCATCTGGCCCGCGACCGTGCCGGCGAGAAGCCGCTCTACTTCGGCTGGTCCGGGAGCACCCTGCTGTTCGGCTCGGAGCTCAAGGCGTTACGGGCGCATCCCGACTTCCAGGCCCAGATCGACCAGAACGCGCTCGCGCTGTACCTGCGGCGCGGCTACGTCCCCGGTCCCTATTGCATCTATCGCGGCATACAGAAGCTGCGGCCGGGCACCTGGCTGACGGTGCGGCCCGATCGCTTCGGCGCGGGAGCGGTGCCGACGGCATACTGGTCGCCGCGCGAAGTGGCCGAAGCGGCCGCGGCGGACCCGTTCCGCGGCAGCGCCGAGGACGCAGTGGAAGCCTTGCATGAACTCCTGACCGATGCGGTCAAGCTGCGGATGGAGGCGGACGTGCCCCTCGGAGCCTTCCTCTCGGGCGGGCTCGATTCCTCCACGATCGTGGCGCTCATGCAGGCGAACAGCTCCCGGCCGGTCCGCACGTTCACCATCGGCTTCCGCGAGGAACGCCACGACGAAGCCCGGTACGCGGCGGCGATCGCCAAGCACCTCGGCACCGAGCACACCGAGCAGTACCTCACACCGGTCGAAGCGCGCGCCGTCATTCCGCGCCTGCCGGTGCTCTACGACGAACCGTTCGCCGACACGTCGCAGATCCCGACCTTCCTCGTGTCGGAGCTGACGCGCCGGCACGTGACCGTGAGCCTCTCGGGCGACGCCGGGGACGAGCTGTTCGGCGGCTACCGGCGACACCGATTGGGGCCGGCGATCTGGCGCGGCATCAGCTGGATGCCGCTGTCGATGCGACGTGGATTGGCAAGGCTGCTGGCACCGCCCCGGACGGCGAATGGCGGCGTGCTCGGCCCCGCGCTGAGCCGCATCACGCACGCCCTGACCGGGAAGCGGAACCTGGTCGAGCGGTTGCGGCAGGCCGCGGAGATCCTGCCGGTGGAATCCCCGATCGCGCTCTATCATTACATGATGTCATACTGGAAGCACCCCAACGTTCTGCTCCCTGAAGCCCGCGAGCCGCTCGTCCCCGCCACCGACCCGTCGCGCTGGCCGAACCTGGGGGCGAGCCCGGCGCAGATCATGATGTACCTGGACACGGTCGCCTGGCTCCCCGACGACATTCTGGTGAAGCTCGATCGCGCCACCATGGGCACGAGCCTCGAGGCCCGTATCCCGTTGCTCGACCATCGGGTCATCGAGCTCGCCTGGCGCCTGCCGCTCCGCATCCGGCTGCACCGGAACGGCACCAAGTGGCCGCTGCGCCAAGTTCTCGACCGCTACGTCCCCCCCCACCTGGTCGACCGTCCCAAGCGGGGCTTCCACATGCCGGTGGCCGAATGGCTGCGTGGCCCGCTGCGGGACTGGGCCGAGGCGCTGCTGGACGAGCGACACCTGCACGACAGCGGTCTCGATCCCCGCCCGGTCCGGGAGAAGTGGGCCGAGCATCTGGCAGGCACGACGCGCTGGGACTATCACCTCTGGACGGTGCTCATGTACTCGGCCTGGGTGGACAGCACCACGCAGACGTTGCATCCGGCGGCGGCATGAGGCCCGCGGTCGATCCGATGACGGCCGCGCCTCCCCATCCTGCCGCTCCCCCTGCTCCTTCGAGCGCGGCCGCGGCCCGGCTGGAGATCCTGCCGCAGCTCTTCCGGCGTCTGGACCAGGAACGGATCCGCTACTGCCACTGGAAGAGCACCGAGCACCTCGGAGCGACCATGACCGGCGCGACCGACGTGGACGTGCTGGTGGAGCGGAGCGCGGCACAGCGCCTTACGCACCTGCTGACCGAGGGGACGACCTTCAAGCGGTTCGTCGTGAAGGCGGGACGCGGCTATCCGGGCATCGAGGACTACGTCGGGTTCGACGCCGCAACAGGAAAGCTCAGCCACCTGCACGTGCATTACCAGCTGACCCTGGGGGAGAAGTTCCTCAAGGGCCACCGGCTTCCCTGGGAAGATGTCGTGCTCGACACACGCGTGCGGGACGAGGCGTCCGGCCTGTGGGTCACCGAGCCGCATCTCGAGCTGCTCATCCTCATCGCGCGTCATGTGATGAAACTGCGACTGCGCGACACGCTCCTGGCCGCCGTCGGTCACGAGTACTTCCGTGGCGGGATGTTGCGCGAGCTCCGCTGGCTCGCCGCCCGGGTGCGTTCGGACGAGCTGGTGCAGCACGCGGAGCCGCTGGTCGGACCGGCGGCGGCGCGCATGCTGCCGGCGATGATCGCGGGCCGTGGCCCTTCGATCGCCCAGCTGCGCGCGTTCCGTCGCCGTGCGGTGCCGCGGCTCGACAGCTATCGCATGTACTCCGGCGCCGGCGCCACGCGGCGCATGTGGCTGCGGGAATGGACCTGGATCTGGTGGCGCGCCACCAACTGGCTGCGCCGCGCCCCAACGCGCTCCACCCGTACTCCACCCCAGGGGGGCCTGGCGATCGCCTTCGTCGGGCCCGACGGCTCGGGGAAATCCACACTCACGAAGGCGATCGCGGAGTGGCTGTCCCGCGAAATCGCGGTGATCACGACGTACGGCGGCAGCGGAAAGGGCTCCGCCTCCGCTTCGCGCCGCGTGCTCCAGCGCGCGGGAGCGATGACTCGGCCCCGGAAAGGCGGCGGCGAGCCTGCCGGCGTGCGACTGCTGGGCAAGCTGCTGTGGGTGCTCACGCTGTCCCGCGAGCGCCGGCGCTGGGGCTCCCAGGTGCGGCGGGCCCGCAATCTCGGCATGATCGTACTTTCGGACCGGCTGCCGCAGACCCAATTCGCCGGACTCAACGATGGGCCCCGGTACGGACACTGGCTCGAATCTCCGTCCTGGCTGCGACGCACCGTCGCGAAACGGGAACAGGCGACGTTCCGGGAGGCGACGATCGTTCCGCCCGACGTGATCGTGCGACTGCACGTCCCCGTCGAGGTCGCGTCGCAACGGAAGCCGGATACCCCGCTCGATCAGCTGCGACGCAAAATCGAGATCGTCGCGCAGCTGCGTTTTCCACCGCCAACACGTGTCGTCGAAATCGACGCGGCGCAGCCACTCGACCGGGTCGTGCAGGACGTCAAGCAGGCTGTGTGGGCCTGCCTGTGAACGGCACGCCGCTCGCGCCCCCCTCCCCCGTCGGAAGCGTTGCGCGGCGGACGCGCCCGCTCATCGTGGAGATCGTAGGCCCTGCGGGTGCCGGCAAGACGGCGCTGCTGCGGACACTCGGCCGAGACCCCCGCGTGCACGCAGGGGTCCAGATCGACCGCGTCCGCCAATTCGGGGAGATGCTGGTGCACGGCGCCGCGGTCCTCCCCATCACTCTCACGCTCCTGAACCAGGGCTGGCAACGGCTGTGGTACGGCCTGCTGCACCTGGTGCGGCTCCGTACCTTGCCACGGGCGATCGCGCTCGCCGCCGCGGGCGCGGAGGCCGATGTGGTCCTGCTCGATGAAGGGCCGGTGTTCAGCCTCGCCCGGTTGAGCGTCTTCCAGCAGGCCAATCAGCGCGCAGGGCGACTGGCCGACGCCTGGCACGCCGAGCTGGACCGCTGGTCCGGCCTGCTCGATCTCGTCATCTGGACCGACGCCCCGGACGCGGTGCTGGCCGAGCGCATTCGGAGCCGGCTGAAGCGCCACCAGATCAAGGGCGGCAGCGACGCGGAAATCGCGGTGTTTCTGGAGCGCTATCGTCAGGCGTATCGCGAGATCCTGGGCAGCTTGACGACGGGGAAGCGAGTCGGATTGGTTCACCTGGACACCGCCGGCCTCGCGGTCGACGCAGCCGCTGGACGGTTGCTGGCCGAATTGGAGCGACTGGGACTGCGGCGCAATGCCTGAGCGGGGATAGCCATGTTACGCAGACCGAATCGCCGGAACCTCTACGGCCCACCGGTCGCCACGGCGGGAGGGGTCGCCCCCGGCCAACCGATGCCGCCGCAGACCGTGCCCCAGGTGACGGGCCCCAGTCGCCTGCTCCGCTGGGCGCTGTACGGCTTCATCTTCTCGCTTCCCTTCGAC
>DATICZ010000334.1:0-6830 GCA_035456525.1 Gemmatimonadales bacterium
AGCAGCTCGTCCTGGACGAGGGTGGAGAGGAAGTCGATCGGGGGCAGCTTCTCCGCCTGGGCCTGAAGCGGGCGGCCGCGGCGGTCAAACGGGGCGGGACGCTTCCGCGAACAGGGGCGACCACTCAGCTGACCTTCGAGAAATCGCACACATAGCGAAGTGGGCATTATGTCGCTGACTCGGGTCGACCGAGGAAGAGCCCGTCTTCCCGCTGAGTGATGAAACGGCCGGTGGCGAGCTCGAAGACGAGGGCCCGGTTCATCTTCTTGTTGAAGTCGAAATCGAAGGTGTCGAGGGTCTTGCCGGCGTCGCGGAAGCCGGCGTGCTTGATCCGGCGCTCGAGGAGCCGGTCCTGACGTTTGAGGAGCTCGTCCTGGACGAGGGTGGAGAGGAAGTCGATCGTGGCCAGCTTCTCGGCCTGGGCCTGGAGAAGCCGGCCTTCGAGGCCGGCGGCCATGCCGGAGCAGCGGAGCTGGCGGAGGGCACGCTGGAGTTCGACGAGCGTCATGAGGGGACCTCCTGGGTCTTTTGCGCGATCACGGCGCGGTAGTGGGTGAGCTCGCGGATGAGGGGATCGACCTGGCGGAGCGTGAGGGGCGCCGCGGGGTGGTGCTCGAGGTAGCGGCGGACGAAGCGGTAGGTGGTGGCGCCGCACTCGAGGCCGGCCGCACAGGCCTCGTCGACGACGGCGGGGCCGTACTTCTTGATCAGGGCGATGATGCCAAGGATCCGTCGGACCCCGGGCGGGCCGTCCCGGCGGTGGATCGCGTCGCACAGCGCCCCGACCCGGGCGCCGGCGCGAGCGGCGCGGGCGAGCAGCGCGACGGTCGTCGGCGGGGTCCGCGGCGACTGGTCGGCCGGCGGGATGGCATAGCCCCCGGGCCGCTGCGCGCGATGCTCGCGGAGCAACTGACCGGTACGCGGGTCGAGCAGCCGCACCTGGCGGCCGTCCCACTGGACGGAAACTTCGCGCCCGATCCAGCCGGGCGGGGCCGCGTAGTAGGCGCGGTCGACCTCGACGCAGCCGTCGAGGTGGACGGTGCGGGTGCCGTAGCGGTAGTAGCGGAAGGGCTCGACGGGGAGCGGGAGCAAGGCGGGCCGCTCCTCGGCGAACATGGCGGCGACCTGGCGCTTGGTGGTGCCGTGGATGCGGGTATCGGCCCACCGGGCGTCCCAGCGATCGAGATAGACTTGCCCCGCTTCGATCGATTCGAAGCGCAGCCCTTTGAGCGGTGTCGCTTGCGTGTGGCCGATCGCCGACTCGACTTTCCCCTTCCGATCGGGATCGCCGACGCGACACGGGAGCGCGACGACGCCGTAGTGCGCGAGCACGTCGCGGTAGAGCGGGTTCAGCGCGGGGTCGTAGACGTCGGGGGTGAGGACGCCTTCGCCCAGGTTATCGAGGACCACGACCCGGACGGCGCCGCCGAGCCGGCGAAACGCTTCCTCGTGCAGCTCGGCCCAGCGCCGGGCGCTGGACTCGAAGGTGAGGAGCCGGACGCTCTTGCGGCTGTAGCCGAGGGTGAAGACGAAGAGTCGTGTGCGGCGGTACTTGCCCGTGACCGGATGCCGGACCATGGCCCCGTCGCCGTAGTCGACCTGGCCCTCCTCCCCGGGCGCGGTCACGATGACGGGATGTGCCTCGGGACTGCGCTGGCCGCGGAGCTTGGCGACGAAGCGGCGGACACTGGCGTACCGCCCGGGGAAGCCGTGGTCGTCGACGAGGTCCTGCCAGATCGCCATGGCGTTGCGGCCCCGGGCGAGGGCCTGCTCGATGATCTCTCGGTAGGGCTCGCAGGCGCTGGCGATGGGCGCCCGGCTGGCCGGTGGGGGCCAGGGCGGCAGGGGTTCCGGGCCAGCCAAGGGGCCGCCGAAGTCGGTGGACACCTGACTGGCCGGATTTGGCGCCGGGGGCCGGCGTCGGCGAGGGGGCGGACAGGGATTCCCGCCGCCTTCAGGTACAGACTGGCCGTCTCGCGCCGCACGCCCGTCGCCGCCTCGATGCGGCGGAGCGGCCAGCCGAGCCGGCCCAACGCCAGGACCTGTTGCTGCTTGTCGTCGCCCAAGATGTTGGCCATGTCGGCGGGGAGACCACAGTCCCCACGCCGCCGTCAACGTCTTGGGGTGCCGCTACCTCACTGGCCGGATTTCAGGTGTCCACGACTGGCCGGTTTTGGGTGTCCACCGAGGCTCAGACGCTCACCTTCCGAATTGAGGGTTAGCGACAGCCGCCATCTGATACCGCACGCCGCATGCGCCGACACACAGGCAGCCGATCGCACTACGCGCTTCCAGGTCCCGAGCCGGCCCCTGTGGCCCGTGGCGAAAATTCCACTTGACCCGCCCCAACATACCGGCCGCGTGCGGCCCCCGACCTGGGCCCAAACGCCCCTCCCCCTACGCCCTCTCTCCGGGCACGTCGAATGCTTCGTCCCAGTCCCACGGCGCGACGACCCGAAAGACACGTTGAGGCTTCTCCGCCTCCCGTCAGAGCTTCATGCCACCACGCGTCGCGCCGGGCCCGCCGGACCCTGAGGCATTTGGTCAGCTTCTCGGCGGGCCGCTCACGTCCGCACCGCATTGTGGATAAGCGCTGGCGACCGGATGGAGTCCTGCGGGCCCGACTCTCCCGGCTAGACTAGGGCGCGAAATGCAGCCCGAGCGCCTTGCTGAGGAACACCGCCATCTGCCCGCGGGTCAGCGGCGCATCGGGGCAGTAGTTGCCGCCGCCGCAGCCGGCCGTGATGCCGGAGGCGACCAGGGCCTCGATGTACTGGAAGAACGGGTGGCTCGTGCGCACGTCGCCGAACGTCGCGGCGCCGGGCGCCGGGCTCACCTGCAGCGTGTAGTACACGCGGATCGCGGCGAACCGCGTCGCGTCGGGAGCGCCGATCGTGAACTGGACGAACAGGAGGTAATTGTTGTTGTGGTTGTCGACGACGTGCGACACGCCGAGCCCGGAGTCGAACCGGTCGCAACCGGGCGTCGCTGCCAGGCCGGTGGTGCGGTCGCTGAGAGTCTGAACGTCGAGCCCGTTCGGCGCCACGCCGAGACGCGTCAGCCCGAAGTAGATCTCCGCGGTCGCGCTGTCATCGCAGCCGTCCAGCTCGATGCGCGAGATGGCCGCGCCACCCGGCAGCCGGACGTTCGCAAAGCTGAAGCAGTTGCTGGCGGTGCAGTAACGGTACTGGCCGCCGGTGAGCGTGAACGACATCGTCGACTGCGGGGACGCCATCTGGAACTCCCACGCGCTGACGACGTGGGCCACCTCGGTCGCCGTGCCGAACGTCTCTGGCGATTGCGCCGATGCAATCGGTGCGATGAAGCTGCCGAACATGAGCCAGAACGAAACGGCGGCGGAGAGCCCGAACTGGCGCATCGGGAGACCTCCTTGACGCCACGGATGCGCTCCGGGCGCCGGCCACCACCAAGCGCGAGGGCGTCATCCCGAGCTGAGCACGGCCGGCTGCCCCACTTGATGGACGCCGCGTTTAGCATAGCCGGATGATGCTCGCTCGGCTACGCCGCCCGCTCAGCTTTCACCAGGGTCCCCAGCCCTGCCGCCTCCACCCGCCGCCCCCGGCGTCCGCTCCCACACCGACCCCCCCCCGCCCGCGTGACCGAGTGCGCCCGCCCTTCCGGGAAGAACGTCGCGCGCCAGCCCTCGATGGCGTAGGCGAGCGCCACGCCGGCGGCCGGCACCGGCCCCTCGTAGCGACCGCCGACGATGCGCCCCTCCTTGCCGGTGGCCGGCGCCTTCATCCGGTCGCCGAGCCGGAAGCGAAACGGGACGTTCGGGTCGGGCGTCGGCGTCAGCTCGATGCGCATGCGGCCAGCCAGGGCAGTGCGGCTACGGCGCGAAGTGCAGTCCGAGCCCCTTGCTGAGGAACACGGCCATCTGCCCGCGGGTGAGCGGCGCGTCCGGGCAGTACTGGCCGCCACCGCAGCCGGCGGTGATCCCCGAGGCGACCAGCGCCTCGATGAACTGGAAGAAGGGATGTGTGGTCGGCACGTCGCCGAAGGTCGCCACGGCGGGGGCCGGACTCACCTGGAGCTGATAGAACACGCGACCGCGGCAATCCGAGCGTTGACTGTCGGCGCCGACATGAAGATGTTGAAGTAGCTCGTCTGGTTGTTGACCGGGATCGCCGGCCCGATGTTCCCAGGAAAGAACGCGCAGCCCGGCGTGTCGGGGACGCCAGTACTCTGCAAGCCTCCAACTGTGACAGCGCCACCCCCCGGCGAGGTGGATCGAAACATCTCAAATCTTACCTCCGCCGCGCCGTCGTCGTCACACGCCTCAACTTCGTATCGGGTGAGAAGCGCCCCAGAGGGAAGCTGAAAGGCAGCCGCCATGAAACTGCCGGGGTCAAAGCGCAGGACGCCGTTGGTGAAGAAGGAGAGGTTCGCGGCCGATGTGGCATAGTCGAAGGGATCGAAATCAACCGCCTGGACGACACGAACCGCCTCGACGGCCGTCCCGAACGTGAGGCTCGTCGTCCTGCGCGGCGACACGGTCATAGGCGTACCGCTAGGCCACGTATCCGCATCGGCCTGCACCACGCTCACGATCCACCCGAACTGCATCACGAATAGGAGCCCCAACGCGGAGACCGAAAGGCTACTCACACCATTCATCTCTACTCTCCTTCTGTCAGCCGAACTCGACGCCTTACGCCGCATCCCGGGCTTCCGCCCGGACGAGAGTATGCCACGCCGCCGCCTGGACCGTCCGTGCGGGCGTCCGCTCGTAGGCTGTCCCAACCGCCTGTGTCATCGAGTGCGCCCGCCCCTCCGGGAAGAACGTCGCACGCTAGCCGTCCCGGTCGTACTGGGGATCGGCCGCATCGTGATCGGCATGAGCCGGCAAGGCTACGACCTCCAGCTCACATGTGCACCTCCCTTGCTGCCGGGGGGTCAACGCTGGCCCCCGGCTAGCCGTCGAGCCAGGCGCGGAGCAGCTGGACGAGCTCAGGCTCCTGGCCCGGCGGCTAGGAGTCCGTCCGGGTAATAGGGCGGCGGACAGGACTTGGCACGGGTGAATGAGAGGATTTCGATCGTGAGCCGGGACGACGGCGCGGCAACTCATCGGGGATCCGCGCCCGGTCTCCGTCCTGCGGCTGTGCCTGGCCTGCCAGGGTCCGCTGGGGAATCATGGCCACGCCCCCGCGGTGTGCAGCTTCAGCAGGTTGTGCACGGTGCAGACGAGCGCCCACTCGTGGCGCACGGCGATCCAGCCTCGGCGGAGAAACTGCCGGAAGCACCGCGCGTGTTTGATTTGGCCAAACACCGGCTCGACGATCGCTTTTCGTCTTGCGTACACCGCGCGCCCCGCGAGTGTCCGGAGCTTCCGCGCCATGCGGGCGCGGCGCGTCAGACCCGCGGGCGGGCGCCCGCGCGGCGCGGGGGCAAGCCAGTCGCCATGCGGCTGCCGGCCCGTGGCAATGTAGGCGTCGATGCCCCGTCGCTCCAGTTCGTGCAGGTTCTCCTCGGAGCAATAGCCGGCATCCGCCAGCACCTGCGTCGGCCGCTGCTGCATCGTCCGCCCGATCGCCGTGACCTGCGGGACCAACTCGCCGACATCCGCCGCCATCGGCGTCACGTCCTGCGCGACGATCACCTGCGCGTGCGCGTCCACCGCCGCCTGCGCGTTGTATCCCTGAATGAAGCCGTCCGAGGTCTTCTGGATCTTGGAGTCTGGGTCGGTAAAGTTCCGCTGCGCCGTGGGGGCGGGCTTCGCCTGGTCGGGCGCCTTCCCGGCCGCCTTCGCCTGCTCGCGCGCCTCGGCCTCCAGCGCGGCCTTGGCCTCCTGAATCGCCTTCAGCCGGCTCTCCCGGCGGGCCAGCTCGGCCGGCAGTTCGTCCCCGCGCCGGTCGACGCCGTCCCGCGCATCCTCATCCCGATCCGCCTGCTCGGCTCGGCGCAGCCACTCGGCAATCTCCGCCTGCAGGGCGGCTTCCTTCTCGCCCATCCGCCCATAGCTCATCGCCTTGTGCTTCGAGGCATTGGCTTTCAGCTTGGTGCTGTCGATGGCCACCTGGCCCAGCTTCACCAGCCCCGCCCGCCGGCACAACCGCAGGACTTGGGTGAACAGCCCGGCCAGGGCCCGGCTATGCCGCTTCCGGAAGTCGCTCAGCGTCCGGAAGTCCGGCTCGTTGCCGGCGGCCAGGAATCGCAGGGCGACATCCTCGACCAGCCGCCGGGCGATCTTCCGCGACGAGTACGTCCCCGTCGCGTAGGCGTAGAGCAGCACCTTCACCATCATCCGCGGGTGGTAAGGCGGGTAGCCCCGCTCCTCGGTGTAGGTGTCCTCGATCGCCGTCAGGTCAAGGGTCTCCACGAGGTCACTGACGAACCGGGCCAGGTGATCCTCGGGCACCCAGTCGGCCAGCGAGGGCGGCATCAGCAACATCTGGTCGGGCTCGTAGGGGCGGAAGGTCTTGGCCATGGCCGCATTATCCACGGCCCGCGCCTTTCCTCAATGCGAAACCGGGTTACTCGGACGGACTCCTAGCGTACTAGTTAGGCGGCCGTGACCCCGCCCCGCGGGCCGCGCGGCCGCCGATCGGGCTCGGCGGGCACCAGCAAGGCGCGGGTCCGCCGCAGGGTCATGCCCTCCTCCGAGTCGCGGACGACCGCGGCCACCGCGACGTGCCGCCAGCGCGCCGCCGTCACGAGCACGAGCCGTGCGCCGTCGGGGCCGACGTGCCAGGCGCGGTCGCCGGGCCGGAGCCGCCAGCCGAGCGCGACCGCGACCGCCGCGCTGACCGGACGCCACCGGCGGCGGAGCGGCGGGACCGCGGCGAGCGTCGCGACCAGGACGGCCGCCA
>DATICZ010000335.1:0-9790 GCA_035456525.1 Gemmatimonadales bacterium
TCTTCTCCGTGTAGTCGGTCGCGTACGCCGCCATGGACCAGTTGTGCCCGTCCGCGCTCACCTCGGCGTTCACGAAGAACCGGTCGAAGATGCCGAAGCGCTCCGCCAGCGCGTGGGCGTTCGGGGTCACGCCCCGACCGAACAGCACGAGCGAGGTGTCGCCGTCGCCCTGCGGCAGGTCTCCCAGCACCTGATCGTACGTGCGGTTTTCACGCAGCACGTAGATGACGTGCGCGAACGGCGGATACGCCGGACCCGCGGGCCGCCGCTCGTCCCAGCGGTTGGCGTGTGCCACGCGCTGCGTCAGCGCGGCGAGCTCCCCGCCGCTCGCCCGCGCGGCGGGCACGATCGTCAGGCTTCCTCTGATCTGCCCGAGCGTGTAGGAGGTATCGCCGGCCCCCGCCGGTCTGCCGTAGGCGGGATTGGGTCCCGTGCCGGCGCCTTTCCCATTGGCCACGAGCAGCGTGTCGCCGCGAACCAGCAGCGCCGTGGGATACCAGCCCACGGGGATTCGCCCCGCGAGGCGGTCGGACCCCGTGGCCGTCGCGACGTCCGCGGTCGCGGGCGACAGGTCGAACACCGCCACCGCGTTCGCATCCGCCTCGGCGGCGAACAGGCGCGTGCCGTCGGCGGAGAGGGCCAGCGCGTCGGGCGTGGTGCCTTCGTCCGGCCCCGCCGGTGGTGGATCGAGCAGGGTGGTGAGCACCCGGCGCGCGCGTACATCCACGACGGCGACGCGATCGGTGCTTCCCGACGCGACGAACAGTCGCGTGCCGCCGCGGTTCATGAGGAGCGCCGAAGGGTGCCGACCTGCGGGGATGGCCGGGGCCGGCGCGAGCCGACCGCCTCCGGCGGGCACGAACACCGACAGCGTGCTCGCACCCCAGTTGGAGACGAACACCGCTCCGTCGGCTCCCACGGCCACGCCGTACGGGTAGCGCCCCGTGGCCAGCCGTTGCACCACCCTCCCCGTCCCCAGGTCCACCACTGCGAGGGAATCGGCGAGGTTCTCGGCGACGTAGAGCCACCGTCCGTCCGACGACAGCGCGAATCCTGCGGGGTAGTGCGTCGCATCCGCGCGCGGCGCGCGCGGCGCCAGGACGATCGAGTCCGCGAGGCTCGCGGTGTCGGCCGACCAGCGGTAGCGGTAGATCACGTCCGTATTGCCGCCGGAGGCGTAGAGCTCCCCGCCATCGGCCGAGAACGCGAGGCCGACGAACGCCGCGGACTGCGGCAGGGCTTGCGTCACACGACCCGCGCGATCGACGACCTGGATCCCATGCTCGCGCCATCCACCGAGCAGCAGCACGACGCGGCGGCCGTCGGGCGACGGCGCCATACCGAGCGGCATTTGTCCCACCACGGACGTCACCCCGGCCGGGTCGAGCGACCGGCCCGTGGGCAGCCGGGTGTCGTGACCGGTGGTCGGCGATCCCTCTTCCGGCGCGTGCGGCCGGCAGGCGGCGACGATGACGGCGAGAGCCGCGAGCGATTTGTTCATGGGCGGTCTACCAGCGTTGCAGGAGGACGGTGCCGCGCACGGCGCCGCGCAATCTGGCCTTCAGGGTCACCTGACTGTTGGAGAGCGGTATGGAGAGCAACAGCGCGTCCCGCCGCCCGGGCGCGTTGCGCGCGAGCTGCGAGGCGGGTTGCCCGGCGACGCTCAGCTCCACGTCGCGGAGCTCGACCGGGTCGCCGCTTTCCGAAACGAGCCGCAGCCGGTAGCGACCGGCCGTGGCGGCCTTCCCGCTCAGATCGAGACTCAGGGCGTCTCCGCTCCAGCTGCCGACCGCGTCGTCGGCCCAGAGCTGCGCCGTATCCCGCCAGGTGGGGGGTGGCGCGACCCCGGCGTCGTAGGCGGCGAAGCGGCGCAACACCGCCTCGCCTTCGCTCCGGGTGATGGTGAGACGAAGCATGGTGTACCCGGCGGGTCTCACCGGAACGATTCGCTTGTGCCCGATGGCCGATCCCTCGTCGAGGGGTTGCCAATGGTCCCACGCGTAGCCTTCCAGCTTCCATGCGCGCACGCGCTCGCCCCGATTCAACGCTTCCTGCAGGATCACGTGGTCCACGCGAGTCGGGCGCGTGAAGGTGAGCACCATGCTCCGTCCGGACCCGCCCGTCTCCCCCAACGGGGCCCCAAACCGACGCTGGATCTCGTCGCCGAACTGCTTCGCCCGGCTGGCGTCCGCTTCGGGGATCCGGCCGGAGCGGTCGGGCGGGAGGTTCAACAGGAGCTGCGCGCCGCGCCCGACCGAGCGGTAGTAGATCTCCACGAGATCGTCCAGTGAAACGAGGCGCGCCGCGTTTGTCGTGCTCCAGAACCAGTTCGGACGGCGAATCGAGACGTCGACCTCGACGGGCATCCACACATCTCCGGAGGGATCGCCGTGCAGCGCCGTGGCGATCCCGGTGCGCGCGTCGGGCGCCGCGATGGAATTCCAGCACGGGTAGGGGGCGAATCCGTCCTCGTTCCCCACCCAGCGGATGGTGGCCTGCGGACCCTGGAAGACCATCGCGTTGGGGGCGTGACGCGCCACGAGATCTCCGGTCGGCACGACGCTGGAGCCGTCGAGCCACAGCTCCACGATCGGCCCATAGCGGGTCAGCAGCTCCGTCAGCTGGCGGCGATACAGCTCGTCGTAGGCGGCTTGTGCCTCTGGGGTGGCGCAGCGGCCCGACAGGCCCGCCCCATGCCGGTCATCGCGCGGCGAGAGATAGACGCCGAGCCTGAGCCCGCGCTGCGCGCACACAGTCGCGAGATCGGCCATGACGTCACCGTGGCCTCCACGCCACGGCGTGCTGCGAATGCTGTAATCGGTGGTGTCGGTCTGCCACAGGCAGAACCCACCGGTGTGCTTGGCCACGAGCACGATGTAGCGGGCGCCCAGGGCGAGGGCGGTCTCGGCCCACTGCGCCGCGTCCACGGCCGGCATGATGTCGGCGGGGGCGCTGGAGAGGTCGTCGTACTCCTTGTCCTGCCAGGTGTTGGGGGCGAAGTGGACGAACATCCCCAGCTCGAGGTCCTGCCACTCCAGCTGGGCGGGCGTCGCCAGGGCCAGCGGCGGGTCCCCGGCAGCCCGCAAACCGGCCCAGGAGCGCACCCCGGGCAAGGCCAACCCGGCGGCGAACAGCTGTGCAAGCGCCTCTCTGCGTGTCGGCATGTATCCTGCGCACCTCGCGGCGAAGTCCGTGGCATGGTAGCCGCGCGCCGCCGATCTGTCACGCCCTCTTGCCCGGTGGGGCGGCACCCCCAATACCCGTAGCTCCCGGCAGTCCTCGATCGTCAAACGACCCGCCCGCGCCGTCTGGCGGGGGTCGTGGCTTCAGGAAGCCGCGGGTCGCGGGCCGATTTTCTCGAGGATGCCCGAGATGCGCCGGATCCGTTCGGGATCGGTCACGGCGCGGTCGAACTCGTTGGGCAGCGGTTGCTTGAGCAGCGACAGGTGGCGCGGGCGGTAGGAGGCGGGGCTCTCCAGCAGCGCGGTCGCGCGCACGTGCACTTCATGCACGCCCGTGAGGTCGGCGACCCGGGCGATATTCTCTTCGCTCAGCCCGCCGCCCGCAAGAATGCGGATCCGGCCGGCCGCGCGCGTCACGAGACGGGCGAGGGTGCCGATGCCCTCCACCGCCAGGGGCGCCTGCCCCGAGGTGAGGACGCGATCGATGCCGAGGCCGATGAGGGCATCGAGCGCTGCGTCCGCGTCCGGGGTGAAATCGAATGCCCGGTGAAAGGTGACCGACAACGGCCGGGAGACGCCCAGAAGGGCTCGCGTGCGCTCGACGTCCACGGTGCCGTCGGCGTGCAGCGCGCCGAACACCACGCCCTGGGCGCCGAGCCGGCGGGCGAGGGCGATGTCCCGCTGCATCACCTCGATTTCGAGGTCGGAGTAGACGAAGTCTCCACCCCGCGGGCGGATCAGCACGTGCACGGGAATGTGCAGTCGCTCCCGGCATACCTCGATCATCCCGGCGCTGGGGGTGGTGCCGCCCTCCAGCAGATCTTCGCACAGCTCGATGCGGTGCGCGCCTCCCGTCTGGGCGGCGATCGCCGATTCTACCGAGTCAACGCACGCTTCGAGGATCACGCGCGCCAAGATAGCATGTTCATGGGAGTACCTCCTCGACCTCCTTCGCGGCCCGCGCGAGAATCTCGGCGATGCGGTGGCGCGCCTCGTCGCTGCCGCGCCAGCCACGGCGGTACACCGCTTTCATCACCCGGGCGACGCCCTGGTTGATCTCCGCCATCGAGCCGCCGAGCGCCTCCTCGACGGTTTCCGCGACACGGTCGAAGATGTCGGTCACGACGTCCTTGTGCTCGTCCAGGAACTTGATACCCGCGTCGGTGATCTCGTAGACCTTCTTGCCCTCCTGCTCACGCGCGCGGACCAGCCCTTCGTCCTCGAGCCATTGCAGGGTGGGATAGACGGTGCCGGGCGAGGGGGAGTAACAGCCATGCAGCTTCTCTTCGAGCTCCTTCATCACTTCGTAGCCGTGGCGGGGTTTCTCCCGCAGCAGCTTGAGGATGACGTACTTCATGTCGCCCGATTCGAACCACTGGCGGCGGCGGCGGTGGCGCGGTCCCATGCCCATGGCGAAGCCCCGGGGTCCGAAGCCGAAAGTGAAGCCGTTCCAGTCGAATCCGTGTCTCATGACGCTCTCCTGGTCTGCGTTATGTCTTGAGATGCTACGTCTCGATGCTACGTAAGATACGTCGCGACGTTATATCTTGTTTCGCCGCCGGTCAAGCCGCGTACCAACTCTCTATGAGTCTTAGGGTTGTGCGACCCCCCACCAGGGATACATTCTGCCCGCCCCATCCAGCCACCCTCTACGCGCGACGGCCTATGCGACCGCATCGACTGCTCCCTGCTCTCCTGCTCTGTACTCCCGTGCTCGCCGCCCAGGACTTCGACTTCTACGCCCGAGGCCCCTACCGGCCCGCGGTGCCGCGCCCGGAGGCGATCACCGGATACCGGTCAGGCGAGCAGCATACGATGTACGCGGTGATGCAGCGGTATCTGGACACGCTGCTCGCCTCGGCTCCCGACCGCTCCCGCGCCGAGACGTGGGGCTACACGGTGGAGCACCGGCCGTATCGCGCGCTGATCATCTCCGATCCAGCGAACCTGGCCCGCCTGGACCAGATCCGCGGCGCCATCACGGAGCTCACCGACCCTCGCAAGACGACGCTGGCGCGCGCCACCGCGATCGCCGCGGCGGAGCCGATCGTCGTGCTGTTCCAATACTCGGTGCACGGCGATGAGCCGGCGGGATTCGAGGCGGCGCTGCAGGTGGCCTACCAGATGCTGGCGGGTGAGGACTCGGTGACGCAGACGATCCTGAAGAACGTCGTGCTGGTGCTCAACCCGTCGGCCAACCCGGACGGTCACGAGCGGTTCGCCGCCTGGTACAACTCGGTGGCCGTCGGCGCCGACAACCCGTGGGCATTCGAGCAGAACGAGCCCTGGAGCATCACCGGCCGCTACAACCACTACCGCTTCGACATGAACCGCGACCTGGTGGCGCAGAGTCAGCCGGAGGCGCGCATCATGATGGACGGCATCCTGCGCTGGAATCCGCAGGTGTTCGTGGATCACCACTCGACCACGCAGACGTTCTTCTTCCCGCCGGTGGCGCCGGCGGTGAATCAGAATCTCCCGCCGCAGGCCCCGCACTGGTTCGAGGTGTTCGGCCGGGGCAACGCGGCGGCTTTCGATCGCTACGGCTGGCAGTACTTCGTGCGCGGCGTGTTCGACTTCTTCTACGTCGGCTACTGGGACGAGTGGACGACGTTCCAGGGCGCCACCGGCATGACCTACGAGACCGACGGGGGGCCGGAATTCAACAAGCGGCGCGACGACGGCACGATCACCACCTTCCGGGACGGCATCGCCCACCATTTCATCGCGTCGCTGGCCACGCTCGAGACGGCCGCGCGCAACCGGCAGCCGCGGCTCCAGGACTACTACGCGTTCCGCAAGTCGGCGATGGACGAGGCGGCGAGCGATCGCATGAAGCGGATCGTGCTGCTGCCGGGCACGGACCCCCGCATGACGGCGCACGTCGCCGGGCTGTTGTTGCGCAACGGGATCGAGGTCACGCGCCTCACGCAGCCGGCCGCGGCGACGCTGGCCCACTCCTACATGGGCGGCCCCGCCGCGCGGCGGACGTTCCCCGCGGGGAGCTACGTGGTGGAGCTCGCGCAGCCGCAGCGCCGGCTCGCGAAAGCCTTGCTCGAACCCAACGCGGTGCTGGAGCGGCCGTTCGTCCAGGATCAGGTCGACCGGTTCCGCCGCAATCGCCGCCGTGGCGAGGATGCCGACAAGGACGAGTACGGCTTCTACGACGTCACCGCCTGGTCCCTGCCCTACACGTTCAACGTCGAGGCGTACTGGACCGAGGACGCCGCCCCGCTGGGCGGCCAACCGGTGACCGACACGGTGCTCCCCGTGCCCGCGGCACCCGGCGCGGCCCGCTCCGCGTACGTGTTTCCCAACGACAACCTCGGTGCCGCGCGGCTGGCGCTCGCCCTCGAACGGGAAGGCTTCAACGTGGCGGTGGCGCTCCAGCCGCTGGTCGCCGACGGCCGCACCTTCCCGCGCGGCACCTTCGTCGTCCGGCGGCAGCGCAACCCGGCCTCGCTCGCCGAGCGCATCGGCGCTCTCGCCCCGCCTCTGGGCGTGTCCGTCACGCCGGTTCAGAGCGCCTTCGCCGACACCGGGAACACGGGAACCGGCTCGGACGCGGTCACGAGTCTCGCGCCACCCCGCATCGTCGTGGCCGCGGGGGACGGCATCTCCGAGACGAGCTACGGCTGGCTGTGGCACTTCCTGGTGCGCGACCTGGGGGCGAGCTTCACGCCGGTCGCCCTGAGCGCGCTCGGCAACATGGACGACCTCCATGCGTTCAACGTGATCCTGCTCCCCGACGGGTCGGGGGGACGGATGCGGCGGCAGCTGGGAGACGGGGGCATCGCCAGGCTGAAGGACTGGGTGCGCTCGGGCGGCGTGCTCATCGGCATCGGCGGCGCGGGTGATCTCGCGGCCGACAAGGACGTGGGCTTCTCGACCATTGCGACCGTCGGCGCCGACAGCGGCAAGGCCGACAGCACGATTCAGACGGGAGCGCCGCCACTGCCCTCGCCCTCGGCACCGCCGCGCGACCGGCCCGAGTGGCTGCCGGGATCGATCTTCCGGGCCACGCTCGACCGCACGCACTGGCTCACCATGGGATACGAGCAGGACCAACTGCCCGTCTACGTGGACGGCTCGACCTTCTGGAAATTGTCCCGCAAAGGCGCGAACCCCGTGGTCTTCACCGGCGACTCGTTGACGCTCTCGGGGTTCGCCTGGCCCGACAACACCGAGCGCCTGCTGAAGGGAACGGCCTGGGCGGTGGTGGAAAACCAGGGCGACGGGCGGGTGGTGCTGTTTCTCGGCGATCCGCTGTTTCGCGGCTTCTGGCGCGGGACAGCGCGCCTCGTGACCAACGCGATTCTGATCGGGCCGCGGAGACGCTAGAAACGAGAGCAGGGAGCACGGAGCGGACTGCTCCGTGCTCCCTGCTCTAGTCGTCGCTCAGATCGCGGTGTTGCGGAGCCGCTGCGCGAACCTGGCGCGGAGCATCGAGCGCAGCGCCCGCTCGCGTGCAGCATCCTGTGCCCGCAGGACGCTCTGCAGATTCCTTTCCACCGCCGCCCTCGCCAGCTCGCGGGCTGCCTCCGGCGCGCGCCAGTAGCTCTGCTCACCGCGGGGCCGCGCCGAGGGGCGCACGCGTCGAGTCACGCCCGCTTCGGGCACGGTCCACGACAGCGTCTGGCGCCGCTGGTGCCGCATGATCTCGATCGACACCGCCTCCCCCGCGTCGTAGGACCGCAGGATGCGCATCGCGTGGGCCGGCGTCGTCGGCTTGCGGCCGCCGATCGAGAGGATCACGTCGCCGCTCTTCAGGGGCAGCGCCGAGTCGCTCGGGGCCTTGATGACCAGCACCCCCTCCTTCGTGCCGAAGTAGTCGCCGAGGTCCGAGTTCAACGTCACGAGATCCAGATCGCACCAGGCGTCGCCGAAGCACATGTAGGAGAAGCCCCGGCCCTCGGGCGTCGTCACGAACGGCATGGTCATCTTGGGCATCTCGAACTCGCCCATCAGCGGGCTCGTCCCGCGCAGCTTGAACCCCTGCTCGTCGGTCACGAGCGTGGCCGTCCGGGTCTCGGTGCCCCGGCGATACTCCACCTTCACGGTGTCGCCGGGATCGAGGGCGCCCACGAGCTCGACCAGCTTGCGCCCGGGCCCAGAGTCCTCGTCGTCCTCGGCGCTCGCGCCGGCGAGCGAAGTGCCGTTGACCTTCGTGATGATGTCGCCCGCCTTGAGGCCGGCCTTGTCGGCGGGGCCCCCCGGCGTGACAGCATCGATCTTCGCCCCCACCTTGTCCGTCTCGGCGTTTGCCTGACGATTCACGAGTACGCCGATCCGGGCCCGATTACCCGTGAGGGTGTACGCGAAGGCACGAGGCGCGCTGCGCGGCCGCGGGGTCTCCTGCGCACCGAGGGCGACCGGAGCGATCCCGGCCACGGCCAACGCGGTGATGATCCACTTGCGAGTCATGATTCCTCTTCGATTCTGGGGGCCGTCAGAGGCCCAGGTACGTGGCGCGGGTGACGCGCACCTGCACGAGCTGCTGCATCAGATCCACCCGCTGCCGCCACAAATCCACCAGCTGCGCCTCGCGCGCCGTCCGTTCGTTCACCTGCGCCAGCTGTCCGTCCAGCGCGGCGATCTGATCCTCCAGCCGCGCCGTGAGCTCGGCCTGCGTGCCGCTCATCACGCGCCCGTCGATGTCGTACAGCTGCAGGGAGTCTTCCAGCTGCGCCGATTGCCGCATGGCATCCGCGAGCTTCTCGGCGTACCCGGGGCGCCCGATCATCGGCCCCACCACCATCACCCCGGCGAGCGCCGCCGCCAGCGCCAGGCCCGCGCGCATCCAGCGCCGACGCCGCCCCATGCGCTCCGCCACAATCGTCTCGCGCACCGCTTCCCAGCGATCGCGGGGCGGCCGCAGCGCCGGCAGCGCCTTGAGCTGCGCCACCCGCTGGTACAGCGCGTCCATCTCGCCCCGGCAGGTCGCGCATTCCTCCACGTGCCGGCGCGCCCAAACCGAGCCCTCTCCATCGCGCACCGCCACCAGGTCATCCATCGTGCAATGCATCATCGTCCGACCTCCGGCTCTGCTGCCAGCAGGCGACGCAGGCGCGCGTGCGCCCGGGCCAGCTGCGATTTCGAAAAACTCACGGTCCTGCCCATCTGCTCCGCAATCTCCTCGTGCGTGAACCCTTCCACGTCGTGCAGCCAGACCACCGCGCGCGACGTCTCGGAGAGCCGCTCGAACGCCCGCTCCAAATCGATCCGCGCGCCGATGCTGGCCGGCGGCGACCCCGCCGCCTCGTCCACCAGCTCGTCGGTGGCCCGGATCTTCTCGCGCCGCAACCGCATCAACGCCTTCGACGCGGCGATCTGCCGGATCCACCCCCACAGATGCCCCTCGCCCCGGTAGTGACGGATGCTCCGCACCACTTCGAGGAACGTCTCCTGCACCACGTCCTCGGCATCTTCGGGCGCGCGGCAGATGCGGCGCGCCAGGTTGTAGACCGGCGTCTCGAAGGCGCGATACAACCCTTCGAGGGCCTCGAGGTCTCCGGCCTTGGCGCGCGCTACCAGGATGTCAGGGACGCTCAGAGAGATCGTCATCGGTCGTAAAGTTAGATGCGGTACGGTCGTGGATGGTCGCAGGT
>DATICZ010000336.1:0-2545 GCA_035456525.1 Gemmatimonadales bacterium
GCGTCGAGCTCGAGCGCGGCCAGCGACCGCGGCAGCCGCAAGGCGACATCGAGGTGGCGGTGATTGACCGAGCGCGCCTCGACAGTGACGACCACCGTGTCGCCGCGAAGCTCCGCGCGCCCGAACCCCGTCATGCTCCGGACCATCGAATGGCTCAGAATGGCTGAAATTCACTGTAGTGTCAATATGTTATGATCCGCCCCGAGAGGATCGGTCAATGCCCCGGACTCGCAGGAGATTTCTCGCCGCCACCCGTCCACCGCCGCCGACATGGTGGCGGCGCTGATCTCTCTCGGGGCCGGTGGCGTCGCGATCGCGTTCGGCATCGGGCCGGTCGGGCTACGGCGCTGGCGGCCGGAGGCTCGCGGCCGCCCGTGAAGCAGTGGGTGGGGTTGGCAGGAGGCCTGGCCGTGCTCTTCGGGGTGTGCGCGGTCGGCGCAGCCCGGATGGCGGGCCGGCAGGGCTCGCGGCCGGCGGCGCTGGTCTCCGTGGTTACGGCCTGGCTGGGAGCCTGGGTGCTGTGGGGCTTCGTGGGAGGGCTGGCCAAGCACTACGGGGGGGCGACGTATGACGGCCAGATGTTCGCCCTGCTCGCGGTGGCTGGCGCCGTCTGGCAGTATCGGGTGCAGACGCGTCAGGGCCGCCAGCAAGGGCTGGCCGTCTTCGTCGCCGGTCAGCTCCTGTGGCTCGGGGTGGTGTTGTACCAGAACGGAGTGTTGATCCAGTGAGGACGCAGGACCGCTCGCACGTCGCCTCGGTCCTCGCTCATCGCGGCGAATTCTTCCGCGTGCTCCACCAGACCGGCCGCACGCAGTGCGCGGTCATGACGATCGCTCCGGGTGCGGACGGCGGGCCCGCCGAGGAGCACGGCGGCGACCAGGTGATCTACGTGATCGAGGGCGAGGCGGTGGCGCGGATCGATGGCCGCGAGCATCGGGTCGGGGCCGGGACGCTGATCACGATTCCCGCCGGCGTGAACCATCATGTGCGCAACCCGGGGGCGACGCCGTTGTTCTTCGTGACCGTCTACGCCCCGCCGGAGTACTGAGTTGCCATTCGCTTCGCGCACCACGATGAAGGAAACGGAGGTAGGATGCGCGATGCCGTCGGCACCGAGGTCGGCGACGACATGGTGCGACAAGCCCGTTACTGAGTTGGACCCGAAGCCCCGAGCGCACCTGGAATTGTGGCCACGGGCCCGTAGGCCCGAGAGCACGCTTGGTAGAATCCTCCACCCCTGGGGCTTCCCGCCGGCGGCGTCAAGGAGACGGTGATGGAAGTGCTCTACCCGCGCTGTGCCGGACTCGACGTGCACAAGGAGACCGTCGTCGCGTGCGTACGACTGGCCGAGCGTACGCCCGCCGAGACCCAGGTGCAGACGTTTTCGACCACGACCACCGGCTTGCTGGCGTTGGCCGACTGGCTGACGGCCTTCGGGTGTACGCATGTCGCGATGGAGTCGACGGGCGTGTACTGGAAGCCGGTGTGGCATGTGTTGGCGGCGGACTTCGAGCTCGTGCTGGTGAACGCTGCCCATCTGCGCCACGTTCCCGGGCGGAAGAGCGACGTGGCCGATGCCGTCTGGCTGGCCGACTTGCTGGCGCACGGGCTGGTGCGCGGGAGTTTTGTGCCGCCGCCCGCGGTGCAGGCCCTGCGCGATCTGACCCGCACGCGCAAGCAGTTGGTGCGCGAAAAGGGCCGGCACGTGCAACGCCTGCACAAGATCCTCGAAGACGCGAATATCAAGTTGACCGCGGTGATTACGGACATCGTCGGGATGAGCGGCCGGGCGATCTTGAACGCCCTGCTGGCCGGGGAGCGGGACCCGGCCACCCTCGCGGCGCTGGGGAGCGGGCGGCTGAAATGCGCGCCGGAAAAACTGCGCGAAGCCCTGCGCGGGCAGGTGACGGAGCATCACGTCTTCCTGCTCCGACAGCACCTGCTCATCATCGACAGCCTCGACGCCCGGCTGGCGGCCTTCGAGGCCCAGATTGGAGCGACCCTGGAGCCCTTTCGGCGCGCGGCCGGGGAGCTCACCAGCATCCCGGGCGTGAGCGACATCGCCGCGCACGTGATCGTGGCCGAGGTCGGGATCGACATGACGCGGTTTCCCACGGTCGGACATCTGATTTCGTGGGCGGGCCTGTGCCCCCGCATGGACGAAAGCGCGGGAAAGCATCGGTCCACGCGCATCCGGAAGGGAGCGCCCTGGCTCAAGACCGTGCTCGTGCAGTGCGCCTGGGCCGCCGCCCGTACGCAGGGGACCTATCTGCAAGCGCAGTATCGTCGGCTCAAGAGCCGGCGCGGCGCGCGCAAAGCGGCCGTGGCCGTCGCCGCCTCCATTCTGACCGCGGCATACCATATGCTGCGCGACGGCGTGCCCTACCGGGACCTCGGCCCCGACCACTTCGACCGCCGTGACAAGACGAAGGCCGCACACCGGTTGGCCCGGCGCCTCCGCGATCTCGGCTACGACGTGGAGCTCAAACTTGCCGTCGCGTGACGTCGCCGCCCGCACTGCGGGGCGTCCCGGAGTTACTTGGTA
>DATICZ010000337.1:0-2539 GCA_035456525.1 Gemmatimonadales bacterium
CCGCGGGGCCGCATCCCTGCCGTCCTGCAGCGCCGCCACCACCTCGGCGCCCGTCCCGAAACGCTCGGCCGGATCCTTGGCCAGGAGACGCATCACGGCCTCCTCGACGGCCGGGGGCGTGTCGGGGCGCGCGGCCCGCAACGGCCGTGCGCGCTCGGCCACATGGCGGGCCAGAATGCGGCGCGCGTTGGGACCCGTGAAGGGCGGCTGGCCGGCCAGCATCTCGTAGAGCATGCAGCCCAGGCTGTAGAGGTCGCTCCGCGCGGTCAGCTGCCCCTCGGCGCTCGCCTGCTCGGGACTCATGTACTCGGGTGTGCCGATGGCGAGCCCGCGCTCCGTGATCGGCTCACCGCCGCCGGCCTCCGCGAGCGCCCGCGCGATGCCGAAATCGGCCACCACCGCGTGATCGTCGGACAGCAGGATGTTCTCGGGTTTCACGTCGCGGTGGATGAACCCCTGGCGGTGCGCGTAATCGAGCGCCGCCGCCACCTCGCGCGCAATGCGCACGGCGTCCCGCACCGGGAGCCGATGCTCGCGGTCCAGGCGCTGCCGCAACGACTCGCCGGTGATGTACGGCGTGATGTAGTACAGCAGTCCCGCCGCTTCCCCCGAATCGATGAACGGCAGGATGTGCGGATGGGACAGCTGCGCCGCGATCGCGATCTCCCGGGAGAACCGCTCCTTGCCCAGCTGGGACCCGAGATCCGGGCGCAGCACCTTCACGGCCACCGGCCGCCGGTGCTTGCGGTCTTCGGCCAAATAGACGGTGGCGGCGCCACCACGGCCCAGCTCGCGCTCCAGCGCGTAGCGCTCGGCGAGGGCGGCGGTCAGGGGTCCCGGTGCGTCAGACATACGTAAGGATGATACAGCGTCGCCGGGCTCGGGGAACTCGTCGTCCGGTCACCGGGTTCAAGCAGGTGATGACCGCCAACCGTCACCGCTCCGCGGCCTGCGCCTGTAGCCGCTGCCAACCAGAGGGCAGGGTGAGTCGTGCCGGCCGGAGGCCCCTGATCCCGGGCTAACCCGAGCCAGAGAAGACGCGATCGCGCACGCCCGCCCGCACGGTTCGCCGTCGCGGGCTTGTTGTTTCAATGAATGAGGAGTTGAATGGCGATGACGCATACGATCCATACCACCGACCACCGGCCACTGACTAGCGATTCCCGCCGCCGCCGCTACCGCGACGTGCGCGAGCTCATTGCCTCGCCCGAGAATCCGACTCCGCTGGTGCGGCTGAACCGGGTGCTGCCGGCGGGGAGCGACGCCTATCTCAAGCTGGAGTGGTTCAATCCCTTCGGCTCCATCAAGGACCGCACCGCCCGGGCGCTGCTCGAGGGAATGCGGCGACGGAACGAGCTGCGCGACCAGGAGCTGGTCGAGGCGACCTCGGGCAACACCGGCATCGCGCTCGCCGCCCTCGCCGCGCTCGAGGGCCTGCGACTCACGGTGACCATCCCCTCGGGCGTGCCGGAAGAGAAGCTCGTGCTGCTGCGCATGCTCGGGGCTACGGTGATGCCGACGCCGGACGAGCTCTGCCCGGTCGACAACCCGCGTGACGGGGCGATCGCGCTCGCCCGCGCCATCGCAGAGAGTCCGGCGCACGCCGGCCGCTACGCGATGCCCGACCAGTACGCGAACCCCGACAACGTGCGGGCGCACTACGAAACCACGGGCCCCGAGATCTGGGAGCAGACCGAAGGGCAGGTGCGCATCTTCGTCGCCGGCTACGGCACCTGCGGCACCATCACTGGAGTGGCGCGCTTCCTGAAGGAGCGCGACCCGAGCATCCGCGTCGTGGCGGTCGAGCCGCAACCGGGGCACCGCCTCCCGGGGCTCAAGAACCTCGAGGAGGCGCGGGCGCCCGCCATCCTCGACCGTTCGGTGATCGACGACGTGATCCGTGTGGACGACGGCCCCGCCTATCGGATGGCCCAGCGGCTGTTCCGTGAGGAGGCGCTGATCGTGGGGCCGTCGACCGGCGCGATCGTTCAGGCGATCGCCACGCTCGGGGACGTGGCCGGCCCGATCGTGGGGATTTCCCCCGATGGCGGGCAGAAGTACGCGTCGGTCTATGCGGACCTCGTGGGCGACTCCGACGCGGTGGAGATCTGACATGGCCGCGCTCCCCGCCGACGCCGAGCTCGACTGCAAAGGCCTGCTCTGTCCGTTGCCGGCCTACAAGACGCGCCAGGCGCTCGCCCGGCTGCATCCCGGGCAGGTGCTGCGTGTCGAATGCACCGATCCCGGCTCCCTCGCCGACATCCCGGCGCTGGCGCGTCACAGCCGGTGGAATCTCCTCTCCGTCGCCGAGCGGGAGGGCGTCCTGGTGTTCGTCATCCAGCGTCCGTCCTTGACGTAGCACTCCGCGCGACCCACATTGCGGCGCGCCGTCCTCAAAGGAATCGAGATGCGATCCTGGCACGGGCGTTTCGCGAACAGGGGGCTCGTCTGACGCCGGGAGCCAAGCTGGGCCTGGCCCTCTCGGGAGGCGGGTTTCGGGCCTCCTTCTTCCATCTCGGCGTCCTGCGACGCCTCGCCG
>DATICZ010000338.1:0-5904 GCA_035456525.1 Gemmatimonadales bacterium
CTCTTGAACAGGCGATGCTCCAGCGAGCGCACGTGCTGCCTCGGGTAGGCCCGAATCAGGAAATCCCGCACCAGCCGGGTGGCGCCGCTATCGCTCAGCTCGAACAGGTAACGCTGCGGCTGCGTGATGAGGTAACTGGCGTTGCCCTTGACGTCGGTCTCCCTGATGGAGTGACAGACGATGCAGGAGACTCCCTCGTCGCGTCCGATGGCGTTCGTCAGGTCGTCGCGGTACAAGTTCTTGGTGCCGGCGAACAGGGAGATCGGATCGTGGCAGCCGGCGCAGTAGCGCGTCGATTCGGGCCCGTTCTGCTTTCCCATGGTCGACTGGATCGCGCGAAACCCGAGGTCCATGGCCGAGTAGCGGTGCGCGCTCACGGCCCATTCCCGGTAGATCTGTTCGTGGCAGCCCGAGGAGCCGCACGACTTGGAGCCGCCCGTGGATCTGGCATCGAAGGCCTGCCCAGTGCTGGTGCGAGCCAGACTCGGCGCAAACGGGCGGTCGGGGCCATAGATGAAGCTGTAGTCGTCCGGGAGCCGGTTCACGAGGCGGACGGGGCGGTAGGCATACGTCCCCAACGCCACCATGGCCAGGAGGGCTACCGTAACGTACACGGTCTTCAGACCCAGCTGCTTCTGTCCCCGGCGCAGCTCCCGAGCCTCCTCATTGTGGCCCCGCAGCGCGTGATAGACGAGGGTCAGGACGTGCGGGAGCACCGACGCGACCAGCGCAAACGTCGCGATCACGTGGGCGAGGTCCCAGCCGTAGCCGATCCGGCTTGTCAGGACGGCCTGATACGAGAGCACCAACCCCGAAATGGCGAGCGCGATCGCGGCCGCCATCGAGAAGTATCCGGTCAGGACGACGTGCGTCATCTGGCGCTCGCGGTACAGGCGCCAGTGTCGGATCTGATACCACAAGTAGGGGACTACGAAGACCAGGCCGATTGCGGTGTGCAGCAACACCATCACCTGGTTCGGCACGCTGAACGGGAGCAGGTAGATCGAAAGACCCGTCAGGGTCTCGAACGCGAGGAGGCCGGCAACGCACAGCAACAACCGCTGTCGCCACTCGGTGGGTCTCGGACGGAGATCAACGTGAGCCACGATAGTCCCCCCCTTGTTGGGAGGCGATACTAACTCTGCGGTGAAGTCTCCGTCCAGAAGCCGGGCGTGAACGAACAAGGAAGATTCTGTGAAGGGGAATTCATGCAAAGCGTAGTTATCGCTTCGTGCTCGTCGCTCTCTCGAGCAGGCCCTGGAGCCGGTCGCCGTTGCGCGCCAAGACGATCAGACGATCGCCGCCGGCGCGCCGCAGCAGCGCCATGTGCCGCACCTGTCCTTCGATGATCAGACCACTCGCCTCCAGATCGACCGCCGCGAAGCGCCCCGTGCCGTCGCCGCGCAGCAGCACGCCATAGCTCGCGTCGTACCGCCCCTGCACCGGCGTCACGCCGTAGAAGTTCCCTGCGAGGAGGAGATCGGTGCGCCCATCGCCGTCGAAGTCTTCCGCCAACGAAGCATAGACGGGAGCGAACTGCGCTTCGGAAGGGAGCGGACGGAGGTCGAACGTGCCATCCCCCTGGTTGAGCGCCACCGAGCTCGCGAAATCGTCCGCTTCGAGCACCGTGGCCCGCCGCAGCTCCGAGGCCGGGAGAATATCCCCGATCCGGCTGGCCCCGAACGCGGCATAGGACGGGTATTTGCTCCGCAACTGTGGCATCAGACGCACCAGCTCGTCTCGCCCCGCGAGCGGATAGCTCACGCCGTGTTTATAGAAGGTCAGGATCTGCTCGAGCATGCCGTTCCCGAGGAAATCACGGACGTACAGCCGGGCGGGCTCCGCTCGCGATGCCCGGATGTAGGAGTTGAGCCCGAGGTTGCCTAGCACCAGGTCCCTGCGGCCGTCGCCGTTCAGATCGGCCGCCGTGACGCTGTTCCACCAGCCGTTCGTGCCCGCGAGACCGGCCGCCACGGTCCGGTCCACGAACCGCCCGTTCTCCTGCCGAAACACACGTACCGGCATCCATTCGCCGGCGACGATCAGGTCGAGCCGGCCATCGTCGTCGTAATCGATCCAGGCGGCCGACGAGACCATGCCCGCCTCGGCGAGCCCCGGAGCCAGCGCGAGCGTGACGTCGCTGAAGTGCGGAACCGCCCCGCCGTCGTTCACGAGCAGATGGCTCCTGGGCGTAAGGCCATACTGCCGGGAGACGACCCGGCTGCCGACGAAGAGATCGAGGCGTCCGTCGCCGTTGAAATCGCCCGGGACGACACAGGAGCCGTTGTCGAAGAAGTCGGGGAGGGCGTGCTCCGCCCGCTGGAGATTGCCTCGCCCATCGTTGAGGTACAGCCGGTCGCGGAGCGCCTCGGCGTCGTCCCAGAATTCGTTTCCGCCGCTCACGACGAACAGGTCGGGATGTCCGTCGCCGTTGGCGTCGAAAAACACCGCGCTCACGTCCTCGGCCAAACTGTCCGCCCGCAACGCGGGCTGGCTGCTCTCGCGGAACCCGCCGTCAGGACGCTGGATCAGCAGGCGACCGGCCTGCCACTTGGCACCGCCGACGAAGATGTCGTCCAGCCCGTCGCCGTTCACGTCGCCCGTGGCTAGGGCCGGCCCCTCGGTGGACAGCAGATGCGGCATGAGCGGCTCGCGGCCGTAGTCGTAGAACGTGTTCTCTTCGTGCCTGACGTCGATGCCGATCCCGGCCTTCACGTCCGCGAACAGCGGCACCGATGGCGCGCCCTGCCGGGGAGCATATTTCCCCACGGCATTCTGCTGCGATAGGGTGATCAGCTGGTCGGGCACGACATGGGTCAGCACCTGGAAACGGCGATCGGGCCAGATCACGATGAGCGAATCGATCGATGCTGAGCGCCCCAGCCCGAAATGCAGGCGGGGATCCACCGCCGACTGGAAACCCCGCGTGGGCATCTGCTCCAGCATCTGCCGCATGCCCTGATGCACGATCATCACCTTGGCGCCGATGGCGGCCGTGTTGGCACCCGTGCCCCGCAGCATCACTTGCAGATAGTGATTCCCGGTGATCGCCCTGGCCCGATTCCGGTAGATCGCCGCGGGAGCGTTGAGGTTGTTCACGACGAGATCGAGCGCGCCGTCGTTGTCCAGGTCGACGTAGGCGGCCCCGTTGGAGAACCCCGGCTGCCCCAGCCCCCACCGATCCGCCATGTCCGTGAACGTGAGATCCCCGTTGTTGCGGTACGCGTGGTTCGCGATCGGGATGTGCGGCATCTTGGCGAGGAGCGGCGTCAGGTTCTCAGCGGTGATCCCCGCCGCGAGCGAGGCCTGAACGGCCTCGGTGCTCACGAAGTTGATGTAGTCGAGGTCGTTGGGGCGGCGGTAGATGCCGCTGGTGACGAACAGGTCCTTGTAGCCGTCGTCGTCCAAGTCGGCGAACAGGGGCGCCCAACTCCAGTCGGTGGCAAAAACACCCGCGAGGTAGCCGATCTCGCTGAAGCGCACCGTTCCGCCCACCAGGCCGCGGTTCAGCTGCAGCGTGTTGCGGGCATACTGTGGGTGGTAGCCGGCCTTGAGCCGCAGGTCGAAGACGCTGTAGTCTTCCGCGCCGGCCGACGTGTTGAAGATGTCCTGCCGTTCGGGCAGCATGTCCAGGACGATGACATCCGGACGGCTGTCGTTGTTGAAATCCGCGGCGTCGGCACCCATCGAGAAGCGGCTGGTATGCCCTGTCGCCCGGGCGATCGACTCCGTGAATGTGCCGTCACAGTTGTTGATGTAGAGGAAGTCGTTCTCCTGGAAGTCGTTGGCGACGTACAGGTCGAGGCAGCCGTCGAGATTCACGTCGGTCGCCACGACGCCCAGACCGTATCCCTCGACACCGCCGTAGATGCCGGCTCGCTCGCTGACGTCGGTGAAGTGGCCGCCGTCGTTCCGGTACAGGCGGTCTCCCGCCTTCGCGTTGCGCATCGTGCGGCTCGTGCTCCCGCTGGCCGCGCGCTCGGTGTGGGTCGAGTTGTTCAGGAGGTACATGTCCAGGTCGCCGTCCCCGTCGTAGTCGAAGAAGGCGGCCTGGGTGGAGTAGCCGGCAAACTCGACCCCGTATTCCTTGGCGCGGTCGGTGAACGTGCCATTTCCGCTGTTGATGTAGAGCACGTTGCGGCCGTGCATGCCGAGGTAGCTGACGCCGGAGACGTAGATGTCGAGCCATCCGTCGCCGTTGACGTCGGCCATCGTGACCCCGGACTTCCAGCCCTCGGGGTCCGCCACACCGGCGTGCTCGGTGATATCCTCGAAGCGGAAGTGCCCCGTGTTGCGATAGAGGCGGTTGGGCCCCAGGTTCGACGTGAAGTACAGGTCCGGCAGGCCGTCGCCGTCGACGTCTCCGGCCGCGACGCCGCCGCCGTTGTAGTAGTACAGGTAGTTCAGGATGTTGAACGCCGTATCTTCGGGCAGCGCGTTGACGAACGCGACACCGCTCGCCTCTGGTGGGACCGAGACGAACAGGGTCCGATCGGCGGTTCGCTCACCGCTCGTGCATGCCAACACCCCAGCGAGCAGGATCAACCCCGAGGGATGACGATATCGTGCGGGCATCCAGACTGACCACCCTTTCTGCGGGGGGCGCCGGCGTGGGCGGACTCGCCACGATCGGCGGAACGGCGTGCTTCACGAAAGCGGTGATGAAGAAGCGGGCGCAGTATAGTGCCCCGCTTGCGCGGCGGCAAAGGGCGCTCGCCATCATCCTCGGCGCGACGTTCGTCGTGGCCGCGCCTGGCTGCCGGCCGAAGCCGGTCGACCAGCAGGCACTCCTCACCGCGCGCGACCTCGGGCTCACCGACCTCCAGCGGGGCCGGTTGCCGGAAGCAGAAGTGCAATTCAAACAGGTCGTGGCGCTCGCGCCGAGAGATCCGCTCGGATACGCGAACTTGGGCCTCACCTATTTGCGCGGCGGTCGCTATGCAGAGGCCGAAACCCAGTTGCGCCGCGCGCGCCGGCTGGATCCGGCCAACCCCGAGATCGGGCTCATCGCCGCCAGGCTCTATTCGCTCACCGGACGACCCGACAAGGCGCGCGCGACGCTCGGCGAGCTTCGGCGCGACGCCAAGGTGCTGTACGCGCTCGCTGAGCTCGACGCGCAGCGCACGGACAGCGGGGCCATGCGCCACTACGAGGAGCAGTTGCGAGAGATCCTCGGCCTGGTTCCGGCCAATGTCGCCGTCCGGCTCAAACTCGTGGATGTGCTCGTGCGACGCGGGGAGACCGACAGCGCCGTTCAGCACCTCGAAGAAATGCGTCGCCTTCGTCCCGAGCCGCCGCCGGAGGCCCACCCGTATCTCGACGCCACGATCCAGGACCTGCGCGCCGGCCGGCTCGCAGCGGCGCGGGCGGCGCTCGACCGCTTCCTGCACCTCATGGAGCTCACCGCCCCGTATCAGGCGTCCCTGAACGAAGTGCAGTGGGTCGAAGGGCCCCTCGTCGGAAGACCGGTAATCGCCTTCAACCCGCAGACGCTGATCGCCTCGCGTTCGCTGATTCCCGCGGGCCGAAAGCCCGAGGTGCGCTTCACCGACGTGACGGACGAGGTCGGCCTCTCCGACGCCGGAACGGCGCCCTCCGCGCTCGCCATGGGCGACTACGATGGCGACGGCGAGGACGATCTCTTCCTCTCGACCACCTCCGGCGATAAGCGTTCCGCGGCGCGTCTCTACGCCGCGCACGGCGGTTTTGTGGTGGACGTCACGGCGCGGGCGGGCCTCGCGCTGCCCGCCGGCGCGGTCACCGCCACGTTCGCCGATTTCGACAACGATGGCTGGCTCGACCTGTTCGCCATCGGCGGCGATGGTCGTGGTTCCCTGCTGCGCAATACTGGGAGCGGCACGTTCGCCGACGTCACGGCCACCGCCGGAGTCGCCGATATCGGCG
>DATICZ010000339.1:0-16551 GCA_035456525.1 Gemmatimonadales bacterium
GGCTCAGCGCCGCTCCGTCCGGGGGACGTTCCAGCCGCTCAGGACCAGGGTCCGGGTCCCCGCCGTGCCATCGGGACGATAGCGCGCCGTGACCTCACGGGTCTCGCCCGGCAGCAGGCTCAGGTAGTTGTCCTCCCACAGCACGGGCAGGATCTCCTCGCCATCCCCCGCATTCACCACCTGCAGCCGCAGGAAGAAGGCGAGGGTGGTACCGGGGTTGGAGAGCGTCACGTGCGCGATCTCCTCCGGGCCGTCGCGCGTAAACCGCACGCGCTCCGAGACCGCAGCGCGGGGCAGGGTGTCGAGCGCCGTGAAGTCGGCGTAACCCCTGGTCGGCGTGACGTACCAGGTGGACCGCGCGAAGTCCAGCTCGTCCGGCCGGCTGGAGAGCCAATAGAAGTTGCTGCTCAGCAACTGGCCTCCAGCGTCCAGCAGTCTCAGGTCCAGGAAGTAGGTGGGGGATTGCGGCTGCTCAGGGATCGTGAACACGCGGGTGCTGCTGTCCGCCGGCACGTCGAGTGTGGTGTCGCGGCTGAACCGGGTGGCCGACGTCAGGTCCAGCACCCGCACCCGCAGCGTGGTGCCGGGCTGCGCCGCACCGCCGTTGGCCACCACGATCGAGCGGTCGTCGTAGGAGTACAGCACGTGCAGCGGCTCGCAGGCCTTCTTGGCTCCGAAGTAGCCGCCGGCGGGACGGAGATAGTAGTCGTACAGGTGCCAGATCATCGAGGGCCACGCGTTGTTGAGCATCCACTGAATCACGCCGCCGGAGCGGTACTTGTTGCGCGTGTACGCCTCGAACATGGCCCGCTCACCCTCGTAGGCCATGAGCTGCGACTTCCGCGCGAAATCGTCCAGGTCACGGGGCCCGCCGTGCCGCGCGGTCATCGCGTCGCTGAAGATCTTGAGCGTCTTGAACTGACCGCCGCCGGCGTGGTAGCTCCAGACCGAATCCGGCGGCCAGAGGTGATCCGCCGGCAGCATGCGGCGCAGGGTCTCCACCGGCGGCACCGCGGGCCCCGGGCTGGTTTCGGTGATGAAGCCGAACGCGCCGCCGTGCGCCGTGTCCGCGAGCCAGTACGACGGTGGAACCCAGTCGTACGGCCCCGTCATCTTGACGCCCGTGGCCCCCGACACGGGAGTCGACCGGGCGGTGGCGGAGGAGAGGTAGGGGTTGGGCCACCGCAGCTTCGTCAGCACATCCACGTACGCGCGCTCGATGTCGGGCGGCGGCGGGTTGTCGCTGCCGTTGAGCCACACGAACACGCTGGGGTGCGCGCGCAGCCGCGCAATCTGATCTCGCTGCGACGCCCGCGCGATGCGCCGATCCTCCTCGGTCCACTTGGCCCAGTGCTCCCAGTGGTCGCAACAGCACCAGCCCGCCATCACGAGGACCCCGAGGCTGTCCGCCAGGTCGAAGAAACGGTCGTCCTCGAGCTTCCCCTCCAAGCGCACCGTATTGAGGTGCATGTCGAGGACGTAGCGCAGCTCGGCGAGCTGCCGCGCGGGAGAGGACCGTAACAGCATGTCGGGCGCCCAGCCGCCGCCGCGGATCAGGATGCGCCGGCCGTTGATCCGGAAGACCAGGCCGCCGCCGGGGACGAGCTCGGACGTGACCTCACGAATGCCGAAGCGCAGGCTGTCGCGGTCGGAGACGCCGCCATCGGTCTCGAAGGTCAGGTCGAGGCGATAGCGATCCGGCGACCCGAGCTCGGCGGGCCACCACAGGCGAGGGCGCCGGATGACGAGCTGCGAGTAGGCCTCGGGGGCCAGCCGGACCGTCTGGGTCTCGTGGGGGCCGAGCGTCAGCGCCGTGTCGAAAGCGACATCGGCGATGCGACCGTGCAGTCGCCCGCGCACGGGCCGCGCCGTCAGATTCGCGACATCCGCGCTGACGGTGAGCGCCGCGCTCGTGTCGCCGTGCAGTTTGCTCTCCACGAACGGTCGCCGCAGCGCGACGGGACCGCTGATCGTGAGATACACCGGCCGCCACAGGCCCATGTTCTTGTCGGGCGGCGACGGGTTCCAATCCACCCAGGTCAAAGCCAGCGCGTTCTGATCCGGCGCGAAGACTTCGACGGCGAGGGCGTTGGTCCCGGCTCTGATGTGGTCGGTGACGTCGAATTCGTACTGCCGCCAGGTCCCCGCGACCGAGTCGCGCCCGGCGATCGCGTGACCGTTGAGCCAGATGTTGGCGCGATAGGTGATGCCGTCGAAGTGGAGCACCACGCGGCGCCCGGGGGTCGCTGGGGGTAGGGAGAACTCCGTGCGATACCACCAGGAGACCCGGAACGGACTGTCCTCCGGCATGGGGAGATTGGAGAATTGCGCGCCGATGGGATAGGTCGTCCCGGGGATCGCGCGCAGGTTCATGCCGACGAAGGGGTCCGGATACACGCCGGCCGTGACCAGCGCGCCGACGACCGTGGAGGGGACGGTGGTCCGATACCACCCTTGTGCGTCGAAGCCCGGGCTCGACATGGCCCCTCCTGTCACGATCAGTCGAGCCGATGATTGCAGGCTCCACCCGCGCGACAACTCGATGCGCTGCGGCGCGCTGCCCGCCGTCTGCCCACGGCTCTGCGCAGCGAGCAGCGTGCCGCCCAACGCGATGGCCACCAGGACGCTCGGCCTCACGAGTCCCTCCTTCCGGCCGACACTCCAATCTACCGGTGCGTGGCGCGCAACGCCTCCGCCGACGTGGCCAACGCCGCGCCCAGCAGGATCTCGTCCTTCATCAGAAATCCGCCCCAGGGGCTGGTCGGCCCGAAGACACCGGGCGTCGTGAGCCGGGCCCCTTGAAGGCGGCAAGAATCTCTTCACCGCCGCCTCACGCTCCCGTCACCCCGGTTCCGCCAGCCTTCCTCCGATATCGCCAGGAGGAACCATGACCGGGCACGGAATCGCGATGGTACCGGGCAGGATGGTAAGGCGGACACCGGTATCCGAAGGTCGAGCGACATTCCTGAAGTTCCTGCTCGTTTGCGGCATCGTGGCGCCGCTGCTCTATGTCGCCATGCTGGTCCTTGTGCCGATGGGGTGGGAGGGGTACAGCTCCGCCTCCCAGACCGTCAGCGAGCTATCCGCGATCGGGGCTCCGACTAGGTCGGTCTGGGTTCCGCTCGGGATCATCTACACGCTGCTGGTGGCCGCCTTCGGATGGGGCATCTGGCTGTCGACGCGCGGGAATCGTCGCTTGCGCGCTGTGGGTGGCTTGATGATCGCCTGCGGCGTGTTCGGCCTCTTCTGGCCGCCGATGCACCTTCGTGAGGTCCTGGCCGCAGGCGGGGCGACGTTGAGCGATACGCTGCACATCGCGTGGACGGCAGTGTCCAACCTCCTCACGCTGCTCGCCATGGGCTTCGCCGCGGCCGCATTCGGCAGGCGGTTCCGCGCTTACTCCATCCTGACCATGGTGCTCCTCGTCGCGTTCGGCGCTTTGACCTCAGTGGATGCCCCGCGCATCCAGGCGAACCTGCCTACGCCGTGGGTCGGCGTGTGGGAGCGCCTCATCATCGCCGTGTGGATGCTCTGGCTCGTTGTGCTGGCCGTGATGCTCCTGCGGCGTCTTTCGCCCTCAGCACAACGGACACTCTCATGAAACCGATACCTCGCATTGATGGGCTGGTCGCCCCCGGCTTCGAAGCAGTCCGCGCCGAGTTCGAGCGCAACTTCGCCGCGCGCGGCGAGATCGGCGCCGCCGTCGCCGCATACTGGCACGGCGAGAAGGTCGTGGATCTCTGGGGCGGCCGCCGCACCCCAGAAAGCGACGATCCCTGGAACCAAGACACGATGGTGGTGGTCATGTCCACCACGAAAGGCCTCTCGGCCATGACGCTGGCGCTGGCGAACGCGCGCGGCTGGCTGGACTACGAGGCCCCGGTGGCGCGCTTCTGGCCCGAGTTCGCGCAGCACGGCAAAGCCGCGATCACGGTGCGCCAGCTCCTCGGCCACGAGGCCGGGCTCGTCCTGCTCGACGAGCAGCTGACGATCGCCAAGCTGCGCGACCTCGATTACATGGCGCGCCTGCTCGCGCGCCAGCAGCCGGCCTGGCCGCCGGGCACGCGTCATGGCTACCACACGATGACCCTCGGGCTGTACATGCAGGAGCTGATCCGCCGCGTAGACCCGGCACACCGCTCGCTGGGGCGCTTCTTCCACGAGGAGATCGCCGTGCCCCTGGGGCTCGATTTCTATATCGGGCTGCCGCATGAGATCCCGTCCGCACGCCTCGCCAGGGTCAAGCCGCTGTCCCGGTGGCGTGGAATGCTCGCACTGCGCTACACCCCCGTCGCGGTGACCATGAAAATGATCCGTCCGGGCTCGTTGCTGCGTCGCTCGTTCGTGGGCCTCATTTCGGACCCGAACGACCGCAGCTACCTCGAGGTCGAGGTGCCCGCGGGCAACGGCATCGGGACCGCGCGTGCGATTGCACGCGCCTACTCCGCCTTTGCCGAAGGGGGCGCGGAGCTGGGGCTGACGCCCGAAACGTTCGCCCGGCTCACGGCGCGGCCCGTGGTGCAGGGTGACCTGGACGAGGTGCTGGGGGTGCCGAGCTACTTCTCGCTCGGCTTCCTGCGGCCGGGCCCCACGGTGTTCTTTGGCTCGACGGAACGCGCCTTCGGCTCGCCCGGCGCGGGTGGCTCGTTCGCGTTCGCCGATCCCGACGCCCACCTGGGCTTCGCCTACGTCATGAACAAGCTGGACTTCTACCTGGAGAACGATCCGCGCGAGAAGGCGCTGCGCGACGCGATCTATCGCGCGATCGCGCGGCTGGGCGCGCGGCCCAGGCTCGAGGCGGTCGCGACGTCGGGGGCCTAGCGAGATATCCCGACGGACGACGCGTAGGGCGTCGATACGAGGACGAGGCGCCGCACGACCTCGGGGTGCTGGATCGCAAGCCGCAACGCGATGCCGCCGCCTATCGAACTTCGCTCAGGATGACACGCTGCTGCGCCTCGGGGAAAAGGGGTAGGGAAGAGAGGCCCCGCCATTCCGCTTCTTCCACCTTTCTTCCTCTCCCACGAGACCGCGCACCCTTGTCATCCCGAGCGCCGCAGGCGCGAAGGATCTGAAACCTGATCAGCCGCCCTCTCGTTCTCCTTGGTAGCTTAGGAGAACCCCCCTAAGATCCATAGGAGAACCATGGCCGACCTAGCCGATCTGCTTCCCGGAACGCTCGACGTCCTCATCCTCAAAGCCGTGTCGCTCGGGAAGTTGCACGGCTACGGCGTGTTGCGCCGCATCGAGCAGATCTCCGGCGGCGCGCTGCAAATCCAGCAGGGCGCGCTGTATCCGGCGCTCTATCGCCTCGAGCACCAGGGATTCCTCACGAGCGAATGGGGGACCTCCGACAACAACCGGAAGGCCAAGTACTACCGGCTCACCGCTTCCGGCCGCCGGCGCCTCGGCGAGGAAGTCGCGAGCTGGGATAGGCTCGCCCACGCCATCGCCCTGGCGCTCGCGGCGACGCCCAAGGAGGCCTCGTGATCGCCGGTCTCATCGCGCGCGTCCGCTCGCTCTGGCATGGCATCACCCGCGGCCACGCCATCGACGCGGAGATGCGGGCCGAATTCGAGCATCACATGGAGCTGCACGCCGCGGACCTGGTCAAGTCCGGAGTGCCCGCCGAGGAGGCGCGACGCCGCGCGCGCGCCGAGTTCGGCGGGATGTACAACTACAAGGAAGCGGGGCGCGAAGCGCGCGGGCTCCGCTGGTTCGACGCATTCCGGATCTCCTGGCTCGACATCAAGCTGGGCATCCGAATGACGCGTCGCTATCCGGGTCTCACTCTGATCGGCGGGCTCGCGATGGGCGTCGCCATCGCGCTCGGCGCGGCGGTCCTGACTGTCATCGCCCTGATGGAGAACCCGAGAATCCCGCTCGACGAAGGCGACAAGATCGTCGGCATCCAGGTGTGGAGCATCATGTCCAACAACGCCGAACGCCGCATCGCCCACGACTTGGGGCTATGGAAATCCGAGCTGCACACAGTGCAAGACGTCGGCGCCTTCCGGAACGTGATGCGCGCCGTCGGCGCGGGCGACGGCCGCGCCGAACCGGGCCGTGGAGCGGAGATCTCCGCCGCGGGCTTCCGCGTCGCGCGGGTCCGTCCGCTCCTGGGCCGTTACCTGCTGGACGACGACGAGCGTGCCGGCGCGCCGCCGGTCGTGGTGCTCGGCTACGAAATCTGGAGCCGCCGCTTCGGCGCCGATTCGAGCCTCGTCGGGAAAGCCGTGAAGATCGGCGGTGTGGGTCACATGGTGGTCGGCGTGATGCCGCCAGGGTTCGCGTTCCCGGTGAACCACAATCTCTGGCTCCCGCTCCAGCTCGATCCGCTCGCGATCAAGCCGCGGCAAGGCCCCGTGCTTTATGCGTTCGGCCGCGTCGCCCCGGGGTTCACGCTCGCGCAGGCGACGGCCGAAGTGGCGGCGATCGGCGAGCGCACCGCCGCCCGGCTGCCGGAGACGCATCAGCGCTTGCGTCCGCGTCTCCTGCCGTTCGCGCAGTCCTGGTTCGAGCTCGATAGCCCGGAGACGGTGCTGGTGTTCCGCGCCGCGCAGGTCGCGGTGACGCTCCTGCTCGTGATCATCTGCGTGAACATCGCCACCCTGGTCTACGCGCGGACGGCGACGCGGCAGGCGGAGATCGCGGTCCGCAGCGCGCTGGGCGCGAGCCGAGGCCGCATCGTCGCGCAGCTCGTGGGTGAGGCCCTGGCGCTCGCAGGCGTGGGCGCCGCGGTCGGGTTGACCCTGCTCGCGGTGCTCGCGGCCCGGATGGACGCGATTCTCCTCCAGACGGGCGCCCAGTCGGTCGTGCCGTTCTGGCTCAAGACCGGCGTATCGACGGCAACGGTCGCCTACGTCATCGCGCTCGCGGTGCTCGCGAGCCTGATCATCGGGATCGTGCCCGCCCTGCGAGTGACCGGACGCCGCGTCCAGGCCAGTCTCCAGCGTCTCGCGGGCGGACACGCCAGCGTCCGCATGGGCAAGGTCTGGACGTCGCTCATCGTGGTCGAGGTCGCGTTTACGGTGGCGATCCTGCCGACCGCGGTGTTCTTCGCGTCGGAATCGCTCAAGGCGATGATGACCGGCCCCGGCTTTCGCGCGGAGCAGTACTTGAGCGCGGAGCTCGCGGTGAATCGCGAATCCACTGAGGGCATGCCGGGCGCGGGCGATACCGCGTACCAGGCGCGATCGACGCTGTTGCGCGACGAAGTGATCCGCCGGCTGCGCTCGGAGGGCGGGGTCCGCGCCGTGACCTGGTCGGCCGAGCTCCCCGGCAGCGAGCAGAGTGTCCAGATCGAGCTGGATGGCGCGCCGGCGCACCTCGAGACAAGGACGGGGGAGGGGACGCGCTGGTCGCGCTGGGCCGAGAACGCGCGCCGCGTAAGGCTCGCGTCCGTGGAGGCCGGGTTTTTCGATGCGTTCGACGTCGCGCCGCTCGTGGGGCGCACGTTCACAGCCGCCGACGCGGGCCCCCACGCGAACTTCGCCCTCGTGAATCGCACCTTCGCGGATTCGCTGCTCGGCGGCGGCAATCCGATCGGGCGCCGGCTGCGGATGCTCGGCATCGGCCAGCAGGGCGGGGCCATGCGCGGGCCGTGGCAGGAGATCGTCGGGGTCGCGCCGAACGTGCCGGCGCACGTGGACTACGAGCGGCCTCAGGCGGTGTGGTACTCACCAACGCGCCGGGTCCAGCCCGCGCGGCTCGCGATCCATGTTCCCGGCACCGACCCGGCCGGCTTCGCGCCGCGGTTGCGCGCGATCACGACGGACGTGGACGCGTCGCTGTTCCTCCGCGACGTGCAGCCGTTGAGCGAAGCGCTGTGGGCGACGCATCTTCCGTTGCGGCTGATCGCGGCGGCGCTGGCCGCAGTCGCGACGAGCGTCCTCGTGTTGTCGGCGGCGAGCCTGTACGCGCTGATGTCCGTGATCGTGACGCAGCGGCGCCGCGAGATCGGCATCCGCATCGCGCTGGGCGCCGACCGTCGTCGCGTCCTGGCCGCCATCTTTTCGCGCGCCGCGCTCCAGGTGGGCGGTGGTGTGGCGTTGGGGATCATGACCGCGGGCGTCGTGCTGCGGTTCACGGGTGGAGAAATGCGCGGCTTCAACGCCCTCCTCGTGCTTCCCGCCGTGGCGCTGTTCATGGTGGCGGTCGGCGTGCTCGCGGCGCTGGGGCCGGCCCGGCGCGGATTGGCGATTCAACCGAGTGTGGTGCTCAAGGAGGAGTGACTCCTCACTTCTTCTGACCCCGTTTCGTCAGCGCACCCGGCAATGTCATCCTGAGCAAGCGCGCGCAGCGCGCAGTCGCCTACTGCGTGGTCGAAGATGGAAGGTCATGATTCTGAAGGCCATTGTGGGACATCAGGGGGTACAGGTCGGCACGCCCTCCTGGGAAGCCGGCGCCAGCGGTGTCGAGCCGACGTAGATCGCGCAAGTTCGCGGCGACGACACGTGGCCCACCGACGCCGTCCACCCGTCCGCGGTGAGGGTGATCGTCGGCCCGGTGACCCCCGCCGAGGTACTCCAGATCGTCGGTGGGAAACTCGTGACGTAGCTGCCGCTGTCGATTTTGCGAACCTCCTCCTGCGTCAGCAGGTTGCGCAGGTCCGATTTCATCGTCGCGACGAGGGCCCGGTCGCGGGCGGTGAACTTCGGGATCACGATCGTGGCGAGCAGCCCGATGATGGCCATGACGATGATCAACTCGACGATCGTGAATCCCGCGACAGCGCGGCGCCTCATTGGGAGCCTCCTTTCATCTTCTCCCCCTCGACCGTGGCATAGGCGAGCAGCATCGCCGCCGAAAACCGGAACGTGCGCTCGCGAAACGCGACGTAGCACACGGCGGCCCCCAACACGCTCAACAGGAACAGCTGGGTGCGCACGATCGGCAGCGGGCCGATCGTGCCCACGCTGTCGAGGGCCTGCACCGGCTCCCACAACGGCAGGATCGGGGCGAACGCGGCCGACGTCAGAATGAACCCGCGCGCCAGGCGGTACTGATCGCGGGTGGACTGGATTCCTTCCCACACTGTGGGCGCTCGCAGCAGCAGTTGGTACTCGAGCGCGTGCAGGAAGCCGCCCGCCTTGCGAACCCGCTCCGTTCCCGTTGCCTTGATCACCTCGCCGTAGCTGGGGCCGCCGCGGAACGTCTCCACCTCGCCGAAGGCGGCGAAGCGCTGCTGGACCGTGGGGCTCACGAGCACCTCCATGGCCCAGTGCTCCTTGTACCGGTGGAACACACCCCGGGACACCGTGTGCACGACGACCCCCAGCGCGGCGGCCGCCGTGAACAGCAGCGCGATCCACACCACAGCCTCCGTGGGTCCCCACTTGGGCATCGACAGGTTGAAGGTCGGAGATCCGACGTCGAGCACCAGGGCCACCCATACCAGCGCGTAGAACCCGTGAACCAGCGTGGTGACGCCAAGCGAGAACGGGCGGTTCACTGCACCTCCAGGGTGGTTTCGGGGCTGGGGGCGCAAGATAGTCCGCCGGCGAGGCCTCGCCACCCACCCCGCGCACCGACCTCCCACCCGAACAGCGACCGGCGTTCGGACGTGGCAAGACCGGTGCCAGTCATTGGCGATGAGCGCTCGGCCGTTCGGCGGGGACGCTTACACGGCGTCGTGATCGCCCCGATCCCCACCTCGCTGTACATGCGCGACAGTTGCCCGCCCGCTGCTGCACGGTGGAGACAGGCGGCCGCCCCGACGTCCCGGACCACGGGGTGTACGCCGGAGCCCGGGATCGTCAACCGCATTTCACGCCTGCTTCAACGCCTTGGCGAGAGATTGAGGTGCTACGGACGTCCAATACTCCATCGCAGAGGTGCCTCATGACTACGCCATCCACGCTTTCCACGGAGCGCGAGTCGCAGACCGCCGCTACGCTCGAACAGCGCTACGAGCATGCGGAAACCCGCGACCTCGTCGCCCTCGTGAATGATGCGGCGGACCTGGTCCGCACCAAGGGAGAAGCGGCATTCGGCGAGCTCCGGATCGTCGGCAGCCGCTGGCGCCATGAAGAGACCTACATCTTCGTGCTCGATCCCGAGGGCAACATGCTGGTCCACGCGGATCCTGCAATGGAAGGCAGGAACCAGCTGGACCTGAAGGATATCAACGGGAAACCCATCATTCGCGGGCTGATCGCCGCAGCGACTGCGCTTCCCGGCAAAACGGAGGGCTGGTACCACTACCAGTGGCCGGTTCCGGGAGAGATCCTCCCGCGCTGGAAGAGCAGTTACGTCCGGCTCGTGCAGGCGCCGTCGGGCAAGCGCTGCATCGTCGGCAGCGGCATGTACAACGACCGGATGGAACGGGCGTTCGTCGAGGATGCGGTGACGAACGCCGTCGGACTGATCGAGCAGCGCGGAGAAGCGGCCTTTCCGCTGCTCCGCGATCCGAAAGGTCCGTTCATCGCCAAGGATGGCTACGTCTTCGTGACCGACATGAAGGCCGTCGAGCTGGTCAACCCGGCCTTTCCGAATCTCGAAGGACGCGATCTGCTGGACCTGAGGGACACGCGCGGCAAGTATCTCAACCGGGAGATGCTGCAGCTGGTCGAGGCGAAGGGCGCGGGCTGGGCGGACTACATGTGGCCCAAGCCCGGCGAGAGCGTGTCCACGCAAAAGTCCGCGTACGTGAAGCGGGCCATGCTTGGCAAGCGACCCGTGATGGTGGGCTGCGGGGTCTACCTGGCGGATGCGCAACGGGAGACCGCGACCGCACCGAAGCTGACCGCACCGCAGCTGATGACACTCGTCCGCGAAGCCGCCGCCATCCTGGAAGAGCGGGGCGAGAAGGCCTACGCCGAGTTCCGGAAAAAGGGGTCGAAGTGGTTCCGGGACGACACCTACCTCTTCGTCTTCACGATGGACGGGACCAGGGCGTTCCATGCGGCGGAGCCCGAGACCGAGGGGCAGAACTCGAGCCAGAGCAAGGACATCCTCGGCAGGCCGTTCGGCCGGATGATCCTGGACGCCGGCGCCGGTCCCACCGGCGAGGGATGGGTCCACTACATGTACCCGGAGCCCGGAAACATCTTCCCGGCCTGGAAGTCCTCGTTCGTGAAACGGGTGACGTTTCCGTCGGGCAAGCCGTACATCGTCGGCGGCGGCATCTACAACATGCAGATGGACAAGGCGTTCATCGAGGACGTGGTGAACCGCGCGGCCAATCTCATCGCGAAGCAGGGCAAGAACGCCTTCGGCCAGCTGCGCGACAAGACCGGTCCGTTCGTGTTCATGGACACCTACGTGTTCGTGACCGGTGTGGACGGCATTGAGGTGGTGAACCCGGTGATGCCCAGTCTGGAAGGCCGAAGCCTCCTGGACCTGAAGGACCTGCAGGGGAAGACGACCGTCCGCGACGAGATCGCGCTCGCCCTGAAAGAGGGCAGCGCGTGGCTGGAGGGCTACTGGTACCGGCCGGGAGACAACATTCCGGCGCGCAAACAGACCTACGTGCGGAAGGTCCAGTTCGGGCCGGATACGTACATCGTCGGGTCCGGCATCTACATGGAATAAGGAGCGGACGTGCTTCATACCTGCTTCAGCATCGCGTCTATAGCATGTACGTCTGACGTGTAGTGCGTTCACTCGAACAGGACAGGTCCAAATGCCTTCAGTTCTCGACATGCTCAAGGGCCAGATCGGCGGCGACGCGCTGTCGCAGGTGAGCCAGCGCCTGGGCGTCAATCAGAGCCAGATCCAGCAGGCGATCGGCGCGGCGCTCCCCGTGCTGTTGGCCGCGCTCGCGCGCAACGCGGCGAAGCCCGAGGGCGCGACGGCCCTGCACGAGGCTCTGGTGAACGACCATGACGGCTCAGTGCTCAACAACCTGACCGGGGTGGTGAGCCGCACCGATCTCACCGACGGCAACGCCATCTTGGGCCACGTTCTGGGCGACCGTCGCAGCGCCGTGGAAACCGGGGTCAGCAAGCTCAGCGGCCTCGGCGGTCAGCAGGTCACGCAGCTGCTCGCGGTGCTGGCGCCGGTGGTGATGGGCGCCCTCGGCAAGATGCAGCGTCAGCAGAACCTCGACCCGTCCGGCCTGGCCACGGCACTGGCCGGTGAGCGCCAGGGCCTCGACAAGGTGCTGCCCAACCTCGGCGGCCTCGCGGGCCTGCTCGATGCCGATGGTGACGGCCAGATCCTCGACGACGTGCTCGGCAAGGTGACGGGCGCGCTCGGCGGCCTGTTCGGCGGCAGGAAGTAGTCGCAGGTGTCGCGGGCGGCCGCCATGGCCGCCCGCCTCCTAAGGCAATTCTCACCGCACGTTCATCCCTCCTTGGTCGGACTGGTGGTAGGTATCCCGCAGTAGCTAACCCGTTGTTTGACATGACATCGGGGGGCTGATTGTGGACGGGGGAGCACCTTCGGCGACACTGGAACACGAACGATGCGTGCGGATTCAGCTCTTCGGGCACCTCTTCGCATCCGGCCCCCGGGCCTCGTCCTGGCGTGAAGAGCTACCCCCCGGCCTGACAACGACCGCCGGGCATCTTGCCGTGCTCCTGGCCGTCGTTTTCATGCTTCCCGCCAGGCCCGCAGCCGAAGCGCCTCCCGAGACCGTGACGTACCTGGACATCCCCCCGCCGACCGTCGCGTCGTCACCGCGCGCCGTGCTGCCGCCCCGGCCCCCGGTCGTGCGGCAGGGGCTTCGCATCCCCGCCGTACTGGCGCAGGTCGCGCAGCCCGGGAAGCTCGCGGGCTTCCAGGAGCTGGTGGCGCCGGCACGGCTGGCCGGGATCCCGCCGGTGGACCCAGCCCAGGAGGCGGTGAGCGCGTTGGACTTCTCGGGTCGGGGCGTGGCGGGCGGAGTGGCCGGCGGTCAGAAGCCCGAGGAGGTCCCTCCGCCGACCGACTCGACGCCGCTCGCTCCGGCAGGGGCGGCGTACGCGTTGGCGGCCGTGGGGGAGCCGCCGGTGCTCCTGAACCGGACCGAGCTCCCCGACATCATGCAGGGCCTGTATCCACCGCTGCTGCGTGTGGCGGGCATGAGCGGGCGCGTGAGGGTCGAGTTCGTGGTGGATAGGACCGGTCGAGTGGACCGGCGCTCGGTGCGCACCCTCGAATCACCGCATCCGCTGTTCAGCTCGGCGACGCAAACGGCGCTCGAGCAGTTTCGTTTCCGCCCCGGCAGCGTGTCGAGCGGCGGGGAAATGCGATTGGTGCCGGTCCTCGTCGCAATGACGATCGAGTGGACCCTGAGGGATGGAGGCTCCAGATGACGCTCGTCGAACTAATCGCCCGCATGGGAGTGATCCCATGGCTGGTGATCGCCCTGCTGGCGGGGCTCAACGTGCTGACGCTCACGGTCGCGGCGGTGAAATGGCACCGCCTGCGGGCCCTCAGGCGCTCGACGCGCGCGTTCGCGCCGGCATTCGCCCTGGCGCTCCAGGAGGACCGGATCGACGATGCGGTTCAGCTGGCCCGGGCGCACGGCTCGTCGCATATGGCCAAGGTCCTCGGCGAGGCTCTGGAACGGGCGGCGCCGCTGCTCGACGACGCTGATCTCGCGCCACGTGCGGTCGAATCCGCCGAGCGCATGGTTCTGCGTGGGCAGATCCGCCTGGCCACCGAGCTCAAACACCGGCTGTCCGCGCTGGCGACCATCGGCGCGACCGCCCCGTTTGTGGGCCTGCTCGGGACAGTGGTCGGGATCACCAACTCGTTCATCGGGATTGCGCGCTCCGGCGGCGGCGGCATCGAAGCCGTGGCCGGCGGCGTGGGTGAGGCGCTGATCACCACCGCGGTGGGCCTCCTGGTGGCGATCCCCGCGCTCTGGCTCTACAACTACTTCATCGCCCGCCTGGAGGAGCTGTTCGCCGAGCTGGCCTACGTCTCCGACGAGCTGATCGACTGGTTGTCGCTGCGCCGCGCCGGGGTCGTCATGAAGTACGAGATGGCGTAATGGCATTCTCGGCCAAACGGACGGCCGGTCCGTCCAATCTTCCGGTGCTCCGGGCTCTGGGTGGCGAACACACCATGGCCGAGCTCAACATCACGCCGATGATCGACGTCATGCTGGCGCTGCTGATCATCTTCATGGTCGTCACGCCCGTGCTCACCGAATACGCGGCCACGCTGCCGGTGGCGCGCCACCCCGTCCCCCAGACGCTGGACGACGCCGTCACGCTGGGCATCGACCGCAACGGGACGTTCTTCGTGGGCACCGACACGATCCCGGCCGCCCGGTTGACGGAACGGCTGGCCCGGATCTACGCGGCCCGCCCGGGCGACCATCTGCTCTACCTGCGGGCCGACCGGGGCGTGCCCTACCGCCTGGTGCTCGACGCCGTGGACGCCGCGCGCGCCGCGGGCGTCCGTACCGTCGGCGCCATCAGTTTTCCGGTGATGCCGGGTGACAGCGGCGGAGTCCGCTCGCCGTGAAACGGCGCCTGAAACCCGACGTAAGCGGCGGGTCCGTCGTATCGGACATCAACATCACGCCGATGGTGGATGTACTGTTGTGCCTGCTCATTCTCCAGATGGTGATCCAGCCGGGACTGCAGAAGGGTCTGGACCTCCAGTTGCCGCTCTCCGAGCAGACGGACATGGCTCCCACCACGGTCGCCCGCGATCAGATCGTGCTGCGCGTGACGGCGGGACCCGCCTATGCCCTCAACGAGCAAGCCGTGCCGGCCGCGGACCTCGAGCGCACGCTTCGCGATGTGTTCCGCGACCGGCCGCGGAAGGTCCTCTTCGTGGATGGGGCCGAGGACATCGCGTACGACGAAGTGATCGGCGTGGTGGACGCCGCGCGCGGCGCCGGTCTGGCGGTCGTCGGCCTCGTGCCCCGTCCTGATCGGCGGCCGGAGCCGGCCCCGGACGCGGGAAGCCCGGACTCTCCACCGTCCCAATTCTGAACGCGCAACATCGGGGTTGCATGTACGGCGGGCCCGTGGTATGATATGCAACGCGAATGTTGCATAATTCGGAGTTCGACACGGACCTCAACAGCAGGGGACACCACCTCATGACCACCGAAGCCGCAAAGCCCCAAGGGACGTCGAGCACGGGCCGTATCGAAAAGCGGATCGCGCTGCGCGCCCCGCGTTCGCGCGTGTGGCGCGCGATTACCACCGCGGAGGAGTTCGGCGTCTGGTTCCGGGTGAAGCTCGACGGACCGTTCGCCGCAGGCGCGACGATCCGAGGCCGCATCACCTCTCCGGGCTACGAGCACCTGACCGTAGAGATGCTGGTCGAGCGCGTCGAGCCGCAACGGTACTTCTCGTATCGCTGGCACCCGTACCCGATCGACCCCAAGAAGGACTACTCGACGGAGCCCACCACGCTGGTCGAGTTCACGCTCGAGGAGACGGACAGCGGCACTGCCCTGACCATCGTCGAATCGGGCTTCGATCAGATCCCGCTCTACCGCCGGGCCGAGGCGTTCCGCATGAACGACCAGGGGTGGGGCGGGCAGATCAAAAACCTGGAGCGCTATGTCGCGTAGCCGTGGCGCCGTGGCGCTGAGGGTGAGCGAGGCCGTGCCGGTGTTCGCCGCCCTGGGCGACGCGACCCGGCTCGGCCTGCTGGGGCGCCTGTCGGTCGACGGGCCGCTTTCGATCACGCGCCTCAGCGAGGGCACCGGCGTGACACGACAGGCAATCACCCGGCACCTCTACGCCCTCGGGGATGCAGGGCTCGTCCGCCATGCCCGCCGCGGGCGCGAACGGGTCTGGGAGCTGGACGCCAAGCGCCTGGAGAAGGCGAAGCAGTGCCTGGATCTCATTGCCGCGCAGTGGGACGCGGCGGCCGACCGGCTCAAGGCATTCGTGGAGGAGCCAGCACGGGCTTGACGTCTACGACGGGGGTGCCGTCGATCGCCTCGATCGGCCCGATCCGCAACCGGGTTCCCGAGATCTCGCGCACGGTCACGTGGTGCAACCCCAGCGGGTTGGGCCGATCCGGCGACCGGGTGGCGAAGACGCCGTGCAGCGGGATCCCGGGATCGTCGCGCGGGTGCACCTCGAGCACGTCGCGATCGGCCTGGTGCAGCCACGTGATGACGATGACGTCGTCACCTGGGGCGATGCCGAGCAGCGCCCTGGCGTAGGCCGGGTGCACCTCGAGCCAAGCGTCCGGCGCTCCCTCGGAGCCCTGGCGCGGCGCCTCCTCCCGTACCCGCAGGGTCGAGCGGACGTGGCCGATCGGGTGCAGCGTGTATTCTTGCACCTTTGACCTTCCCCCTCCACTGAGGTTGGTTTTCAGGCATGACGGATCATGCCAAGGGAACCGCCGACGCCGAACATACTCGACGTCTCGACCTGGCGGTCCTCGGCGGCTGACCACTTTCAGAGCGTCAGCTCCCAGGTCTGTCCAACCAGGTCCTTCCCGAAGCTGTGGTGAGCATTCTCCCGCACCAGCCGGTAACCCGCCGCCTCGTAGAGGCGACGGGCGGCGTGCAGGACGCTGTTCGTCCACAGCACGATCTTGCGGTAGCCCGCCTGGCGTGCGAACCGGGTGCATTCGTCCACGAGGCGCCCGCCGATTCCCAGCCCGCGTGCGCTGGGGTCGACCAGCAGCAGGCGTAGC
>DATICZ010000340.1:0-15455 GCA_035456525.1 Gemmatimonadales bacterium
GGTAGGGAAGGCGAGCGTCGCGTAGCCGTTGTCCACGTCCGACGCGAACTGCAGGCTCTTGAACCATCCGTCGCTCGCCAGCCCCTCGGGACGCGTGAACCGCCGCTCCACCTGCATGAGCGACGCGTTCACGCGCGCCCACGGACGCTCGGCGCCGGCGGCGAGCGCACTGTCCCGCGCGGCCGCTAAGCTCAGCGCCGTCGCCGTGAACCGCCCCACCGCATCCTTGAGCCCCTGCGTGCTGACGCTCCACCCGCGCCGGGCGATCGCGCTGTCGAGTTGCCCCACCAGCCGCGTCATCTCACCGCCCCAGCCGACGTAGTCGAGCGGCACGACGCGCGCGTTGCCGAGTCGCGCCAGCAGGACCGCCACCAGGCGCGCCGCCGCCTGGTGCTCACGCCAGCCGGGGTCGCCAAACCGGTTCATCCAGTCGAACGAGTCGTACATCGAATGGTAGATGCCGGACGGCCCGCCGAATCCGATTCCGGCCGCCGGGATCCCCAGATGGTGGTAGAACCCGGCGAAATCGGAGCCGCCGCCGAAGTTGCCGAGGCCGAGCGCGGTCGTGTCGCCCTTCACCCGTTTCAGCCAGACGTCGTACACGGAGCCCGGACCCACGGGATCCGGCACGACCCGCGTCGCCTCCCGGACCAGGCGCTTGAGCGACGGCGACCCCCCGCCGCCGAAGGTGGGGCCCGACGTCATGTCGTCTTCGTTGATGTAAGCCACCACGTGGGCACGCAGGCTGTCCGCCATCTCTTCCACGAATTCCGTGGAGCCGATCAGCCCCCACTCCTCGGCATCCCAGGTGGCGAAGATGAGGGTGCGAGCCGGCCGGACCCCCTGGCGCGCCAGCTCCGCGAAAGCGCGGGCCGCCTCGAGCACCGTCACGGTGCCGCTGATGTCGTCCGCAGCCCCCGGGCTCCACGAATCGCGATGCCCGCCCACGACGATCCATTCGTCCGGATACTCCGCGCCGCGAATCATCCCGAACGTGTCCCAGATCGTGTGCATGGCACGGCTGCCGCGCTCGCGGCGTACGTGCAACCGCGCCATTGCCCGCCCTGGACCCACGTGGTAATGGAACGGCAGCCCGCCCTGCCAGCCTCCCGGCACCCCCGGGCCACCTAGCGCGGACAGAAACCGCTGGGCGTTGCCGTAGCCCATCGGGATGACCGGGATGTGCGACACCCGCAACGAATCTTCCGGCACGCGACGCGCCCCAGGCACCGACGCGTACCCCGGCGTGGTGGGATCGCCGTCCATGTTGAGGATGCTGCCGCGCTGGATCCCGCCCGCCGGCCGCATCGGTCCCTTCGGATAGACGTCGCCGCGGACGTAGCCGTCGTCCTGCGGATCGGAGTACAGGACCAAGCCGACGGCGCCGTGCCGTTCCGCTTCCCGCGCCTTGATGCCGCGGAACGAGCGGCCATAGCGCGCGATGGCGATCTTGCCGCGCACGCTCACACCGAGCGAATCGAGCGTCTTGTAGTCCTCGATCAACCCGTAATTGACGTACACGACCTCCGCCGTGACGTCGCCGTCGCCGGTGTACCCGTTGAACGGCGGGACCTGCGGTCCGGTGGTGACGGGATTGCCCGCAACCGCCGGCTCGGCGAGGGATAACCGCTGGGGCGCCGCCCCACGCCGGGGCAGCAGCCACGCCTGGACCGTATCGACCTGGGGCAGGTAGACGTCGTACGCCTTCACCCAGGTCTCGAGCCCCGCTGCCCGCAGTTGGTCGATCACGTAGTCGCGGGTCGCTGCCTGGGCCGGCGTTCCCGACACGTGGGGTCGGGCGGAAAGGTCTGCGGTCAGGCGTCGCGGCGTGGCCGTGTCGGGAATGGCGAGCAGCCGGGCTTCGAGCGCCCGCTGCGCGGCCGTGTCGGCGATGCGGAAGCCGAGCGGGATCTGCGCCGCGAGCGGGGCGGCCGAGCAGACGACGACGGTCCAGACCATTGCGACCCTCACGAATCCTCCGCGGTGCGGGAAGTACGGCGAGCCGACGCGAGCGAGCCCAACATAACGCCGGTTGCGGCCGGAGCCGAGTGCTCCGATCTTCGGCACTCCGTCCCCAATTTCCAGGAGCGCCGGATGAGGTCGCGCATCGCGTTCGTGTGGCTCGCCGTATCGTTGGCCGGCGTCGTCGCCTCGGCGCAAGCTCCAACCGCGAACGGAGCGGGATGGGTGCCCGCCTTGGCGCCGCTGCCGCGGGCATCGGCGAGCGAGCTGCGCGATGCCGTGGAGCGTTTCTCGGCCGACTGGCGCGCGCTGCAGCGCCGCTACGATACCGACTATTCGACCGAGCGGCGCTCCGCCATTCGGGCCTTCACCGCCGCCTGGCTCGCCCGGCTCGATTCGACGGACTTCCCGAGTCTCGGGACCGACGCCCGGGTGGACTGGATCCTGCTGCGGGCCCGGCTGGCGCACGAGCGGCAGTTGCTGGCGCGCGAAGAACAGCGGCTCGCCGAAGTAGCCACGCTCGTCCCGTTCGATGATACGATCCTCTCGCTGGAGGACGCGCGCCGTCGGCTGGTCACCGTGGACCCCGCAGGTGCCGCGCGGACGCTCGCCTGGCTCACCGCCGACGTCAGCCGGGTGCGCGCGGCGGTCGAAGCGGGAGTGAAGGGCGACACGGCACGGAACGCCCTGAAATCGACGAAGCTGGTCGCCTACCATGCGGCGGACCTGCTGGGCTCGCTGCGCCGGACGCTGTCGGGCTGGTTCAAGTTCTCCGACGGCTACGACCCGCTGTTCAGCTGGTGGGTCACCAAGCCCTACCAGCAAGCCGATTCCGCGCTGGGCCGCTACATCCGCGTCCTGCGCGAGCACGTGGTCGGGGTCAAGCCGGGGGACGACGAGCCAATCGTGGGGCAGCCGATCGGCCGCGCCGCGTTGCTCGAGGATCTGTCGCACGAGGTGATCGCCTACAGCCCCGAGGAGCTGCTGACCATCGCGCAGCGGGAGTTCGCGTGGTGCGAGGCCGAGATGAAGCTAGCCGCGCGCGAGATGGGGTTGGGCGACGACTGGCGCGCCGCACTGGAGCGCGTCAAGCAGGATCACGTCGCGCCGGGCGCCCAGCCCGCGCTGGTGCGCGATCTGGAGCGTGAGGCGGAGCGCTACGTCGTCGAGCACGACCTCGTGACCGTCCCGCCGCTGGCGCACGACCTGTGGCGCATGGAGATGCTGTCGCCCGAGCGCCAGAAGGAGAGCCCGTTCTTTCTCGGCGGGGAAACGATCCTGGTTTCCTATCCCACCGACGCGATGGATCAGGCCGACAAGCTGATGAGCATGCGCGGCAACAACGCGCACTTCGCGCGCGCCACCGTGTTCCACGAGCTGATCCCCGGCCACGAGCTGCAGGGCTTCATGACCGAGCGCTACAATCCGCAGCGCCGCGCCTTCTCCACGCCGTTCTGGATCGAAGGCAACGCGTTCTACTGGGAGACGCTGCTGTGGGACCTGGGCTTCCCGCGCGGTCCCGAAGACCGAATCGGGATGCTGTTCTGGCGCATGCACCGTGCGGCGCGGATCATCTTTTCCCTCAACTTCCACCTGGGGAATTGGACGCCCCAGCAGTGCATCGACTTCCTGGTGGACCGGGTGGGGCACGAGCGGGCCAACGCGACCGCGGAAGTCCGCCGTTCGTTCAACGGCGATTACTCGCCGCTCTATCAGGTGGCGTACATGATCGGGGGGCTGCAGTTCCGTGCGCTGCACCACGAGCTGGTGGACGCCGGGACGATGACGAACCGGCAGTTCCACGACACGATCCTGCAGAACGGCTCGATCCCGGTCGAGCTGGTGCGGGCGCTGCTCCTGCGGCGGCCGCCCGCGCGGGACTTCCGCCCGACGTGGAGGTTCGCGGAGCCCGGGGCGGCGGCGCCGTCGCGGGCGTATTAGATCGTCGCGGCGCGAGGAGGCGGACGGCGCGGCAGCGCCGGGCATTCCTCATTCCTGAGCGGTTCCCAGCAGCCGTGCCGCGTTTCCGCCGAGCATCACGGCGCGGTCCTGGTCCGACACGTTCAACCCGCGCAGGCTCCCGAGCATCGCGGGAATGCTCCCGATGCGATGCGGATAATCGCTCCCGGCGAGGATCTGGCCCGCGCCGGCGAACGCGATGGCCAGCCGCAGCGCGGCAGGATCGAAATTCACCGTGTCGTAGAAGAACTGCTTCAGGTAGGTGCTGGGGGGCCGCGAGATGTGTGCCCGGCACTCGGGGAACGCCTCGTACCCGCGGTCCAGGCGTTCGGCGAGATAGGGAATCGTCCCGCCGAGATGGCCCAACACCCACCGGATGCGCGGGAACCGTTCCACCACGCCGCTGAACACGAGGTGCGCCGCGGCCAGGGTCGTGTCCAGCAGGAAGCCGACCAGCGGCATCAGCCAGTACTCGGTCATCGCCTCGACGCCCAGCGGATGTGTCGGATGGATGTAGAGCACGGCGCCGGCCGAGTCGGCGCGATCGTACAACGGCCAGAAGCGCGGATCGGCCAGCGCCACGCCGTTCACGTTGCTGAACAGCATCACGCCCTTGAGACCGAGCGGCCCGGTCACCCGCTCGAATTCGGCGACGGAGGCGCGCGGGTCGTTGAGCGGCAGAGTCCCGAGCGCGGTGAAGCGTTGCGCGCGCGAGCGCGCGACCTCGGCGAGGGCGTCGTTGACGAGGCGTGCCAGCGCGACGGCGCGGTCCGGCGGCTCGATGTGGGTCCCCGGCGTGGTGAAGGTGAGCACCTGCCGGTCCACGCCCGCCTCGGCGAGGACGGTCTCGCGGTAGGCGATGTCGCGATGCCCCGGCACGACCACGTTGTAGTCGCCGGGGTAGCCGATGACCGGGTTGCCGTCGTCGTCGGTCCAGACGCGCGCGCTGGTGGGACCGCGGCGCAGCGCCTCGAGGTATTCCGGCGGGTAGTAGTGATTGTGGAAGTCGATGATCGTCACTTGGGAATAGCTCCGTCAGGAGTTCGGGGGGGCCGGCCCCACGTCCAGAGCGCGTACACCGGGACCCCGACGAGCACGAGAAGCAGACCGAACGCGCTGTTTCGCGGATCGGCCACGATCTGGCTCAGCGCCACGAAGAGTGCGCAGCCGGCGAACACGAGCGGGACCAGGGCACCACCCGCGACGCGATACGCGGGCCGGTGATCGGCACGCCGGCGCAGCCGCAACAGACCGAGCGCCATCGCGGCGAAGAAGATCCACTCGGTGTAGATGACGCGCGAGAACAGCACGCGGTAGGTTCCCGTCGCCACCAGCACCGCCGCCCACGCGGCCTGGAGGGCGATCGCCCGGTGTGGCGTCTTGTAGCTGGGGTGGATCGCGCCCACCCATGAGAACAGCAGGCCGTCGCGCGCCAGCGAGTAATACACGCGGGGTCCCACCAGAATGATGCCCGTCAGGGCACCGAACGTCGACCCCACGACGAGCGCGGCGAGCAACCCGCCGCCACCTCGGCCCAGCAGCACGTCCGCCGCCTCCGCGGCCACGCGCTCCGAGGCCGCCACCCGCTCGAGCGGCAGGACATAGAGGTACACGGCGTTGAGCGCCAGATAGGCGAGGGTCACGACGATCGTCCCTGCCACGAGGGCGCGGGGCAGGGTGCGCGCGGGATCACGCGTCTCCCCGGCCGTGTACGTGACCATGTGCCAGCCGCCGAAGGCGAAGAGGCCGGCCGCGACCGCCAGCGCCAGCGGACCGAGACCCGTTCCAGGCGTCGCCCCGGCGGCGACGAAATGTTCCGGTATCCGGCCGCCCAGCCAGAATCCCGCGACGATCAGGATGAGGATCGCCGCCACCTTCGCGACGGTCACCGCCGTTTGGAGCGCGCTCCCCAGCCGGACGCCGGCGACGTTCACCAGGGAGAGCACGAGGATCACCGCGATGGCGACGGCGCGCAGGCCCAGGTCGCTCAGCGGGAGGAAGTAGCCCGCGTAGCGAGCGAACACCATCGAGAGGGCGGCGATGATGCCGGTGTGCATGCTCCAGAACATCGCCCAGGCCCAGAGAAACCCTGCCCCCGGCGACCAGGCCCGGCGCAGGAACGTGTACACGCCGCCGGTTTCCGGATAGGCTGAAGCCAGCTCGGCCGTGATCAGGGCCCCGGCGAGCGTCAGCAGACCCGCGACCCCCCAGGCGAGAAACACCCCGCCGATCGAGCCCACCGCGCCGGTGACGAGCGACGGTTGGACGAAGATCGACGCCCCGATGATGGTACCGACGACCATCGCGGTGGCGCGTCCCAGCCCGAGAGAGCGCTCGAGCTCCGGCGGTCCCTGCGGCGCTGAGTTCATGGGCGCGACCCAACATAGCGCGCGGGCGTTAACGTCGGGAACGTTGCTCGGCTGACTGGAGCGGTAGCCGGATGAACTGGGGCGCAGTTACGATTCCGCCTTCGCCCTGCTGCTCTACATCGTCCAGGGACACCTGCACCGCTGAACGCCGGCGGGCACACCGAGCGCACCATGGACTGCAAGCTGTGCGGGGAACGGGATCTGCCCCTGTTCTACACCCAGGGTGACCGGGACCAGTTTCACTTCTACCGGTGCCCGCGCTGCCGCCTGGTCGTGTACGACACGCGCGCCGGCGTGAATCAGGAGAAGTACGTCATGCAGAAGATCGACCCCACGGCGCGCACGCGGCAGAACCGGGGGCATCGGCAGACCTACGCCTTCATCCGGCGCTACAAGCGGCGACCGGGCCGGATGCTCGACCTGGGATGCGGCGACGGGATCGTGCTCCATCTCGCCCGGCGCGACGGCTGGGAAGTGCACGGTGTGGAGCTCTACCCCGAGCAGGTCGAGCTCGTGCGGCAGACGCTCGGCCTCGACGTGGAGACGTCCGACATCGACTCCTACCGGAGCGCATCAGCGAGCTGGGACGTCGTGGTGCTGACCCACGTGCTCGAGCACCTGCCCGACCCGGTCGCGGCGCTGCGCAAGATCCGCGATCTCCTCAAGCCCGACGGAATCGGTGTGCTCGAGTTCCCCAACATCGACGCCCTGGATGCGCGGCTGCGCCGGGCGCTCGCGCGCTGGCGCCTCCATCGCAGGCACTACCGGCCCGACTACGCTCCCGGCCACGTCCAGGAGTTCTGTCGCCGGTCGTTTGCGTTCGCCGCCGAGCGCGCGGGGCTCGCGCTCGAGCACTGGGAGACGTACGCCCTGAATCCGGTGAAATACCTGCTCTATCGGCGCGTGCCGCTCGGCAACAAGGCTCGCGTGCTGGTGCGCCGCCGCTAGCGCTGTACCAGGACCACGGAGACGACGCGCAAGGTGGCCGGGAGGGGGGGCTCGCTCAGCGCCCCGCAATCGCGCTTCTCCCGCGGCGCGTACTCCAGGCGGAAGTTCAGCCCAGGACGCGTGTCGAACCAGACCATCAGGACGCAATCGGACTCGGACGCCTGCGGCGGGCCGTAGGCGCTCTGCAGCTGGCCGAGCGTCGAACCGACCCCGACCCCGTCGACCGTGCGCGGGCCGGGACCCGACAGCTCGATCCGGTTCACGATCGCGTCGTGAGAGGAATCGCTGGCGAAGCCGGTGATCGTCGCGCCGCCGACCCGGGCCGCCACCGTCGGGACCGGGTACCCGTCGGAGATCATCACCCAGCCATAGAGCAGTCCCGGACAGCGCCGGGCCAGCTCCGACACGGTCGTCCCCGGACGAAACGGCCCGATCGAGTCCGCCGTGATGCGTGGGACGCCGCCGCCGCACGAGGGTACGCCGGCAGCGGGGCCCGCGAGCCGGGTCTGCAGGCGCGCCGTGTCCTTGTCCGCGGGGAACGGAGAGGGCTGAGGCGGGGGCGGCGGAGGTGGTGTGGGGACGGCCGATTCCGGGAGGCTCACCGAAGCCGTCTCCCCACGAGTGGCGCGTTCGCGTCCGCGGCATGCCAGAGCGCTCAGGGCGAATGCACCGAGCAGCAGACCCACCGACCGAATGTGCATGACTGAAATATGCACGACCCAGGTCCAATCCGGTCGGACCCCACCGCCGTAGAACAGCTGTCCTGAATTCCAGAGGAAGCGCGTGAATCCGCTCCTGGTCGCCCTGTGGGCGGCGCAGCTGGTTGCGTACTCGCGGATGGTGACGCCGCCGGCCGACACCACGATCATGATCCAGGGCTTCGGCTACACACCGAAGCGTCTCGAGGTCAAGCAGGGAACACGGGTTCGATGGGACAACCGGGACGAAATCGAGCACACGGTCACCGCGGTGGCCGACAGCGGGGCCCCGCGCTTCGAGGGCGTCATGGGGGGAAAGGGCCAGTTCTTCAGGTACACGTTCGATCGCGCCGGGACGTTCGTCTACACCTGTGCCCGGCACTCATTCATGCGCGGAGAAATCCGCGTCCTCGCGAAAGGGGATCAGTGATCATGCACACGATTCGCACGCGCACGCTCGGCCTCGTGGCGGCGCTCGCGGTAGGCGGCACCGCGATCGGGGCCGCCCAGGGGACCGCCGCCGACCTGCGCGTCGGCCTGAACACCATGCTGGCGGAGCACATCTACCTGGCGAGCAGCGCGACCGGCGCCGCGCTGGGCGGCCGGACGCCGGAGTTCCAGGCGGCCGCCCGAGCCCTCGACTCGAACTCGGTCTCGCTCTCCCGGGCGATCGGCTCGGTGTACGGCGACGACGCGGGCACGGCGTTCCTCGCCCTCTGGCGCAAGCACATCGGCTTCGTGGTGGAGTACACGACGGGCGTGGCCACGAAGAACAAGGCGAAGCAGGACAAGGCGGTGTCCGACCTGCTCGGCTACGCCACCGACTTCGGCGCGTTCCTGAACTCGGCCTGCCCCAGCCTGCCCACGGGCGTGGTGGCGGATCTCGTGCGCGGCCACATCACCAGCCTCAAGGCCGTGGTCGACGCCCAGGCGGCGGGCAACCCGGCCGCCTACGCCGACATTCGTACGGCGGCTGCGCACAGCCGCATGATAGCCGATCCGTTGGCGGCGGCGATCGCCAAGCAGTTCCCCGAGCGCTTCGCGGCACGCTGAGTCGCGACACCGACAGGTTCGCAGCGCCCCGGGATGCCTCCGGGGCGCTTCAGCGCTTCTGCTGCAGCAGGGCCTGGAACCGCGGGTGGTCGCGCAGCCCGTCGAGGTCCGAGTCGTGCTCGATCCACTCCCAGTGACCGAACCCGTTGGCGAGGGAGCGTTCCAGGCAGTCGATCGCGGAGTCGGCGAGCCCGAGCAGAGCGTACACGCACGCCACGTTGTAGAGGACGGCCGAGTCGTCGGGCTCCATCGCCACCGCGCGCTTCGCCCATTCGCGCGCCCGGCTGCGGTCGCCCAGCGAGGAGAGGCAGCCGGCGCCCAGGTAGAGCGCGCGCTCGTCGTCCGGAACTAGCTTGAGCCGCCGCTCGGCGAGCTCTACGGCGCGGCGTTGCGCCGCATTGGCGTCCGCCGTGCGCTGCAGACTCACGTACACGCTCGCCAGCAGCGCCGGCGTGGCATAGTCCTCGGGACGCAGGCGCCCGGCCGACTCGAACCAGCGCACGGACTCCTCCAGGCGCCCGGTGGTGCGGCAGTGGCGGGCGTAGTGATAGTGCGCCTCGAACAGGTTGGGCTTGAGATCGAGCGCGGCCAGGAATTCCGCTTCCGCGGCGTCGTGCCGGCGATTGAGCGACAGCGCCAGGCCGCGCGCCAGATGCGTCTCGGCGAGCATCGGTGCCAGAGCGACCGCCCGCTCGCCCGCAGCGTCGGCGGTGCGCAGGTGGGCTTCGCTCGAGTCCCAGTAGGTGAACAGCAGCGCGTGCGACTCGGCGAGACCCGCGTGCGCCAGCGCGAACGCCGGGTCGGCCTGGACGGCGTCGCCGTACTGCTGGACGGCCAGGTCCTGGCTCGATCGGCGGATCTGCCCGGAGAGGTGACGGGCGCGCAGGTAGGGGTCGAGGGCGCGGGGATCCCGCGTCGGGACGTACTCCAGCGCCTGCCGCTCCTGCGGCGTGGGCGCCGCGCCGAGGGTGGTGAGGATTCGGTCGCCGAGCCGGTGCAGCACGGGGAACAGATCGTCGAGTTTCTCGTCTACCTGGAACGTCCAGTGGGTCGCGCCGTCCGCGGCGGCGTGGAGGCTGGCGCTGAGGCGCAGCTGTCCGCCCAGCCGGGTGACGCTGCCCTCGAGCACCGCGCCCACATCGAGCGCGCGCCCGAGGTCGGCCTGGGCGACCTGGCCCTGACGAACCGCGGACGCCCCGCGGGAAGCCACGCGCAGCGCCCGGACGCCGACCAGCGCGCTGTGCAGGCACTCCGTGAGGCCGTCCGCGAAGTAGTCCTTGTCGGGGTCCCCGCTCGCGTTGGCGAGCGGGAGGATCGCGAGGGACGCGCTCACTCCGAGCGTTTCTTCCCGGGCCCGGTGCGCCGGCGGCGCGAGGGGCGTGACTCGGCGGCGCGGGCGATGAGATCCTCGATCGCCCCGGTCGGATCGAACTCCGTGAAGCCGAGGTTCAACTTCAGCTGGTAACGGCGGATCGTGCGGTTGTTCCACTCCTCGACGTTGTGTTGCACGCGAGTCGCGATGACGGGTGCCTTCTCGGCGTTCGCATCCACTGCCATCACCGCGAACGTGCCCCCTTCGATCCGGGCCAGCAGATCCGAGTCGCGGAAGCTCCGCTTGAGTATTTCGGCCACCGCGCGCAGCACTGCGTCGCCCTCGTCGTAGGTGGCGATCGTGTTGATCTGCTTCAGTCCCGAGATGTCCGCCGACACGATCAGAAACTGGCCCTTCTGGCGCTGGGCGCGCTTGATGTAGGGGTCTCCCAGCATCACGAACCCCCGGCGGTTGTAGAGGCCGGTCAGGCCGTCGATGAACGACAGGCTGCGCAGCGCCGCCTGCAGATTCGAGATGTGCACCGCCGCACGGATCGCGCGCGTCAAGAGCTCGCCGGTGACCCTCCCCTTTTGCAGGAAATCCTGCGCCCCGGCCTGGATCGCCTGGACCGCCAGGTCATCCTCCCCGCGGGCGGTGAGCGCGATGACCGGGACGTCCTCGTGGCGCTCCCGGATGCGCACCAGGGCGTCGAGCCCCGGGGCCTCGGGGAGCGACAGATCGAGCAGTACGACGTCGAATTCCTGCTCGCTCAGCAGCTCGAGGCCCTCGGCCAGGCCCGGAACGTGGGTCAGATCGTAGGGCACCAGCCCCGAGACGGCGGGAACGACTTCGCCGAGCGCCTCCCGGAGCAGCTGGGCATGCCGGGGGTTGTCCTCGATCAGCAGGATGCGGCTCGCTTCGGTGCCGATGTCCGCCTGCGCCTGACGGGCCAGACGACCTGATGGACGGGACAGACGCACCTCCACGCGAAAAGAGCCACTTCCCCGATCCGCGGGTAATTTGGTGGTATGACCGCCTCGCGCCAGTCGTCCCAGCCGCTGCGGATCCTGATCCTCGGCTGCGGGGTGCTCGCCGGGTGTGACCACTCGCCGCTCTTCGTGACGGCCCCTCCCGATTCGCTCGGCCCCCACACGACGACGCTGCCGCGCCGCCTGACCTACTCGAGCGGCGACGACCGCCATCCGACTGTCATGGGGCCCGTCCTGGCGTACAGCCGGCTCGACCCCGACGAGCGGGGGAACGAGCGCTGCCTGGCCCTCCTTCCCGCGGAGGGTGGCACGATCCTCCGCGAATTCTGTCCGGGAGCTCCCGTCTCGCCGGCCGACACGTTCGTGGACACCTGGACCGAGCCGGCCCTCTCGCCGGACGCGCGCCGGATCGCCTACATGTGGCAGCAGGGCTCGTTGGTGAGCGTCCTCGGGTTCTGGAGCACCAGCGTGGTGGTGGCCCCGGCCGATCGTGCAGGGGACCGGTCCGGGTTCGTGTGGCCGATTCACTATATCGCCCCAAGCGGCCGGATCGGCGATGCCGTCAGCGCGATCACCTGGGTGGACGACCACACGCTCCGCTTCCTGATGGGCTACGAGTTCATCTTCAAGGTCAAGGGCGGCGGCGTCGTGCGCTACACCGACACGACCTTCCAGTCCTACGGGCTCGCTCAGCTCGACCTCTCGAGCGGCGCCTTCGCCTTCCTGGCGGGCGGCGACAGCGTCTATGCGTACGCGGCGGCGCCTGACGGCGGCCTGTGGCTCGTCCGGAACCAGGACTCCACCAGGCTGCTGCACCTCGCTCCAGGGGCGGACACCACCGTGACGGCCGGGGTCTACTCGGGCCCTGTGTGTGGGCTGGCGAACGTCGGCGGCGTGCCGGCCGCGATCGTCGGGGATACCGTCATCGAGTGGCTCGAGCCGGGCGACTCCGTGCCGCGCAGCATTCCCGTGGGGTTGGGGCTGGGCCCCGTCGGGCGCATCGCGGCGGTACCCGGTGCGCGCCGCTTCGTGATCGAAATCGAGCGGGGATGGGACCTCTTCGGCGATCCGGCGAACCTCTGGCTGTACGAGCTGCCCTAGCGCATCGGCCGGTCGTCCTGGGGTGTCGAGGTGCGCGCGTCACGGCCCAGGGCCCCGGTCACCGGGTCGAAAAAGTGCTCCGCGGCCACCAGGGCGACGAGGTCCATGATCTGCTGTTCGGGCAGATGGCAGCGCGCCCGCTCCAGGATCTCGGCGGCGAACCCTCCATCCGCCGCGGTGAATCGCGTGAGGGCGTCCGCCAGGGCGAGGGCCGCGCGCTCGCGCTCCGAGAAGTGGGAGGAGCGCGCATGGTCGGTCACGCCGTCCAGCGCAGCGGCTGGGACGCCGCCACGCAGACCGACATGGCGACCGTAATGCGCGCAGTAGGCGCAGCCGCTCCGCACGGCCGCGAGTTGGGTCACGAGCTGGCGCAGCCGTGGTTCGAGTGCGACCGGGGAGGACCGGGCCCAGCCCACGCGGGCGTACGCGGCGATCCCACAGGGGCCCGGGAGGGGCTCGGGATTCCGGCGCGCTGCGGCACCGAGCCACCCCATCACCCGGTCCGGGAAGGGCAGGACGCCGTTGGGCGGGCTCATGGCCGTTCCTTGCGCAGCTGCGCGTACAGCTCCTCGAACAGGACGGCCCCACGCGCGAGGCGATCCTCGTCGGCCGTATTGGCCCGGGTGATGCCGTCCAGCACGAGCTGCAATCCCGGCGTCTCCTCCCGGCCGAACTTGTCGTCCTTGCAGTCGATGTCGTGCACGATCTCGCTGATGGCCTTCAGGGCCGGGTCGCGCAAGGCGAAGTGTCGACACAGTGTCTCGAAGGTGCACAGATCCCCATCGTGCGTGAATTCCCCCTCGAACATGTCGAACCGAACCTCGTCCGGCGCCGGGTGATACTGCTTGGGCGCAACGAAGCGAAACCGGGCCTCGGGATCGACGAAGCGCCGGATCAGCCACGCACTCGCGATGCGGTCCACGTGGACGCCGACCCGCGTGACCCAGACGCGGGACTTCGGTTTCTCGGGGAGGCCGTTCGGCATCATCTGGGCTCCGGGTTGGGAGACGCGGGCCGCCAGGGCCTCGAGCGCCGCTTCGGCGTCGGCGCGTCCGTCAGCCGAGAAACGGTCCAGCGCCTGCACTTCGTGGAGCCGCCGCGTGAGGCGGTCCAGGTCGGCCGCACCGCTCCTGCTGGCTGTGGCGATGCCGTCGTAGGCGGCGGTGCAGGCGGTCCGAATGGCCTGCGCCAGTCGGCGGTCGGTCTCGGCATCGAGAAACGTGGCTTCGCACAGCGAGGCTTCTCCGCCATCCGCGGCGATCTCGCGTGCCAGCCATTCAAAGTCTTCCTGTGCCTGGTCTCCGGCCGGGAGCACGTAGACGGTGCGCTTCAGCGGTACCGCGCCGAGACGCTGGAGGCGGCGCCGGAGCTTCACACGGAGGTAGTCCGGTTTGGGCGGGAGTTGGTGGATCAGTAGCAGCCACCGAGTCCATGATTCCGTAGTATCATTCATTGATACTATTGTATCACACAGAAGATGGGAGCGCAAGGCCTTGCTGCGGGACCGCGGAGAGGGTATCTGACCCACTGTACTGCTTCACGCCTCCCCCAACGAGCCAGGAGCACCCGATGCGCCGCACCCTTCTCGTCGCCTGTCTGGGGCTCATGACCGCCCCGCTTGCCGCTCAGGAGTTCAATCAGTTCTGCCGGGGAAACCCGAAGCTCACGGTCGGGCAATGGTCGAGCTACCGCTACCTGGGTGGGCCCGCCGACGGCTCCACCATGCGCATGGCCATCGTTGGATCGGAGCGTCAAGGCGACTCCACCTTCCTTTGGTACGAGATGAACATCGTCGATCCCAAGCACGCCGACCGCGGACCCACCATTACGCAGATCCTCGTGAGCGGCCTGGGCACTCCGGACCTCTCGATTCACGGGATGGTGATGAAGGCCGGGAAGAACAAGGCGATGCGCTATCCCGACATGATGCTCCAGATGATGGCGGGTCCCATCAAGAAGGGTGTGGGGAGCCTGGTCGAGCAGAAGTGCAAGAAGGGCGCGGTCCAGGAAATCGGATGGGAGAGCGTGACGGTGCCGGGCGGGACATTCCGGGCGCTGCACTTCAAGGACGGCGACGACGAGGCCTGGCTGAGTCCGGAGCTCGGGTTCACGCTCGTCCGCTACGTTTCGAAGAAGAACGGCACGATGGAGCTCACCGGCCACGGCACCGACGCGAAGTCGTCGATCACCGAAACGCCACAGACGATGGACTGATGGACCGCCGCACGGTCATTGGACTGCTGGGCGCCGGCGCGGCCGCGACGGCCGGCGCCGACCTCCACGCGTTGGGGCGCGCGCTGCACCGGCAGCTGGGTCGTGGCGCGCCCCTCCGGGTGCTCGATCCACACCAGAACGCGACCGTCGTCGCCCTGTGCGACACCATCGTCCCGGCCACCGACACGCCGGGCGCCGTCGCGGCGCAGGTGAACGAGTTCATCGACCTGCTGCTCGCCGAGTGGTATGAGGCGGCGGATCGCGACCGGTTCCTCGCCGGCCTGGCCGGTCTCGACGGGCGCGCCCGGGCGGCGTTCGGCAAGGACTTCGTGGACGGCACCGTGGCGGACCGCACCAACCTCCTGACGGCCCTCGACGGCGAGGCCGCGCGCTGGAACGCGAGCCCGGAGGCGACGCGCGGGCCGCAGCCGTTCTACCGCCAGATCAAGTGGCTCACCCTGTTCGGCTACTACACGTCCGAGATCGGCGGCGAGCAGGAGCAGCACTACCAGATCGTCCCCGGCCGCTACGTCCCCTGCGCGCCGGCCGACACCACCATCGCTCCGGAGTGAAGATGCCGAAGACCTGGGATGCGATCGTGATCGGCTCGGGGATGACCGGTGGGTGGGCGGCCAAGGAGCTCACCGAGGCGGGGTTGAGCACGCTGGTGCTCGAGGCGGGCCGGATGGTGACGACGGCCGACTACGTGGAGCACGTGCCTCCCTGGGGGGTGCGGTTCCGCGGCCTGGACGACCGGCGCGCCCGGGCGGCGGACCAGCCCATCCAGCGAGAGTGCTACGCCTGCGACGAGTGGTCGTCCAAGTTCTTCGTCAACGACCACGAGAACCCC
>DATICZ010000341.1:0-10315 GCA_035456525.1 Gemmatimonadales bacterium
CCTCGCGATCTTCAAGCACCAATCCCAGAAGGACACGGCGCCGTTTCCCGGCGCGCACGACGAGCGCGAGTTCTGGCAGCGCGTCGAGGCGCGCAACCTCGAGACCGCGGCGCACGCCGATCGTCTCGGCCTCTCCGAGTACTTCGCCATGGAGGCATACCGGGTGGAGCGCGCCCCGGGAGATTAGTCCCCCGGGGGCGCCGCCGGGTCCCCAAGACCCACCCCGGAAATACCAAACCCGGCGCCAACAACTCGCCGGGCTGGTCGGTCGGGTGAGGTGGCCGTCACACCTCGGTCCGCGACCTGAGAGAGAATCGATTTTTTGCGTCCGGCCTATCCTACCGTGCCCCGCTGCGTTGGTTCCATACTCGCGAGGCGTGCGGCCTGTGACGCGACTGCAATGTGGCGGAAGTGCTGCGTTGCGGGGTGGAGATAGCGTGTGCGCCCTGTCAGGGTTCGGTCAACCCACCCTACGGCCTGACACATTAGAAGTTAGCATTCTTCGCCATGCGACTCCCGCTCCACCCCCGTCTGCCACGCACGGTGTCGATCACCGTGCTACTGGTCCTGGCGCTGGCGTTCGCAGTGGTACTCGCGATGCAGGCGGTGGGCGCCTCACAGCATCAGAAGGCGCAGGCCGAGCGCGTGATGCGCGACTACTCCGCATTCGCGGCTGCCCGGTACGCTTCGCGGTCCGCCGGCTATCTCTGGTACTACGCCTTCACGCCGGCGATCAAGGCGATCGACCACGCACGCGGGCGTAACGGCCGCCTCCCCGATCCGTCGCAGCTCAAACCGCCGGCCGATTCGTCGTCGGATTCCCTCGCCGCGCACCTGCTGCGTCGCATCCCGACGGCGTTCGAGTTCGACACCGCGAACCGGCGTTTCGCGTTCGGCGGAGCACCATTGGCGCCGGAGTGGCAGCGCTGGCTGGCGGACACGATCGCCGCGCAGATGCACCTGCCCCCGCCTTCAATGGAAGAGGTCTCGGCCGTGATGGGGGCGCCACCGGGAGAGCTGCCACTGGTCGCGGTCTTCACGCTGCCCCGCACCTCCGCGCGCGCGCAGACGCGCATCCTCGGCATCGTCACCGATGTCGGAGCGTTGCGTCCCTACTTCCAGAGCGCGTTCGCCAGCGGGCCGCTGCTGGTCAAGACGCTGACCGGCGGCGTGGCGCTCGACTCCGTCGGCTCGGTCGTGGTGCGGGACGCCCACGGCCGGCTCATCTTCCAGAGCGAGCCCCAGTATCACTCGGCGATCACGGGACACGATACGCTCGGCAGCTACATGGCGAAGTTCCAGGTGGACGTCACGCTGCGGCCCGACATCGCGGGCAAGCTCGTGATCGGCGGGCTGCCCAAATCGCGCCTGCCGCTGCTCGTCGCCCTGTTGCTGCTCACGGCGGGGTTGATCGTGATCGCGCTGATCCAGCTGCGCCGCGAGTCGGACCTGGCGGCCTTGCGCACGCAATTCGTGTCCGGCGTCTCGCACGAGCTGCGCACGCCGCTCGCCCAGATCCGAATGTTCGCCGAGACCCTCGTGCTGGGACGCGTGCGGACGGAAGAGGAGCGCGCGCGGTCACTGGCGATCATCGACCAGGAAGCGCGGCGCCTGACGAACCTGGTGGAGAACCTGCTGCACTTCTCGCGCGCGGAGCGCCAGTCGCTGCGTGTGGCGCCGGTGCCGACGCTCGTCAGCCCGTTGATCCGCGGCGTGCTGGAGAGCTTCGCGCCGCTCGCCGGGACGCGGCGCGTCCACATCGCGACCTCGCTGCGCGAGGGGGTCGTGGCGCTGGCGGACGAGGGCGCCCTGCGTCAGATGCTCCTCAACCTGCTGGACAACGCCGTGAAGTACGGTCCCGAAGGACAGGTCGTCACCGTGGGAATGGATCCGACGAACGGCGATCGCGTCCGTCTCTGGGTGCAGGATCAGGGACCGGGCATCCCGGCCGCCGAACGCGAGCGCATCTGGCAGCAGTTCTGGCGGCTGGAACGTGACCGCGGCTCGGCCGTGGCCGGCACCGGCATCGGATTGTCGGTGGTCCGCCAGCTGGCGGCGCTGCACCGCGGTCGCGCCTGGGTGGAGACCGCGCCCGGCGGCGGCGCCCGGTTCGTCCTCGAGCTTCCCGCGGCGCCGCATCCCGTGATTCCCCCGGCGTCACCGGCCCCTGTGGTACCAACAACCGAGCCCACTCCCGTGCAGGTGGACACATGAAACGCGTACTCGTCATCGAAGACAATCACGACCTCGCCTATGGCCTGCGCAACAACCTGGAGATCGAAGGCTACCAGGTGGAAGTCGCGGACGACGGCCCGAAAGGGTTGATGCGCGCGCGCATCGGCGGCCCCGACCTGATCATCCTCGACCTCATGCTGCCGGGGATGGACGGATACCGGGTGCTGCGCACGCTGCGCGAAGAGGGGCGGTCCATCCCCATCCTCATCCTCACCGCGCGGGGCGAGGAGGCGGACAAGGTCAGGGGCCTGCGGCTCGGCGCCGACGACTACGTCACCAAGCCGTTCGGCGTGCTCGAGCTGCTCGCGCGAGTCGAAGCGCTGATGCGGCGCGCCGTCGCGACCGTCGCGACCTCGGAAGCTGCGGCACCGCTCGTCGAGCGGTTCGGCGACGTGGAGATCCAGTGCGCCTCCCGCACGGTGCTCCGCAAGGGCGATGCGGTGCCGCTCACGCCCAAGGAGTACGAGCTGCTGCTCGCGCTCATCCGCCGGCGCGGGGCGGTGGCGAGCCGCGTCGAGCTGCTGACCGAGGTGTGGGGGTACAGCGCCGCCGTGCTGTCGCGCACCGTGGATACGCACGTGGCGGAGCTGCGCCGCAAGCTGGAGGATGACCTCCAGGCACCGCGACACATCCTGACCGTGCGCAAGGCCGGCTACCGGCTGCAGGCCTGATCCGGAGGTCGAACCGTGCACTTCGCAATCCTGCTGCTGACCGCCCTGCTCGCCGGGCGCGAGCCCCAGACGGGGGAGGCGCTCGTCCGCTCGATGCACGACCGATATGACGGCCAGTGGTACCGCACGCTCTCGTTCGTCCAGCACAATACGCTCTATCTCCCGGGCGACAGCGTGCAGCGCTCGACCTGGTTCGAGCGCGCCGTCATCCCGGGATCGCTGCGCATCGATTTCCGCGACGGGCCGGGCTTCCCGCCCGACGGCGGCGTCCTCTTCGCCCGGGACACCCAGTTCGTCATCCAGGGCGACTCGCTCGTGCGGGCCGACCCGTTCATCCACCCCCTGATGGTGCTCGGCTTCGACGTGTACGCCCAGCCGGTCGATCAGACGCTGGGCAAGCTGCGGCAGCTGGGGTTCGACCTCGCCATCACGCACGAGGAGTCCTGGCAGGGACGGCCCGTGATCGTGGTCGGCGCGAAGGCCGGCGACCTGCACACCCGCCAGTTCTGGGTGGACAAGGAGCGGCTGCTGCTCGTGCGCATGCTGGAGCCCGCTCGTCGCGACTCCACCGTCACCACCGAGACCCAGTTCAACGACTACCGTCAGTTCGGCAAGGCCTGGGTGTCGGCGCAGGTGGTGTTCCTGACCGGCGGCCAGCGCCGCTGGCTGGAGGAGTACGACGAGATCGCCGTGAACGTCGCGCTCGCCGACGGCGTCTTCGACGTGAAACGCTGGAAGGACACGAAGTAGGTCAGGGCTCGTCCGGGTAGGTCGCCACCAGCTGTCCGGTCGCGGTCCGCACCTCGGTCACCAAGCCTCCCTCTTCACGGTATCCCGCGATGCCGACCGTGTCGACCGGAGCGGCCGCGGCTGCTACGCCGGGCATGTTCACCTGTCGGGTAACCACCCTTGGAATGGGCATCCGGATGGACCAGCGGCGTATGACCCACGCGCCGTTGGGGAGACGGTCGAAAACGACCCGCCCCTGAGCCCCGCGTCCCGCCCACCCTCCGAGGTTGGTGTAGTGGAACAGGAGCTCCCGGAGCTCCGACGATCGCCGGTCGAGCCACAGGACGCCGGCGACATCCACCTGCCGGCCGCGTTCGACCGGCTCGAACCCGAGGCCGATTCGCGGATCGGCGGTGTCTCCTTTCGGCTGCTCGACGCGGTAACAGTGCTGCGCGAGAAACACTGCGGACAGGAAGACAGGCAGATCCGGGCCGTAGTACGTCATCGCGCCCTCGGAATCCAGCTGGGCAAAGCCGCGTGCGGCGAGACTCTCGGCCGGGAGGCTCCTGAACGGCCAGGCTGAGTTCCCCGGCCCCAGGTACCGCTGGTCCTCGATGGGGCGGTTTCCGCTGGGCCCGAACGTCCGCACGTAGCGCCGCGTCTGGAACCGATAGACCGGATGGGCGATGGTCCACTCCGTCGCCTCGAGCGCCGTGCGGGCCTCCTCCCACAGACGGGCGGCCGCCGACCCCTCCTCCGGCCGCACGCGACACCGCCGCTCGGCGTGCACCGCGATCTCCGACAACAACACCGGAATCTCCGGCGCCTCGATCGGCGTCGTGATCGTGTCGCCCGCCGCCAGGAGGAGCGGCTTGCCGCTCCAGCGCGCCATACCGATCCGCAGCACCGACACCCGGTAAGCGCCCGGCCGCACGTCCAGGCGCACGCGACCGTTCTCATCGGTGAGCGTGCGGACGACCTCCCGTCCCGCCGAATCCAGCAGGATCACGAAGGCGCCGGCCACCGGTTGGTGAGTGCCCGCACCGAGCAGCGTGGTGCGGATCGCCTGGGCGCCAACCAGGCCCGGTCCGCAGCTCACCAGGAGGGCGAGGACGCGAGGGACGAGGCAGGAATCCAAGCGGTCGGTCATCGAAATGTTCAACTGGAGGGGCTCGCGGCGTACGCGAACCCCTCCACGTCCTCCTTCGGCGTTTATCCTGCGAAGCAATAGGTGCAGCCGAGCTCCTGCGCCCGATTCACCGCCCACACGCCGGAGGGGACCACCTGCACGCCGGGAAGCAGGTTCGCCCGCCAGTCGTTGGCGACGTCTTCGGGCTTGAGGTTCATCTGCTTGCCGACGATGCCACTGTAGAACTTGATGGCCATGTTGCACGCGCCGAATAGCGTTCCGGTCGCCATCAATTCGTCGATCCCCATCCCCGGGATCGGGAGCGCGCCGGCCGGCGCCTTGTAGAAGAAGTTGTGCACGGACGGCGCGGAGGTGGCCGGATCGTTGACGTGGAACACTTCCCCGAACTTGTACTTCGCCCACATGGCGTCGTTCATGGCGAACGGCAGCGCCCCGTGCCGCAAGATCACCACGACACCTATGTCGGTCTCGGGGACGCCGGTCTCCGCATTGGTCATGTAGAACACGCGCGACCAGGCGAAGGCGAGGCCGCCGTTGAACTCGGACATGTCGTACACCTGTTTGTGCTTCCCTTTGATCTTCCTGAGCCAGGCGTCGAGCTGCGGGTCGTCGACGCTGGTTCCCGCCGGAGCTTCGGCGAGCAGTCTCCGGGGCACCACACTCCCCAGGCCGAAGGCGGCCGCGGTGGCCGCGACGCTCCCCAGGAAGCCCCGGCGATGGGTGGAAAGGTTCAGATCGAGCATCTCGCAAACCTCCATGATGGGTGAGAACGAAAACGACGCCGTTATGGTGTGCGGCGGCCTGCCGCCTTGCGCGACGCGGCCAGGGTGGGATAGGCGACGTCGGGCGGCGGATCGCCGTTGGGCCAATCGTATTCCTTGCCCGGGAAATCGGGACGCGGCTGGCCGACGACGAACGCGGCGACGTCGAACGCCTGCTGGTCGGTCAGGGTTCCGGGACGGTCGAACGGCATGTTGTCCCGGATGAACGACGCGGCGCTGCGGACCCGCGCCATCCCGGCGCCGATGTTGAACGATTCCGGGCCCCACAGGGGTGGGGCGATGATCGTCCCTTCCCCCTCCGGACCGTGGCAGCGCGCGCAGTCCGCCCCGAATGTCGCACGGCCGGCCGCGGTATCGGCCCGCAGCGCCGCGAAACGTTGCAGCCGGGTATTGGGCGACGGGCGGCCGACCGGCGTGCGCTGCGAGAGAAACGCGAGGTAGGCGACGATGTCGCGCATGTCGGGACCATCGGCGGCGAGCGCCTTCCCGTTCAGGCTGCGGCGGAAGCAGTCGTTGACCCGGTCCTCGATCAGCTCCACGGCGCCGCGGCGGCTGCGGTACTGGGGGAAGCGCGCGAAGCTCCCGACCCAGCTGCCGTTGTCGCGGCGACCGGCGTCGAGGTGGCAGCTGGTGCAGCGCAGCGCGTTGCCGGCGTACGCGGGCAGACTTTCGCGCGTCGCGGTGAGCAGCGCGAGCCCGCGACGCACCGCCGCGCCGAACGCGTCCGCGGGGATCTCCGAATCGGCGGGCGCGTCGAGCGCCGCGCCCGGGAGGGTGGGCGGAACGGACCGCCCACGACAGGCGACTGCCCCCGCGGCGAGCAGCAGCCCCGTCAGGGTTCCAGCGAGTGCGGTACGGCGCGGCATTACAGGAGTATGCCTGCGAGGGTCGCCGAGAGGAAGTTGGCCAGCGTCCCCGCGAGCATGGCGCGGAAGCCCAGCCGCGCGAGGTCGTGCTTGCGCTCGGGGGCCAGGGCGCCGATCCCGCCGATCTGGATCCCGACCGAGCCGACGTTGGCGAAGCCGCACAGGGCGAACGTGGCGATGGTGAACGAAACCGGGCTCAGGGTCGCTCTGAGCGGTCCCAGCTGCGAGTAGGCGATGAACTCGTTCAGCACCATCCGCGTGCCGAGCAGACTGCCGATCGTGCCGCTGTCGTGCCAGGGCACGCCCATCACCCAGGCGATGGGGGCGAAGATCCACCCCAGGATGGTCTGGATGCTCGCGGGGAACCAGGCGACGTGGCTGTGGATCCAGCCGAAGCCGCCGTTGGCGAGCGCGATGAGCGCGATGAACGACACGAGCATCGCGATCACGTTGAGCATCAGGTAGAGCCCCTCGGTGGTGCCGCGGGCCGCCGCGTCCACCACGTTCACGTCGGTGCGCGGGATGTCCACCTTCACCCCGCCCATCGTTTCCGGCACGGCCGTCTCGGGCTCCAGGATCTTCGCCATCATGATCGTCCCCGGAGCGGTCATGATGACGGCCGTGAGCAGGTGCCGCGCCTCGATACCGAAGGCGATGTAGGCGGCCATGATCGACCCGGAGACGTGGGCCATGCCGGCCGTCATCACGGTCATCAGCTCGGAACGGGTCATGCGCGGCAGGAACGGCCGGATGGTGAGCGGGGCTTCGGTCTGGCCCATGAAGATCGACGCCGCGACGTTCAGGCTCTCGGCGCCGCTCGCGCCCATCACCCTGTTCATCACCACGGCGAACGCCTTCACGACGACCTGCATGATGCCCAGGTAGTACATGATGGCGAACAGCGCCGAGACGAAGATGATGGCGGGCAGCACCTGGAACGCGAAAATCACGCCCAGACTGGAGTGCTGCTTGCCGATCTCCCCGAAGACGAATTCCGAGCCGACGTAGGAAAATCCCAGGATCGCGGTGATGAAACGGCCCAGCGCCTGGAAGATCCGTTGGCCGATGGGGACCCGCAGGACGAACACCGCAAACGCCGCCTGCAGCCCGACGCCCCAGGCCACGACCTGCCAGCGGATCGCACGCCGGTTGCTCGAGAGCAGGACGCCGATCCCGAGGATGGCGAGGATGCCGAACAATCCGACGAGCCGGGCGGGTACGGATCGTGGCTCAGCGGGCGGAGGCGCCGGAGTCACGTCCTGCGCGGGCGCCTGGGCCGTCGGAGGAGGAACGAGGACGCCGGAATCGGGACGCTGCGCCGCCCCGCCCCCGGTGGCGGCCTGCACGGTGTTCCAGGCGAGGCGCGGCAGCGTGAACACGACGAGCGCGCACACGAACGTCACGGCGAACGCAAACGCGGTACGACGCAGCGACATGCCGGGGTGCCTCCGAGCCGATGGAGCGCGGGCGCGAAACCGGCAGAGAAACTGGCGCGTCCCGCGAGAAAGCGCAAAGCCCCCGCGCGTCAGCCCTGCGTGCGGGCGCGGCCCAGGGCATCGGGGCCGAAGCGGTCTCGCACCGCATCGATCGCCCGCGCCAGCTGTCGATCTTTCTCGGTCTCGGGCGAGTCCGTCCGCTCCGCCTCGAGCAGCGCGAGCTGCGCGGCGGCGCCGGGCCGGTCGAGCTGCGACAGCGCCACGCCGATGAGCCGCGCGGGAACCCGGCGCGCCGCCCGCAGCTTGGCCAGGAGCTCGCGCGCAACGGCGTACACGGCGCGGTCGGTCAGCACCGGCTCGCGCAGCGTGCGGCCCGCCTGTCGGGTGGTGAAATCCGTGTCGCGCAGCTTGACCGTAATGGTGCGGGCGACCAGCCCGTTGGCGCGCAGGTCGGCGGTCGCCCGATCCACCTGGATGAGCAGCTCGCGCAGCAGGTCATCGTCGGCGTCCAGATCGGCGGGGAACGTGGTGTCGCGGCTGATCGACTTGGGCTCGGTCCAGGGCTCCACGGCCGAGTCGTCCAGCCCGCGCACCCGCGCCCACATCCATTCCCCCTCGCGCTCCCCCAGTCGCGCCACCAGCTCGGCGCGGTCCACCCGCTGTACATCGGCCGCGGTGTGCCAGCCCAGCCGGCCCAGCCGCTCCTGCGCCTTGGGACCGATCATCGGGATGTCGGCCAGCGCGAACCCGGCGAGAAACGCCGCTTCATCGCCCGGCGCAACGACGTGCACCCCGGCGCCCGGCGTGTCCGCAGCCGGTTTCGCGACTCCCGCCGCCAGCTTCGCGACGAGCTTCGACGTCCCACCGCCGATCGACATCCAGAGCGACGTCGCCTCGTGCACCGCCGCGCGGATTCGGCCCGCGGTCACCGCGAGCGACTCGTCGTGATACAGCCGCTCGGTGCCCGAGAGATCGAGGTAGAACTCGTCGCTCGATGCCTGCTCCACGGCCGGCGTGAAACGCTCCAACACCTCCCCGATCGCCCGACCCTTGGCGGCGCAGGCCTCCCACGGCACCGCGACCACGGTCGCCTCCGGGCAGAGGCGCACGGCGCGAGCCATTGGCATCGCCGAGCGCACACCGAAGGCGCGCGCCTCGTAGGACGCCGAAGTCACGACGCCACGCCGCTCGGCTGAGCCGCCGACGATGAGGAAGCGGGCCCGGCCGGCGCCGTCCGGATCGACCAGACGGGCGACGGCCACGTAGAAGGCGTCGGCATCGGCGAGCAGAATGCGACGGGGCGGTGCGGCCATGGTGTAGGGGCGGAACTTAACTCTTGCTCACCTTCCGGCGCCCGGTATAGCCTTCCCTGCCATGCCTCGGCTCACGAAGTGGACCGGCCTGATCATCATCGCGAACATCGCGGTCTACTTCTGGAGCGCGCAGTTCCCCGAGCAGGCCGAAGCCTTCGTGTTCAGACCCGCCGTGTTTCTGGTGCGGCCCTGGACCGCGATCACCTACATGTTTCTGCACGCCGGCTTCAGCCACATCCTCTTCAACATGCTCGTCCTGTACTTCTTCGGGCCGCAGGTCGAGGACCGGTTGGGGGGCGGACGGTTCCTCACCCTGTACTTCGTCAGCGGTCTCTTCGGCGCGGCCACCTCCATGCTGTTCAGCCCGTTCGCCGGCATCGTCGGCGCGTCGGCAGCCGTGTTCGGAGTCGAGCTGGCGTTCGCCTACCTCTGGCCGCGCGCGCAGCTGCTCATCTGGGGGATCGTGCCGGTCGAGGCCCGGACGCTGATCATCATCATGACGATCATCTCGGTCATGGGCGGCGTGGGCCTGGGGATGCGGAACGTGGCGCACTTCGCACACCTGGGGGGGTTCCTGGGAGGGTGGCTGGTGCTGAAGGTGTTCGGCGTGCGGCGGTTCGAAGACAAATTGCGGCCGCGCAGCATGCAGGCGCCGACTCGGAAGGCCGCCCCACCGGCCGGCGCGGCGGAGCGCTGGAAGCAGATCCCGCTGGATCGGCTCCACCCGGTGAATCGCGAGGAGGCCGAACGCGTGCTCGCCAAGCTCGACGCAGGCGGCCCCGCCGGATTGACCGCCGAGGAACAGGCGTTCCTCGACCGCTTCACCGCGATGTAGGCGCTGCGGCGAGCTGCAGCAGCCGCTTCCAGTGCGCGGCCGTGGCAGGCACGACCGAGAGACGCGGCATGCGTACGAGGGCGAGATCCTTGAACGCCGGGTCGCCCTTGATGACCGACAAGGTGACGGGCGCCCGCAGCGGCTCCCCCGCTCGCAGCTCCACCACCACCAGCTTCTCGTCCGACTGTTTCGGGTCCGGGTAGGCGGCCTTCGTGACCCGGGCCGTGCCCACCGCAGCCTTTTCGCCCCCCGAGTGATAGATCAGCACCTCGTCACCCACCTGCATCGTCCGCAGGTG
>DATICZ010000342.1:0-14360 GCA_035456525.1 Gemmatimonadales bacterium
ATAGTAGATGTGGTTGAAATGCGTCGTAAGTGACTGGAAAGTAATTACTTAGATACCAAAACGCAACGCCGCAGCGGCGCGCCGAGGTGGGCTATTTTGCGGCGTGCCACGGCTCTTGATGACCCTGGGTCGCGCCCTCGGATTGCGCTGTCCGCGCTGCGGAGGGAGGGACCTGTTCGAGTCGTGGCTGCGACCCAAGCCTTCCTGCCCGACCTGCGGCCAGCTGATCGAGCGGCCGGAAGAGGGCTACTGGCTGGGCGCGCTGCTCGTCAACCTGGTCGTCGCCGAGTTGCTGCCGCTCGGCGCCGTGGTGGGGGTGCTGCTCGCGACCTGGCCGCACCCGCCCTGGACCCTGCTGCTCTACGGCGGGGGGGCGCTCGCCGCGATCTCGCCGTTCGTGTTCTATCCGTTCTCCAAGCTCGCGTGGCTCGCCGTGGACCTCTACATCCAGCCCACGATCGACCGGAGATAATCCCCCGCAAGCGGGTGTGAGGTGACTCCCGCTTGACTGGCGGCCCTTCTCCCGCGGCGGCAAGTTAGGGTGCGAGCCCGCCGAGCGGAAACGTCTTCGATGCTGCGGCTGCTCCTCACTCCGGGGGTCTCAATGACCATCGTCACCAAGCGGATCCGAGCGCCACTCGTGGTGGCCGCCGCCATCGCGCTCAGCGGCCGACCCGGCCTGGCCCAGCAGCCCATCAACGTCGAGGCCAGGCTCAAGGGCTTCGACAGCTACATGGCACAGGTGATGAGGGACTGGAACGCCCCCGGCATCGGTATCGGCATCGTGGTGAAGGACAAGCTCGTCTTCGCCAGGGGGTATGGGTTTCGCGACTACGGGAAGAAACTCCCCTACACTCCGACCACGACGCAGCCCATCGCCTCCAACTCGAAGCTCTTCACCGCCGTCGCCGTGGGCCTGCTCGTCGAGGAGGGCAAGCTCCGCTGGGACGAACCGATCAAGCAGTTCGTCCCGACCATCCGGTTCTACAACGACGACCTGGACCGCTCGGTGACGATGCGCGACATGCTGTCGCACCGCACCGGGGTCACGCGGCACGACGCCATCTGGTACAAATCGACCTTCTCGCGGCGCGAGCTCTGGGACCGCCTGCGCTACCTCGAGCCCAGCGCGCCGATTCGTTCCGTCTTCCTCTACAACAACCTGATGTACACGGCGGCGGGGCAGGTCATCGAGGAGCTCAGCGGGCAGACTTGGGAGCAGTTCGTCCAGCGCCGGCTCTTCGATCCGCTGGGCATGTCGCGCTCCACCGTGACGATCCAGGACAACCTCAACGGACCGGAGCCGGCCGTCCCATACTCCGAGCGCCGCGACAGCACGGTGCTCTACCGGCAGCCCTACTATACGGCGGAGGTCGCCATCGCTCCGGCTGGCGCCATCAACTCCAGCGTGCAGGACCTTTCGCGCTGGGTCATCGCCCTGCTCAACGGCGGCAAGGTGGACGGCCGGCAGGTGATCCCGGAGGCCGTGCTCCGGGAGACGATGGCGCCGTCGCTCGCCATGCCGAATACCGCGCTCGAGGCACGGGGATGGGGCGAGAACCTGAATCAGTACTACGGCATGGGCCGCTGGATCTCGTCATACCGGGGCCACCTGCTGGCGCTCCACGGCGGCGACCTGCCCGGGTTCCACTCGCAGGTGTCGATCATGCCCAACGATTCCATCGGCGTGATCGTGCTCGTCATCGGCGACCACGTGGCGCCGCTCTACAACGGCCTCACCTACGCCATCTACGAGCGCGTGCTCGGTCTGTCGCTCACACCCTGGGCCGAGCGGCTCAATGCAATCCGGCTCAAGAACAAGGCGGCCGGGACGCAGGCGCGCTCGACGGCCGCTGCGGGTCGGGTGACCGGGACGACGCCGTCGCACGCCCTGGACGACTACGTGGGCGAATTCGCGCATCCCGCGTATGGCGTGGTCACCGTGGCACGCGGTGACTCGGGGCTGACCTTCGACTTCCACGGCATCAAGATGCCCCTCAGCCACTTTCATTACGATCGATTCGATACGCCCGACGACGAGGAAGACGGGAAGTTCTCGCTCAACTTCCGGACGAATCCGATGGGCGAGGTCGAGGGCGCGGAGATCTCGCTGGACGAGGCGGCCGTGGTCTTCACGCGCCGCGTACCCCCGGCGCTGACGGCCGATGCGACGCTCATGGCGTACGCGGGAAGCTATGTGTCTCCCTCCGGGGCGAAGATCGAGGTCGCCTTCCAGCCCGGAAAGGGGCTGTCGGTCCGAGTGGGACGCGGCGTCGATCTCCAGCCCTGGCGGGCGCACCAGTTCCGCGTCAAGGAGTTCCCGGACCTGGTCGTCTCGTTCACCGTGGAAGGCGGCAAGGTGGTCGCGATGCGCCAGCGGGATCCGAGCGGGGAATTCGTATTCGCGCGGGCTCCGGAGCGGTGACCGGGAGCCCAGGCCCCGGGGACATTCCCGCCCAGCTCGCTGAGGCGCTGCGTGACCGCTACGCCCTCGAGCGCGAGCTCGGACGTGGCGGCATGGCCACGGTCTATCTCGCCCACGACCGCAAGCACGACCGCCCCGTCGCCTTGAAGGTCCTGCACGCCGAGTTGGCGGCGACGCTCGGCCCCGAACGCTTCCAGCGCGAGATCCGGCTCGCTGCCCGGCTGCAGCATCCTCATATCCTCACCGTGCTCGATTCCGGCGAGGCGGCCGGGCACTTGTGGTTCACCATGCCCTTTGTGGAAGGCGAGTCGCTGCGGGACCGGTTGAACCGGGAGCGCCAGATCCCGGTAGAGGACGCGCTGCGGATCGCGCGCGAGGCCGCGCAGGGACTGCAGTACGCGCACGAGCACGGCGTCATGCATCGCGACATCAAACCCGAGAACATCCTGCTCACCCAGGACGGCTCGACGCTGGTGGCGGATTTCGGGATCGCCCGGGCATTCGGCGGCGGTGAAGCGCGCCTGACCGAGACGGGGATGGCGATCGGCACGCCGGCGTACATGAGCCCCGAGCAGGCGAGCGGCGACCAGACCCTCGACGCCCGCACCGACATCTATTCGCTGGGCTGCGTGCTCTTCGAGATGCTCGCGGGCGAGCCGCCGTTCACCGGGCCCACCGTCCAAGCCATCATCGCCAAACGGCTGACGCAGCCGGTGCCGAGCGTGCGGCAGTCCCGTCCGACGGTGCCTGAGGCCGCGGAGCGGGCGCTGCGGCAGGCGCTCGCGCCGATCCCGGCCGACCGCTTTGCCACAGCGGGCGACCTGGCGCGCGCACTGCAAACGAGCGCGACCCCCCGACTATCGGCTCCCTCACAAAGCGGGCGGCGACGACTGCCGGTGGCCGCGCTGATGCTGGTGCTCGGCTTCCTGATCGGCCTGGGGGTGCTCTTCGCCTGGCGGCGCTCGCACTCGGGCGGGGGCGACGGCGCCGGCCCCAAGCGGATCGCCGTGCTGCCGTTCGAGAATCTGGGCGATTCGACCGACGCCTACTTCGCCGACGGCATGACCGACGAAGTGCGGGGGAAGCTCTCGCAGCTGTCCGGGCTCGCCGTCATCGCCCGGTCCAGCTCCAACGAATACCGGCGCAGTAACAAGTCGCCGCAGGAGATCGCGCGGGAGCTCGGCGCCGAGTACCTGCTCACGGCGACGGTGCGGTGGGAGAAGACGCCGGGCGCGCCGAGCCGGGTGCGAGTGAGCCCGGAGCTGGTCCAGGTCGAGCCGGGCGCCGCGCCGACGACCAGGTGGCAGCAGGGGTTCGACGCATCGCTCACCGATGTGTTTCAGGTCCAGGGCGACATCGCGGGCAAGGTCGCGACCGCGCTCGACGTGGCGCTGGGCGAGAGCGCGCGCAATCAGCTCGAAGCCCGGCCCACGGCGAACCTGGCGGCGTACGACGCCTTTCTGAAAGGTGAGGCCGCCTCGCAGGTCATGTCCGTAGGTGACCCCGCCAGCCTGCGGCGCGCGATCGGTCACTACGAGCAGGCGGTCGCCCTCGACTCGGCATTCGTTTCGGCATGGACGCAGCTTGCCCGGGCGCGGTCGATCCTCTACGCCAACGGTACCCCGACGCCCGCGCTGGCCGCGGAGGCCCGGCGTGCGGCCGACCGAGCCCAGTCGCTCGCGCCCGAGCGGCCCGAGGGCCAGCTGGCATCGGGGATGTACTACGTGACGGTGGCGGGGGACAACCGGCGGGCGCTCGCTGCGTTCGAGGCGGGGCTCAAGCTGGCACCCACCAACGTCGACCTGCTCGTCGGGGCGGCGCTGGCCGAGCAGACTCAGGGTCGCTGGGACTCGGCGCGCGAGCACCTCGCCCGAGCCGGCGCGCTCGACCCCCGCTCGGCCAACACCGCACGGCGCACCGGGTTCAATCTCCTCTTTCTGCGCCGCTACGCCGAGGCGCGGACCGCGCTGGAGCGGGCTCTCGCCCTGGCCCCCAACAACTTCGTCGTCATCGAGCAACAGGCCATGGTGGCCCTCGCCCAGGGAGACCTGACCGGCGCACGGGCCATCGTGCGTGCGGCTGCGACCACGGCCGGGACGGCGGCGCCGCTCGCCTACTTCGCGACCTACTGGGACCTCTACTGGGTATTGGACGACGCCCAGCAGCAGCAGGTCCTGACCTTGCCGCCCAGTGCGTTCGACGACGACAGGGGGTCATGGGCGATCGTTCGCGCCCAGACCTATGCACTGGGCGGGAACACGGTCCAGGCCCGCGTCTACGCCGACTCGGCCCGACTCGCATTCGACGAACAGCTCCGGGAGTCGCCCGAGGACGCCCAGCGCCACGCGTTCCGTGGCCTTGCCCTGGCGTACCTGGGACGGAAGGCGGAAGCCATCGCGGAAGGGGAGCGTGCGGTGCGGCTCGCGCCCATCAGCCGGAACGCCTTGAGCGGCGCCTATCTCCAGCACCAGCTCGCCCGGATCTATTTGTTGGTCGACGAGCCGGAGAAGGCGCTGGATCAGCTCGAGCCGCTGCTCAGGATGCCGTACTTCCTCTCGCCCGGGTGGCTGCGCATCGATCCGACGTTCGCGCCACTCAAGGGCAACCCGCGATTCGAGCGGCTGGTGGCGCAATAGCGCGACGCTGTCGGCTTCATTCGTGGTTCAGAGACAATTCAGATGTTGCGGGTTACGGTGGCGGTGTCAGCGCCCGGGAGGCTCATGCCCCGCCAGTCCCGCCCGATCCCGCGCCGCGATTTCCTCCGCACCTCGGCCGGTATCGCGCTCCTGCCCTATCTGCCGGGCGGTTTCTTCGTTCCCGCAGCCCGCCGGCGCAGCCGCGTCGTCGTGGTGCGTACCTCGGATCGCCGCGTCGGGGTGACCGAAGGAATCCGCCTGTTCGACCCTGCCGGGATCGCGGGAAAGCGAGTGGTGCTCAAGCCCAACCTCAACAGCGCCGATCCCGCCCCGGCTTCGACCCACCCGGACACGCTCGGCCAGCTGGTTACCGAGCTGCACGAGCGCGACGCCCGCAGCGTGACGCTGGGCGAATCGAGCGGGCCGTCCGGGACGCGTCACGTCATGGAGCAGTACGGCGTCCTCGACCTCGCCACCGCCCTGCGCTTCGACGTCGTCGACCTGGACGAGCTGCCCGACGCGGACTGGATACCCTTCCACGCCAGAGGAACCCACTGGCCGGCAGGGTACCACCTGCCGCGCCTCGTCACCGACGCCGAATACGTGGTCTCCACCTGCTGCCTCAAGACGCACGGGTATGGCGGGGTGTTCACCATGTCGCTCAAGCTGGCCGTCGGGCTCACGCCCAGACCGATCCGCCGCTCGATGCATCGCTCGCCGGACATGCGCCGCATGATTGCGGAGCTCAACGCCGGCTACCGGCCGCGTCTCGTGGTGCTCGACGGGGTCTCCGCCTTCACCGACGGTGGCCCCTCGAGCGGCGAGCAGAAGGCCGGGAACGTTGTGATCGTGGGTGACGACCGCGTGGCGGTGGACGCCGTGGGGCTCGCGGTCCTGAAGGACTTGGGCGCCAACGACGCCATCATGAGCCGCGGGATCTGGGCGCAGGAGCAACTCGCGCGGGCCGTGGAGCTGAACCTCGGCGCGCGCGGGCCCGGCGACATCGAGCTGGTGACGGGCGACGCCGCGAGCCGGGCGTACGTCACACGCCTCGAGCGGATCCTCGCGGCGGGCTGAGCGCAGCCGACTGGAGGCGAGGAGCCGAGCTAACGGACTACCGGTATGCGACCGGACGCCGGCAGCGCGGCGAGGCCGGCATCGAGCTGCTGTACGCTCGCCAGGACGGCGTCGGGACGCTCCTCGTACAGGAAATGTCCCGCCCCGCCCACCGTATCGATCGTGAACCGCGACAGCATTCGCCCGAGAAGATCGACCTCGCGCTGCTGGATTCCGTTGGAGTGCGGCGCTCCTCCCAACAGCAACCGCACCGGGCAAAGAATCGCCGCGAGGTGCGGCTCGAGCCGCTCCGGCTCGCGGGCGCGCGCCATCCCCAGGTAGGCTTTCAGGGTACCGTCCAGATCGGCCGCCGCGCCCGCCGTGTAGGCCGCGACCGCCGAGTCGTCCACCCACGTGGTATCCCCCGACGCCGTGACCAGGTTCTTGCGGATCTTGCGACGCACGAGCTTCACGCCGCCGAACAGCTTGATCCACGGTGCGAACCGCATCGCTCGCCGGAACCCCGGCGTGGCGGCCGCCTCGGCGGGTCCACCGTCGAGCGAGACGAGACCGCGGACGAGATCCGGCCGCCGGTACGCCAGCCGGTACGCCATCGATGCGCCGAGGGAGTGGGCGACGACGATCGCACTGGTGACGCCCAGCGAGTCCAGCGCCGTGGCGATGCGGTCCGCCTGCGCGGTGAGCGAGTAGTTGGCGCGCTCGGGCCGTCCCGAAGATCCGACCCCGAGCGGCTCGATGACGATCGTCCGGTAGCCAGCGGCCCTGAGCAGCGGCTCGACCTTGCGGTATCCGTAGGCGGAGCCGAAGAGGCCTGGCAGGAGAACGACGGGCTCACCGGCGCCCGCCACGACGACGTGGAGCGTTTCGGCGGGGGCGACCCGGAGCGCGAATGAGATGCTGTCAGTTGCGGCGAGGAACAGCGGCAGGAGCCACATGTGGATTCAATAATGCACTGGGATCGCTCATTCGGCGACCGGCTTCTATAACACTCGACCCCGCTTGCAGTTGACCGTTTGTTGAGGGGACCCGACGAGATTCCGGCCACGATGACCGGGCGCCGCACGGGCGCCGTTGCAATTCCCTAGCGAAGCGGTTGGCGCCCGTGCCCACCTAGCCCGCGATGGTCACCGCGATCTTCCCCATCTGCTCCCCACGCTCCAGGCGCTCGAACGCCTCGCGCGCGCGCGCGAGCGGAAACTCGGCGTCCATGATGGGCCGCAGCTGGCCCTCACCCAGCCGCCGCACGATCTCGCGGTACTCGGCCGCATTCCCCATGGTTGAGCCGAGAATCGAGTACTGGTGCCAGAAGAGCGGCCGCACGTCGGTCACGAGCTTGGGCCCGGTCGTGCCGCCGCACGTGACGATGCGCCCGCCCTTGGCGAGGCAACGCAGCGAGTCCCCCCAGGTCACCTCGCCGACGTTCTCCACCACCACGTCCACACCCCGCTTCCCGGTCACCGCGCGCACTTCCGTGACGATGCGCTGCGTGCGGTGATTCAAGGTGACGTCGGCCCCCAGGGCGCGTGCCCGCTCGAGCTTTTCATCGCTGGACGATGTCGCGATCACGCGGGCGCCCGCGAGCTTCGCGATCCGCATGGCAGTCAGCGATACTCCGCCGCCGATTCCCCAGGCCAGCACCCACTCCCCCGCCTTCACCTGCGCGCGCGTCATGATCATCCGCCAGGCGGTGAGGGTGACGAGCGAAAACGCCGCCGCCTCGCACCAGGAGAGCGGCGGATCCAGCCGCGGCACGGGAAGCACGTTGTGCACCGGGACCGTGAGCCGCTCGGCCAGCGTTCCGGGATGATGCTCGCCCAGAATGCCGTACTGGACACAGAGGCTGTGCTCGCCGGCGCGGCAGAACTCGCAGGTGTAGTCCGAGATGCCGGGGTTCACGAGCACCCGGTCCCCCGGCCGGACACTGGACACGTCGCTTCCCACGTCGGCGACGACACCCGCGCCGTCGGCGCCTAGGATGTGGGGAAACCGGTAGCTCACCCCCGGAACCCCTTCCACCACGAACAGGTCGAGATGGTTCAGCGCCGCGGCCTGCACGGCGAGGCGTACTTCGCCGGGACCGGGGTCTGGCGCGTCGGGGACATTCGCCACGGCGGTGTGCTCCAGCCCGCCGGTGGCGTTGAGGACGAACGCTCTTATGGGAGGAACGTCGGCGCCGTCATCTGCTCGGTCGGCCCCGCCGGGATGGGGGTCGGCGTGCCGGCACCCACCGTCTGCAGATGGACGCGATAGAGCGGATTGCGGCGGTTGTTGGGATCGGTCGGCACCACGAGCGCGATGAAGTCGCCGCGGCTCGACACGGCGAAGGTCGCGATGGGCAGGTCGGTGCCGGTGAGGGGCGTGATCGTCCCCGTGGCGAGGTCCGCCTTCACCACCATGCGCACCGTGCGGTTCGCCTCGCGGCGCTCCACGATGTAGGCCAGGCTGCCGTCCCGCAGGAATCGGGGCTCGGTCTCGTTCTGCTGCGCCGCCTTCGTGAAGGCCCGCTGGTTGGTGCCGTCGCGGCTCATCAGCCAGATGTCGTAGTTCTTGTTGCGAACGGAGGCGTAGGCGATGGTCGCGCCGTCGGGGGAGACCGCGGGCGTCTGGTTCACCGAGTCGGTGGTGAGGGCCCTGGCCCCGCTGCCGTCGATGGCCGCCGTCCAGATCTGGGGTTTTCCGGAGCGCAGCGACTGGAACACGATTCCCGAGCCGTCGGCGGTGAATACCGGCCGCCCGTCCGCCTGGGGATCGCTGGTGACGCGGGTCAGGTTGGTCCCGTCCGCATCCATCACGTAGATCTCGGGATTGCCGTCGCGCGTGGACACGAACGCGATCCGGGAGCCGTCCGGCGAAATCGCGGGATCCGTCGCGCCCGCGGTGTCCTGCGTGACCCGGCGCAGCGCCGCGAGGTTCGAGCGGTCGAGCCAGTAGAGCCGCGACGCCCCGCCGCGCGAGCTGACCAGGAGCAGCTCGTCCTCGACGAAGACCTCGGCGGTGGCGGATCTTCCTCCGGGGGCGGTCGCCGTGACGCGGGCGCGCCCGTAGCTTGAACCCGTGACGGCACCGTCCTCGGAGACGGCCGCGACGCCCGGTGCATCGGAGCTCCACGTGAGCCCGCTCGCCGGTCCCAGGACCGCTCCCGTGTCGTCCGTGAAGCTCGCCTTGAGATTGGCGCGCGAGTTGAGCGCCACGCCGAGGCGGGTGGCCGAGAGTTTCACGGAGCCGGCGATCACGCTCACCGCCCAGACGGCGCGCGGCGGGTTGGGACCCGGCCCGTGCAGGTTGAGCTGCGTCCGCCCGATCTTCCGTCCCGTGAGGGTGCGCGTCGCCGGGTCGAAGGCGGCGATCGCGGTGTCCGCCACACTCCACGCGAGCAACGCTTCGGGCACGGGTGAGCTGTCGGCCGCGAGCGCCGCGGCCGTGAAGCGTGCGGTCGCGGTGAGCGGCACCTCGACGTCCCCCCGGGTGGTCGGCCGCACCGCCAGAAACTCCACCGCGCGATGCACCAGCACTTCCACGGGTTTCTGCTGCAGGAAGCCCGATACGGTGAGGGTCGCTTTTCCCGATCCGACCGCCTTCACGACCCCCGTCAGGCTGACCTGCGCCACACTCTGATCGCTCGAGGCCCAGGTGAGCGCCACCGGATTGACGAGGCGGTTCTCCTGCGTCGGGACGACGACGTGCAGGGTATCCACCTCGCCGGGAGCGAACGTCAGCGACGTCCCCTCCTGAACGGCGTACTCGGCCTGCTGGACGACCACGGGTGCGGTCGCGGTGAGACCGCCCGGCCCGGACATCTGGATGGTGCCCTGCCCCGGTGCCAACGCCACGACGGTGCCGTTCTGATCCACGCTGGCGATGTCCTCGCGCAGTGACTTCCAGGTGACCTGCACCGGCGCCGCGGGTGAGCCGTCCTCGCGCAGCGCCCGTGGGGACACGCGCGTGTGTTCCGAAGGCAGCATGTAGACCGACGGCGGATCGATCCGCAGCACGGCGGCGGGACCCGCGCCGGGGGGCTGTCCCGCCAGGGGATCGGCCGCTGCAGCGCCGCCGGCCTGCCCTGCCTCGCCCGTCCCTGCCGCGGTGACCTGAACGATCGCCTGGCCCCGGCGCTGTCCCGATCGTGCTTCCACTATGGTGGCTCCGGCGGCCACTCCGAGCACGGTCCCGGCGTTGTCCACCTTGGCGACCTGGGGGTTGTTCGACACCCAGGTCACGCGGGCAGCCGGGAGCACGTTTCCCACCCGATCGTACGCGGTGGCCAGCAGCCCATAGCGCTCTCCCACCTTGATCGAGATCGACGGCGGTGCGACCTGGATTTCGGCGACGGTCTGAGCGGCGAGCGGTGCGCCGGCAGCGGCGAGCAGGAAGGCGGCGGGCAGGCCCGCGCGGACGGTCATGGCAGCGCTAATCTAACTTCTCACGGCTGCGACGTAACCCGGATTGTCTGCTCGCGATAGCCATCCACCGCGTCGCCGCTGTCGGGAAACGTGACCGGCGTGCGCCGCTCGCCGCGCGGAGTCCGGACCACCAGCTCGTACGCTTTCCCCGCGAGGCCCTCCAGCTGCAGCTCGAGCGCGTCGCCCGCGAGACGCTGGGATACGACCTTCAAGCTGGTCGAGCGCGCGCCTCGCTCGGGTGCCGGCGGCGGCAGCAGCACCGCCCAGCCCGGCGCGTGGCGAATGAGGACCACCAGCCGGGTCCCGAGCGCCAGGCGGCAATCCACATGCTCGTCCGCGCCGGTGGAGCGTGCCGCGCAGGTCACAGAGCGATCGTTGGCGCGCACCTCCCGGACGACGGCCCCCAGCGGAAGCGCCGGCGAGAAGACGAGCGTGTCCACTCCTGTCCCCGCCGTGCGCGTCAGCTCCATCTCCAGCGTGGTATCGGTACGGGCGAACCGCACGGTGTATCGCCCGGTGCCCACGGGGAGCCGCTCGACGGCGAGGGAATCCCACTGGGGCGGCAGGTGTGGAGCGAGGGTCACCCGGTCGTCGGGCACGTCGCCTTCCCAGCCGACCATCCCGCGCAACAAGGGCGTGAGCAGCATGGACGTTGCGAAGAACTGCTGCGGCACGGCGGTTTCGAGCGGCTCGAAGGTCGAACCGGAGAACACCTCGGGGTTGGCGCCGAGTCCCCACAGGAAGGTGGTGCGCGCCACGGCCGACGTCGCTGCGAACCCCATCGGCGCGTTGTGCGCCCGGTACAGCCCCCACGCATCGAACCCGGTGACGAACGGCCACACGGTGCCGTTGTTGTAGTGCAGCGGGTCGAAGAGCGGCGACGTGGACGCCAGGGCCCGCGCTCCCCAGTCGGTGGTGATGGCGGCCCGCGCGAGCGATGCGGCCGTGGCCGTGCCGCGGGCATCGTCGAACAGCCCGAACGCCAGGCCGGTGGCAGGCCAGACCGTCAGCTCCGTGGAGCGCGTACCGTCGTCGAGCAGGGCGAACGCGTAGCGTCCTTCCGTGGGGAGCCAGAGCTTCTCCCGCAACGAGGCCCGCGCCCGCCCGGCGAGGCGCCGCGCTTCCGCGGCGGCGGCGCGGTCCCCCGCGAGGTCCGCCATCCGGGGAAACACCTCGAGCGCCCGGACCCAGACGGCGGACATGTAGATGTCGGACTGCAGTCCCTTCTGCAGGTCCCCGACCTCGATCGCGCCCGCGCCGGCTTTGGCGTTGTCCATCAGGCCATCGCCGTCTGCGTCGGTGCCCTTGGACCAGTCGTAGGCTTTCTTCAGGTTCGGCCAGAGGCGGCGCACGGTCGCACTGTCCCCCGACGCGCGCCAGTACTCGGCCACCGCGAGCATCCAGAAGGGCGTCGTGTCGCCGTGATAGTACGCGTAGGGGTAGTCCTCGAACCATCGGATGCGGGCCGCGCCCTGGGAGATCTCGTGCGGGATCTTGCCGGCGTTGGGCGGCGCGCTGCCCTGATATCCCGCGAAGAAGGCGAGGCCGTCGCGCGCCACCGGCCACAGGCCGGCCGAGCTCATGGCGAAGGAATTGATCGCGGCGTCGCCCCCGAAGAACCACCCGAAGCCCGGTCGCGTACCGGTCGCGCCGCTGGGCCCGTAGCCCGCCACCAGTCCGCATCCCAAGTCGGGGTTGCAGACCATGGCTTCGTCCAGGTTCAGGCTGGCCCAGCGTACCGCGAGATCGAGGGTCGCGTCTGGTGAATGAAAGACGACCGTCGAGTCGAGGACCCGCTGCGCGTGCTCGGCGCGGGCGGCGTACAGCTCGGCCACGTGACCCAGTACCCGCCGGTAGATCGCCCGCACACTGTCGCGCGGGGCGACGGCGCCGACCATCACGATTGGAATGCCGGCGGCGTGCACCTCCGTGAGGCGCCCGGCGGGCTCCCCCGGCCGGGGCATTGCCACCGGGCCCTGATCCCCCACGGCGATGTGCAGCTCGCTCGCGGCGTCGGCCAGCATGTGCGAGGGGTTGTTGGTCGCCCACGTGGCCGACGGCGAGCCGAAGAAGCCGTTCACCTGGCGGCGGCTTTCCGACAGCACGAAGGCCCGTTCGGCATCGTCCCAGAAGACGTACTGGCCCCCGAACCCGGCCGGCCAGGCGAGCTGCAGGTCGGGGCGGAACCGCGCGATGATCTCGATCGGGCGGACCGCGTCCACTTCCAGGACGGCGACCACGGCGGGCTGGTCGAGCGGCGCGAACAGCCGTTCGGTGACCGTGAAGGCGGAGTGGGTATAGACGATGGTGGCGCCGGCCGGCGAAACCTCGACCCGGCGGGCGATGTCGCGGCCCGGTATCGGCTGGTCGTATAGCGGCGTCTTGAAGGAGAGGGAGAAATCGTGCAGTAGCTTGAGCGGCCAGGTCCAGGCTTCGAAGCTGCCGGCGTCGGTGCCGATCAGGGCCGCCCGCCGGCCGATGGCACTGACGTATCCGGACCCACGGACCGGCCCCGTGAGGGTGACGTCGAACCGCCGCCACGCCAACGAGATCGGCGCCGGTCGCAGGATGGCGCTGGAATCGGGACGGATTTGTGCGCTAACGAGCGTGGGAAGCAGCAGAAAACCGCCGAGAAGCTGGCGCATTACGCTCACTTGCGTCGGGGAGTTAGGCGGGTAAGCTATAGGCCCCCAGCGGCCACAACCAGCGGAGGACTTAGATGCTCGCGACGAGTGATCTGACGGGAATGGGCGGCCCGGGCATGATGGAGCCGATGTTCCCACCGGAGCCCTCGATGACTCCGGAGCCCGCCCCGATGATGGACGAGCCTATGATGGAAGAAACGCCGCGGCCGAAGCCGCGGAAGGCCCCGGCGAAGAAGAAGAAAGCGAGACGCCCGGCGGCCAGGAAGGCCAAGAAGGCGAAGAAGGCGAGGAAGCCGGCCCGCAAGGCGAAACGCGCCAAGGCCCGGAAGCCGGCGCGGGCGAAGCGCAAGGTGACGCGCCGCCGTCGCTGACGGCACAGCTAGAAGACGTCGACCACTGTCCGCGGGAGCGCTTCCCGGATGGCTGCGGCCATCGCGAGGAGGCGCTCCCGCGGCACGTTCTGGACCCGCGGATCGGCGGGTGGCCGTGCCAGGGAGTAGAGCTGGACCGCGGCAGGCTCGGCGCGTACCAGGAGCGGCACCCAGGCGGCGACACTCGTCGCGCTCGCGCCGTCCCAGTCCGGGCCGCGTACCACCATCGCCTGCACCGTGACCGGCCGCAACGCCCGATAGGAGTCGGCCAGGGCGCCCACGTCGCCGGCGACGCCGTTGACGCGCTCGGGTGGCCCGGGGTCGAGCTTCAGGAAGCGTCCGTCGAGGCGCAGGAGCGCCCCGCGAATCGCGGGTAGGGTCCCCAGGACACCGTTCGAGAGCGCACCCACCTGCGTGCTCGGTGTCAGGTCGTCGCGCGCCGCCAGCACGCGGTCCACGACCACCGCGAATCGCGGATGCAGGGTCGGCTCGCCCGTTCCGGAAAAGGTGATCCAGTCGGGCGCCGCCGGCAGCCGTTCGAGCGCCCGCCGCAGGGCATGGCCCACCTCGTCAGGCGACGGCCAGCGGGTGTCCGGCGCCTTGCCGGTGTTGAACCCGCACTCGCAGTAGGGGCAATCGAAGCTGCACACCTTGGAACGCGCCGGCAGCAGGTTCAAGCCCAGGCTCACGCCCAGGCGGCGCGACCGCACGGGCCCGTAGACGATGGACCCGCGTGGCGGGGTTGCATCAGCCATGCGGCAAGGTACGTTCCGGCGGCCAGCGAACGAAGAGGTGCGGATGCGTGG
>DATICZ010000343.1:0-4936 GCA_035456525.1 Gemmatimonadales bacterium
ACCGCCACGAACTCGTTGCGGCGGATCTGGATGTCCACGCCGCGCAGCGCATGCACCACCTCGCCGCCCATGTCGTAGTTCCGGGTGAGATGGTGGGTGAGGATGATGATGTCCGGGTGCGGCGTTTCGCCGGTGCTGAACTTCATCGTGGCGGTGGCGGTCATAGCGAGCGTCCTACGAGGGCCTCGAGCTGCGCCCGCGCGATGAGGTAGTTGAAGCGCACCTGGACCAGATTGGTCTGCGCTTGTGTGAGGGCGGCCTGCGACGTGAGCAGATCGAGGATCGTGCCGGCGCCGACCCGGTAGCGCTCCTGCTGGACGCGCAGATCCTCGGTGGCCGCCGCGACGTTCACGCTGGCGATGTCGATCTGCGCATAAGCTGTCTCCAGCGCGGCGATCTGCTGGGTCAGCTGCGCGTTCACCATGCGGCGTGTGTCGGCGGCTTGCGCTTCGGCATTGTCGCGCTGGACGCTGGCAGAAACCTGGTTCTGCTCGCGCGTGAACCCGTTGAACAGGGTCCAGGACAGCGAGAACTGCCAGTTGTGCGTGGGATTGCCGACCAGCACGTTCGAGAAGAGCGTGTCCCGCCGATTCAAACCGTAGGACAATCGGAGCGACGGGATGTATTGCGAGCGGGTGGCCCACGCGCTGGCCTGCGCGGCCCGCGCCTGGGCATCCGCCTGGGCGATTTGCGGCGCCGATTCACTGCTCATGATGCGCAGCGCCGTCGTGTCCGGCACCGGAGGGAGCGCGCTGTCGGGGAGGGCGCGCACCGGTTGGTCCACGCCGACCTGTCGACCCAGACTGGCCTGGGCGGTCGCGAGGTTCGCCTGAGCCTCCAACAGGGCGATGCGGGCGTTGCCGTAGTCCACGGCCGACCGTAACGAGTCGGAGCGGGTCGCCGACCCGGCGTGCAGCTTCTGGACCGACACATCGAGCTGCAATTGCGCGCGGCGCACCTGCGCGTCGGCCACACTCACCAGTTCCTCTGTGGCGATCGCGTTGTAGAAGGCCTGTTTCGTCTGCAGGATCGTCTGGTAACGCTGGGTGATCATGCCGGCATCGGCCGCGCTCAGGTCGGCCGAGGCCGAGCGCAGCGTCCAGATCCTGCGGAGACCGGTGAACAGATCGACCGAGGCCGACAAGCCCGAGCCGTAGCTCCAGGTCGGGGGAATCTGCCCGCCGTTCAGGTCCACACGGTTTGTGCTGTTGAGTGAGGCCGACCCGTTCAAGGAGAGCTGCGGCAGGAACGACCCGTAGGCCGACCGGCGCGCGGCCCCCGCGTTGCGGGTGGCACCGGCCGCCTGCACCATCGCCGGCTGGACGTCGAGCGCCCGGCGCACAGCCTCCTCCAGGCCCACCTGCAAGGTCACGGCCGCCGTGTCGGGCTGCTGCGCCCGCAGCGGAGCGACGCCGGCGCCCGCCATCACCAGCAGTAAGGAAAGTCTTCGCATCAGTGCTGCCCTTGCCTCGAAGGAGTAGTGTCGCGCCGCCCGCGCTGCCCCTCACGCTGATGCTCGAGGTCGGCCAATAGTCGCGCGTAGCGGGCTTGCTGGTCGGGCGTGAGCTGCGCGTTGACCTCCGACCGCACGGCCGCCCGCAGGGAATCCAGCCGGGGGCGCACCGCGCCCCAGATGGTCTGCATCTCCGCGTGATGGCGGGTGAACACGGCGCGCACCGAATCCTGCTGCGCGGGCGTGAGGTCGAGACGGCGCGCGAGATACGCCGCGATCGCGTCGGGCCCCCCGCGCGATGCTCCCCCGCCGCCCGGACGGTGCCGCGCGAGCGCCCAGCCGCCGGCCCCTCCGGCCACGAACACCGCCGCGAGCAGCGCCACCGCCCAGACCCGCGAGCGGCCCAGCATATCCAGGGCCCTCACCGCTCGGAATACCCCGCCAGCAGGAAACTCGCGTCCGGCACCTGCACCCCGGCGACCACCGCGCCGGGATCGGTCGTGGCCACGGTCGCCTCGGCTTGGCGGCCAACCCGCCCGACGAGCATCCCCGTGACCAACGCCGCCGCGACCGCCGCCGCGATGCCCAGGTGCGCCCAGCGGGCCAGCACGTCCACGACGGGAACGGGCAGCCGCTCGGCCGCGGCCAGCACGCGCGACCGGAAGGCCGCCCCGCCGGGGTCGCGGGGCTGCAACGCCTCCCGCAGCGCCGCGCCCAGCACCGGATCGGGCCGGTGGTTGAACGGCGTCAGTGATTCGCTCATTCCGCCTCCCTCCAATCGGCAAGCAGCGTCCGCAAACGCCGCCGCGCGTGAAACACTTCGGAGCGCACGGTCCCCTCGGGGATGCCCAGCATCTCGGCGATCTCGGCGTGGGAGTATCCCTCCACGTCGAACAGCGTGACCGCCAGACTGCGGCGGGGCGGCAGCTGCGCGAGCGCGTCGCGCAACCGGTCGTTCAACGCCGCCCGCTCCGCCGCGGCATCGGGTCGCGCACCTCCCGCGACCAGTCCTTCCTGCAGCGACTCGGAGCGCCGCACCGTCCGCCGGCGCCGCCGGTCCGTGGCCGCATTCGATACGATGCGCATCAGCCACGGTCCGAACGGCCGCTGCGCGTCGTACTGGTGCAGCTTCACGAGCGCTGCGAGAAACGCGTCCTGCGCGGCGTCGTCGGCGTCGTTCGCGTCCTGCAGCACCGCCCGCGCCACGCGGCGGGCCTGATCGGCGTACCGCTCGACCAGCTCCCCGAAGGCCGCCCGGTCGCCCGAGCGGGCGCGGACCGCCAGGGCCGCTTCGTCCGCGTCCCTCCGAGTACGCGCGGCCTCGTCCGGGCGTTGAGGCTCACTCGACATCTTCACGTTCGCGCGCCCGGCGCTTGCCGAAGGCGTACACGCCGAACCCCAGCGACAGCCAGAACAATACGGCCGCGATGAGAATCCCCACGACGCGTGGGAAGATGAGCAGCAGGATCCCGAGCGTCAGGAGGAAGAGCGCCGCGGTTCCCCCCAGCGTGCGGCGCAGCCCGCCGGCCACCCGGCGGAGGGCGACGACGGCCACCGCACTCAGCTCGTAGCGGGAGCGTTTGTGCCGCGCCGTCGTCTGCAGCTCCGTGTGCGCCCCGGCTTCCGCTGTCGCCGGCGCGCGGACGAGGCGCGGGGGCAGGCGGCGACGGGACTCCAGCACCACTTCACGGCTCATGAGGAGGTCACGCCGGAACTGGGCGGCGAGCGCTTCGGCCGCCTCCTGGTTGTCGGCGAGCACATCGAGCTCGTAATTGCCGAACAGGCTCGAGACGTTCAGGTTGCTCGATCCGACGCGCGCCCAGCGGCGGTCAGCGACGAGCGTCTTGGCGTGCATCATGGCCCCGCGCCACTCGAACACGCGGACACCGGCTCGCAACAGCTCGCGGTATCCCACGCGCGTGAAGTTGCGCAGCAGCGGCAGATCGCTCGCACCGGGGACGAGCAGCCGCACGTCCACGCCGTTGCGCGCGGCGTCGATCAGCGCGGCATAGAGCGGCGCGGGCGGGACCAGGTAGGCGTCGGTGATCCACAGCCGCTCCTGCGCCGCGGCGGCAATCAGCTGCGTGGCGCGATAGATCCGTCCCTCGAACGGCACCCCCGCGACGACCTGCACGGTGAAATCGCCGCAGATGTCGGGGTCGCCACAGGTATCCTCGGGTGGGAGCGGCGGGCCCGCCTGCTCCCAGACATCGGCGAAGGCGGCGTCGAGCGCCACCGCCGCCGGACCACACACCGTGAGGGCCGTGTCGCGCCAGGGCTGCCGCCCGCGCTCGGGATTACCCGCCCATTCGTCCCCGATACACAGGCCGCCCGTCATGGCGCGATCGCCGTCCACCACCACGAGCTTGCGGTGATCGCGACAGAACAGATCGAACAGGTTCGGGGAGGAGACCGGATGAAATGCGCGCACCTCGGCGCCGGCCCGGCGCAGCGCGCTCCAGTACGCGCGCGACGTCCCGAACGATCCGAGAGCGTCGTACAGGACGCACACGTGCACGCCGGCGCGCGCGCGCTCGATGAGCGCATCGGCGAACCGGAGGCCGATCCGGTCGCCCCGGATGATGTAGTTCTCGAAGTGGACCCAGCGCCGGGCGCCGGCGACGAGCGCGAGCATCGCCTCGAGAGCCTGCGGGCTGTCGGGGTGGTGCTGGACCGAGTTCCCCTCGATGGGCCGGGCGTGCGCCGCGCGCTCGATGGCCAGCGCGAGCTCGTCCCGGAGCTGGGGCTCCCGGCCCGTGGCGCGCGACGGTTGCGAGCTCACCCCGCGGGCGCCACGCTCGCCCCCAGGCCGAACGTCCGCTCGACCGGTCGCAGGGCCTCGATGCAGAAGCCGATGTGCTCGTCCAGCGGGACACCGAGCTCCTCGGTCCCTATCCGCACATCCTCGCGGTTGACGCCGCGGGCGAAGGCCTTGTCCTTGAGCTTCTTCTTCACCGACGACACCTCGAGGTCGGCGAAGCTGCGCGACGGCCGGACCAACACGCAGGCCACGAGGAAGCCGCACAGCTCGTCCACCGCGAACAGCGTCCGCGCCATCGCCGAGGCGCGCGGCACGCCGGTGTACGGCGCGTGTCCCAGGATCGCCTGGCACTGCTCGTCGGAGAGCCCGCGCTCGCGCAGCAGCCGCACGCCCCACGAGGGGTGCCCCTCGGTGGGGGAATGCTCCTGGTTGGGGTACATCTCGTAGTCGAAATCGTGCAGCATTCCGACCGCGCCCCACGCCTCCTCGTCCGCGCCGGATTTCCGGGCGTAGGCCCGCATCACGGCTTCCACCGCGAGCATGTGCTGGCGCAACGCGGGGTTCTTCGTGTGCTGCTCCATCAGCGCGAGGGCTTCGGCTCGATTCATGGCTCCACGTTCCAGCGTTCCGCCCACAGCTCGGCCATCAGGATGGGCCACAGCCGGCGGGCGTGGTTCTTGGTACCCGCGCGATGCTCGGCCAGCAGCATCGCCGTCGGCGCC
>DATICZ010000344.1:0-2564 GCA_035456525.1 Gemmatimonadales bacterium
CCGGGTGACTACGTCGAGCTTCGGGCGGAGTCGCGCGTGCTCGCGGTGGTGTCGAACTGCCCGCAGACGCACAACCCGTGCAACGGGTTCAACCCCACGCCGATCCGCGTGATGGTGAGGGGGGGTTAGTACTCCTCAGGCAGCAGGATGGTCGTCACCGACCGGTCGGCTTCGGTGATGATCCAAATGCGCGTGCCGTCCCGGAGTTCGTACGCCGAGAACACGCGCGTGCCCTCGCGCATGGCCCGTAGGTTCTGCATCTGGTCGTCGGCCCCGAGAGAGCCGGGATCGAGATTCATGTGGCGGACGATGTAGTTGATTGGGTTCTCGCCGGCACCCGCGAAGGCGTTCAGAGCCTCGGGCGTGGCCATGCGCCGTCCAATCAGGAAGCGAGGAGTACCCAACGGTGCTGGCCCTGGCCGTGCGGAACACGACCAGGCAAGCTCCCGGATCGTTCAGTGGCCCGATATGCAGTGCCCCCGCCCCGGAGCTCGCTTCTGCAACTTACGTGGTTCCGGTCTTAAGCTCGAGCTATCGTCAGAAGTTGTGGATGAGCGAGAAAGGCGACGTACCCTTCTTGGGGAAGTTGAGCAGTCAACCCCAAAGCCCCGGTGGCAACCGGGGGAAAGGTACGCCACCCATGTTGAAGGTTATCACCACGAAGGCGGAGGCGCCGGCCGGTGAGGCGCCGACGATCGGCGCGACGCTGGATGACTTGGCGCGCGACGGCGCGCGACGGATGATCGCGGCGGCGCTGCAACGGGAGGCCGCGGAGTACGTGGCGCGCTTCCGGGAGGCGCGCGACGAGGGCGGCCACGCCCTGGTCGTCCGCAACGGGACGGCGCGCCCGCGCCCGGTCACCACCGGCGTCGGCCCCCTGACCATCGCCGCCCCCCGGGTTAACGACCGGCGGGTGCTCGACGGGGCCCGACAAAAGTTCACGAGCGTGATCCTGCCGCCGTACGTGCGGCGGTCGCCGCGCGTGGAGAGCGTCCTGCCTCTGCTCTACCTGCACGGGCTGTCGTCGGGGGACTTCCGCGAGGCGTTGCCCGCCCTCCTGGGGCCCGAGGCGGCCGGGTTGTCGTCGAGCGCCATCCTGCGCCTCACGCAGAGCTGGACCGCGGAGTACGCGGCCTTCCGGCGCCGGGACCTGACGGACCGCGACTACGTCTATCTCTGGGCGGACGGCGTGCACTTCACCATCCGCTTGGAGGAAGAGCGGCTCTGCGCGCTGGTCGTGATCGGCGTGCGGCCCGACGGCACCAAGGAAGTCGTGGCGCTCGAGGACGGCTATCGGGAGAGCGCGGAGAGCTGGCGCACGCTGCTGCGGGATCTCAAGCGCCGCGGGCTGCGGGCCCCGGTGCTGGCGATCGGGGCTGGGGCGCTGGGGTTCTGGGCGGCCGTGCGCGACGTCTGGCCCGAGACGGCGGAGCAACGGTGCTGGGTGCACCGGATCGCCAACGTCCTGGACAAGCTCCCCCGGAGCCTGCAGCCGCGGGCGAAGCAGGCGCTGCACGAGATCATGTACGCGGAGACCCGGGCCGCCGCCGCGCGCGAGCTGGCGCGCTTCACCCAGGCCTACGGCCCGAAGTATCCGAAGGCGGTTGCCTCGCTGACCGTCGACCAGGATCGGCTGCTCGCGTACTTCGACTATCCGGCCGACCACTGGAAGCACCTGCGTACGACCAATCCGATCGAGTCGACGTTCGCCACCGTCCGGCTGCGCGAAGGCGTGACGAAAGGCGCTGGGTCGCGCACCGCCGGGCTCGTGATGGCGTTCAAGCTGCTCCAGGTGGCCGAAGGCCACTGGCGTCGCATCGACGCCGCCGAGCTCGTCCCGCTTGTGCGCGCCGGCGTGTGTTTCGAGGACGGCATGCAGGTTGAGCCACAGAAAACGCGCAAGAAGGCCGCCGCCTGATCTCTCTCAATCCACAACTCTTGACAATTGCTCCTTAAGCTCACCTGCCCGTCGTGCCGCCACAGTATTCCGGCTGGAAGCCTGGTCTGTAACTGCGGGTATGCCCGGTTTCGCGCCCCGCGGTGCGCATAGCTGGGCTATCTCAGCTCTCAGCGTAGGGCAGTGTCCTCGCGATCCACAGGGCGATGTGCAACACTACCGTCTGCTCGCCTGTGAGGGCGCAGAGACACATCATGGATGAAGAGCCTTCGATACAGCGTCGGCTCGCCGCCATTCTAGCCGCCGACATCGCCGGCTACAGTCGGCTCATGGGCCAGGACGAGGCCGCCACCGTCCGCGACCTTAAGGCCCACCAAGCCGTGATCCTGCCACTCGTCGGCCGCCACGGCGGCCGCATCATCGACACGGCTGGTGATGGCATCCTCGCCGAATTTCCGAGCGTGATCGGCGCGACCGAGTGCGCGGTCGAGATCCAGACCATCATGGCTGCGCGCAACGAGCAGGTGCCTGAACCACGCCGCATGCTGTTCCGCATCGGTATCAACCTCGGGGATGTTATCCACGACGATACCCGGATCTATGGTGACGGCATCAACGTTGCGGCACGGCTCGAAGGGCTCGCTGAACCGGCCGGTGTGCTCGTATC
>DATICZ010000345.1:0-4864 GCA_035456525.1 Gemmatimonadales bacterium
CTGTACCGCCGGGTGATCAACCGGAACAACCGGCTGCAGAAGCTGATCCTGCACCGGGCGCCGGAGGTCATCCTGCGCAACGAGAAGCGCATGCTGCAGGAAGCGGTGGACGCGCTGTTCGACAACGGCCGCCGCTCCAAGGCGATTCGCGGGCGCGGCAAGCGGCCGCTGAAGTCGCTGTCGGACATGCTGAAGGGCAAGCAGGGGCGGTTCCGCCAGAACCTGCTGGGCAAGCGCGTGGACTACTCGGGCCGCTCGGTGATCGTGGTGGGGCCGGAGCTGCGGCTGCACCAGTGCGGGTTGCCCAAGGCGATGGCGGTGGAGCTGTTCAAGCCGTTCATCATCCACAAGCTGGTGGAGAAGGGCATCGCCGAGACGGTGAAGCGGGCGAAGAAGATCGTGGAGAAGGAGTCGCCGGAAGTCTACGAGATCCTCGAGGAGATCATCGAGGACCATCCCGTGCTCCTGAACCGCGCGCCGACGCTGCACCGCCTGGGCATCCAGGCGTTCGAGCCGGTGCTGGTGGAGGGCAAGGCGATCCGCATCCACCCGCTGGTGTGCGCCGCGTTCAACGCCGACTTCGACGGCGACCAGATGGCCGTGCACGTGCCGCTCTCGTTCGAGAGCCAGCTCGAAGCGCGCCTCCTGATGATCTCGTCGAACAACGTGCTGAAGCCGTCCGACGGGCGGCCCGTGGCCGAGCCCAGCCAGGATATGGTGCTGGGCTGCTACTTCCTCACCAAGGAGCCGGCGGAGTTCGAGGCGAAGCTCGCCAAGGCGCCGCGCGTGGGCTCGATGGCGGAGCTCGAGATGGGGCTCGCGGTGAAGCGGCTGGCGTTCCACTCCCCGGTGCAGTTCTGGTACGTGCCGCCGGCGGGTGCGGGAGCGGCCAGCTGGGTGGGGACCACGGCGGGCCGGGTGATCTTCAACAGCATCCTGCCCGACATGCTGCGCAAGGATCTGGGCTTCCAGAACAAGGCGATGCGCAAGCGCGATCTCTCGGAGCTGGTGTTCGAGAGCTACCGCCGCGCTGGCCTGGCGCCCACGGTACAGTTCCTGGACGGGCTGAAGGAATTCGGCTTCCGCTACGCCACCATGGGCGGCGTATCGATCGGCGTGGCGGACCTCGAGATCCCGAGCGAAAAGGCGTCGCTGTTGCACGACGCGGAAGCGCGCGTCGAGCGGTTCCAGCGCGCCTACGCCACCGGACAGATCACCTTCGGCGAGCGCTACAACAAGGTGATCGACGCCTGGACGCACGCCAACAACGACATCGCCGAGGCGATGGTCGCGACGATGCGGAAGTCGAAGGGCGGGTTCAACCCGGTCTTCATGATGTTCGACTCGGGCAGCCGCGGCAGCCGCGACCAGATCCGTCAGCTGGCCGGGATGCGCGGGCTCATGGCCAAGCCGCAGAAGAAGCTCACCGGCGGCATCGGGGAGATCATCGAGAGCCCGATCAAGTCGAACTTCCGCGAGGGGCTCAGTGTGCTCGAGTACTTCATCTCGACGCACGGCGCGCGCAAGGGTCTGGCCGACACGGCCTTGAAGACGGCCGACGCCGGCTATCTCACGCGGCGCCTCGTGGATGTGGCGCAGGACGTCACGGTCACGGAGGAGGACTGCGGGACGATCCTGGGCCTCGAGATGTCGGCGCTGAAGGAGGGCGAGGACATCATCGAGCCGCTGCGCGAGCGGCTGGTGGGGAACGTGGCGCTGGAAGAGGTCACCGACCCGCACGAGCTGGACGAGCACAGTCACCCCAAGGTGCTGGTGGAGGCGGGTAAGCCGATCGACGAGGATACGGCGCAGCAGATCGAGGACGCCGGCATCGAGACGGTGAAGATCCGCTCGGTGCTGACGTGCGAGGCGCGGCGCGGCATCTGCCGCATGTGCTACGGGCGCAACCTCGCGACCATGGGGCTCGTGGACCTGGGCGAGGCGGTAGGCATTCTCGCCGCACAGTCCATCGGCGAGCCGGGCACGCAGCTGACGCTGCGGACCTTCCACATCGGCGGCACGGCGGCGCGTATCGCCGAGCAGACGGTGCGCAAGACCAAGGTCGAGGGCGTGATCGAGTACGGCGAGCGCCTGGTGTTCGTCGAGACGCCCGAGGGCCAGAAGATCGTCACCAGCTACGAAGGCGAGCTGGTGCTGAAGGCCGCCGCGCACGGGCCCAAGGACGGGGCCACGGGCAAGCTCGCCGTGCACTCCCGGTTCCACGTGCCGCTCGGCGCCACCCTGATGGTCGAGGACGGCCAGAAGGTGACCCGCGACGGCGTGCTGTTCACCTGGGACCCGTACACGAACCCGATCCTCACCGACGTGCCGGGCATCGTGCGCTTCGTGGACATCATGGAGGACGAGACGGTCCGCGAGGAGCTGGATGAGATCACCGGCCGGCGCCAGCGGGTGATCATCGAGGACCGCGAGAAGAAGCTGCACCCGCACATCGAGGTCGTGCAGAAGAAGGGCGAGAAGGAGAAGCGGCTGCGCGATTTCGTCATCCCCGAAGGCGCCCAGCTCACGGTGGAGGACGGGCAGGAGGTGTACGCCGGCCTGGTGCTGGCCAAGGTGAGTCGCGAGGCATACAAGACGCGCGACATCACGGGCGGCCTGCCGCGGGTGGCCGAGCTGTTCGAGGCGCGGCGGCCCAAGGACCCGGCCACCATCTCCGAGGTAGACGGCACGGTGCGCTTCGGCGACATCAAGCGCGGCAAGCGCGAGATCTTCGTCCACCCCGAGGAGGGGGAACCGCAGGTCTACGAGGTGCCGGCCGGGAAGCACCTGCGCGTGCACGAGGGCGACCGCGTGCGCGCCGGCGACCGGCTCACCGAGGGTCCCGTGAACCCGCACGACATCCTGCGGATCAAGGGGCCGCGTGCGGTGCAGGAATACCTCCTGAACGAGGTGCAGGAGGTGTACCGCCTGCAGGGCGTGAAGATCAACGACAAGCACATCGGCGTGATCGTGCGCCAGATGCTGCAGAAGGTGAAGGTCGTGGATCCGGGCGACACCGAGTTCCTGGAAGGCGAGAACGTGGACAAGCTCACGTTCCGCGAGTCGAACCAGCGGACGAAGACGAAGGGCGGCAAGCCCGCCACGTCGGAGCCCTTGCTGCTCGGCATCACGAAGGCGAGCCTCACGACGCAGTCGTTCATTTCGGCGGCGTCGTTCCAGGAGACCACGCGCGTGCTGACCGACGCGGCGATCCGCGGCGCGAAGGACGACCTGCTGGGACTGAAGGAGAACATCATCATCGGGCATCTCATCCCGGCGGGGAGCGGCATCTACCGCTACCAGGAGATCGAGATCGAGCCGCCCGAGGGCTTTGTGCCGCCGACGCCGCCGCCGGAGCTGCAACCCGGCGTCTTAGTGGTGCCGGAGGAGGCGGAAGTCGAGTAGGGAATCGAGCAGGGAAATACACGGCGCCCGGGAGCGATCCCGGGCGCCGTTTCTTCACCTATGGGCCCTTTTCGATGCCGGATCCGATGATCCCACCCACGACAGCCCCGATCGTGGCACCACCCAACACGCCGATCAACATTGCGCCGCCGCACCCACCCGGCTGGTCCGAGAGACCGCACAGGTCGCTCAAGCGTGCGCCGAGTGCTCCGAACACGAGGCCGCCGAGCACCACACCTTCCCAAGTGTAGGTCTCGCCGTGATAGACCTCGGGCTTGGGCGAAGTGTCCGGCTGCTGCAGCATGAGAACCCTGGGGCGAAAGGGCGGGAACTCGGCGGGGCGAAGGCGCTGTCCCTCGAGGCGTGCCGTCATGGCCAGGCCCAGGATGCTCATCAGAGCAAGTCGGGATATCATCGTGAGCCTCCTCATGGTGATGAGGGGGCGAGGCGCTGCGCGTCGAGTGTCGCACCGAACAGAGTTGCGACGATCGCGATACACGCAGCGCCGGCCCGTTCCATGGGCCCAAGACTAGAATCCCGGTTTCAAGCCCTCCTCAAGTGCCGCCGCCGCCGCACCTTCCCCGACGACGATGCCGGTCCCCTCGGCCGCCGCGGCGACCGCCCGGCGCAGCTCGGCGATCTCCACGTCGCTCTTGCCGGCCGCCCTGAGCTTGCGGTTCATCTCCAGCGCCTTCACCGCGGCCTTGAGCGTGCCGAGTGCGAGCGTGGCGCACCGGGGGCGCGCCTCCGCCACGTCGCGCCCCACGAGGTCCATCATTTCCTCGTACGTGAAGTCCAGCACGCCGGCGAAACTCGGGTGCTCCTTGTTCATGCGTTCGGCGAGGATCGAGGCGGCCGCCTGACTCAGGCCGCACCCGGTCCCCGCGAACGTCACCGCCCCGACCCGGTCCGCGGCCGGGTCGGCCTTGAGATAGGCCGTGAGCAGGTCCCCGCATCCCGGGTTGCCGCCGGGCACCGAGATGTCGGCGTCATCGAGCGGGTGGGCGTGGCGGGGGCGCTGCGCGTGCTCCACCAGCCACGCGATCCGGGTCTCCCGGTCCATCGGCTTCATGGCTTCTCGATTGGCGCGCGTACCTGGTTGCCCCACTCGGTCCAGCTGCCGTCGTAGTTCTTCACCCGCTCGAAGCCGAGCAGGTAGGTGAGCGCGAACCAGGTGTGCGACGAGCGCTCCCCGATGCGGCAGTAGACGATGACGTCGTCGTCGGTCGGGAGGCCGTTCTCGTGCTGGTAGATGGTGCGCAGCTCCTCGGCCGAGCGGAACGTGTGCGTGTCGGGGTTGACCGCGCGGCCCCAGGGGATGCTGCGCGCGCCGGGGATGTGCCCGCCGCGCAGCGCGCCCTCGTTCGGGTATTCGGGCATGTGCAGCCGCTCGCCGCGAAACTCTTCGGGACTGCGCACGTCCACCAGCGGCTTGTGCCGCTGCACGTGCACCAGCACC
>DATICZ010000346.1:0-6418 GCA_035456525.1 Gemmatimonadales bacterium
GCCTGCCGGTAGCGGTCCCGGCTCTGGAAGTCCATTCTCCCGTAGACGCCGGCCGGGTCGCGCTGCAGCACCTGCTCGATGAGGCTGACGCTCTCGAAGTACTGGGTCCAGTCCAGGGTCGCGCACAGCCGCAGGCTGGTGATGCCGTTGCCGAAGGAGACCTGGGCCGCTGCCTGGGCCTGGTACTCCGTCCGGATCGCATCCTCGGCGGTCATGCCTTGGGCGGCGAGGCGTTCCTCGACGGCCGCGCGGACGGGGGAGACGAGGGGACCATACTCGCGCATCCGCTGCAGCAGCCGCACGACGTACGCCGTTTCCAGGACCTCGGGGAGGGACGCTAAAGGCACCGGCTCGTCGGCATCGCCGATCCGGGCGAGGTAGGCGTCCGCGTTGAGACGCGCGTCGCGGCCCCGGAGCGTCTCGTCCGCCAGCCGCCGCAGACTCTCGATGAGGGCGAGTTTGAGCATGCTGGGCCAGGCCCAGAGCTCGCCGATGGTCAGGGGCGCCACCGTCTGGTAGGCCGTGACAAAGCGCACGAGCTGCTGTCGTTCCAGGCGCCCATCGGTGTGGCGAATCAGCTCGAGCGCCATGGCGTAGATCCGGGCGATCCCAGCCATCTCCCGGGAGGCCAGCTTGGGCAGCTGCAGGTAGTACTGCTGCGGCAAGTCGTGCCGGGTGTCCCGGATCACGCCTTCGATGATGTGGAAATTGTCGAGGAGCCACTCTGCCGCCGGGGGGACGAACGCGCCACGGTGGACGTCGTCGGAGCAGGTACGATAGGCCTCGCGCAGCACGCGGGCGTTGTCATCCAGACGCGAGAAGAACGGGCGGGCCTTGCGGCGGGGGTTCCGGGCGAGCGTGAAACTAGCGGCGAGGGCCTTGGCCCGTTCCTCCAGTCGCTCGATGCTCAGGAGTTCGGCACGGAGGGGTGCTTCGACCTTCCGGCGGCGGCGACGCCCGAAGCGGCCGAGTAACGGCGTTCTCGTCGTGAGACGTGGTCCTTCAGCGATAGTCCTTGGCTCCGGTCCGGGTGTCGAATCGAATGATAACCGGTTCTCTCCGTCGGCTCCTCGGCGCCGCTACAGACCCACGTCCCTCCAGGCTCCGGACACCACCGCTGCCACCCGCGAGCCGAACCGTCGCCCGGCGATGGCGATCGTATGGCCCACCGCGGCGGCGAAACTGCTGCGCGACGGGAGCCTCGAGGTGTGCGACGAGGTCGGGGTCCGGCAGCCGAACCCGGTCGCGGTGATGTTTGGGCTGGGGGTCAGTGCCGGGCATAGGATCGCCGGCGGATCTTCAGGTCACGCTGCGAGGCCGGTGGCTGTCCCGGGCGGGAACTAACCAGGATGCTGGAAGATCTTGAGGGCCCCCTTCAACGCCCCCCCTGACCGGGACGGTACTCCCGTTCCAGATTGGCCCTGATCTCTTCCAGCGTAAACCACGCCGGCCGGAACTGGCCCCGCGCATACAGCGGCGCTTGATCGAAGAAGTGTGGCGACGCCGGGTCCCCACTCTCCCCCATCGTATGCACGGCGAGCCGCTTCACGGTCGGCCCGAACTCCACGACGCTGACGTACGTCCCACCCGCCACACCGTAGCGCCGCTTTTGCCCGGGCACGGGCTGCGCATAGTACGTGAACACCGTGCCATTCCAGCCGCCCGTGCCGCGTACTGGAAGACTCGGCCGGTCGTCCGCGAATTGCTGATCGATGCGTTCGTCGATCCGCTGCAGGCGATTGACGTCGCCCCAGGGCACGCGCCACGTGCCCCAGTCGCGCACGAGCCCGGTCAGCGCGCTGTCCAACGCCACGCGCCTCGAGACCTCCGGCCGCACCGCCTGCTGCCACCGGTCGAACACGGTCATCGCGACCGACGTCGTATCGCTGCGCCGATCCCAACGCGCCAGCACGTCCAGCGCCGCTCGCGCCGAATCGCCCGCCCCCACCGAGTCCGCAAGTAACTGCGGTAGCAGCGAATCGGCCGCCGCGACCCGCGTATCGAATCCCGCCTTGGTCCACTCGTCCCAGGTGAACTTGCCCGTCGCGCCGAGGATCCGGCGCGACGTGAGCCCCCGCCAGTTGTCTCCCTCGACCACCATGTAGCGCGGGAACTTCGTCGAGTCCGGATTCCCACTGCTCGTGAGCCGGAACGGCGTGGTGTTGCAGTTCTGCATCCACCCCGTCGCGGGGTTGAGCAGCTGTGGCAGGTCCTCCATCCGGTGGAAGCCCTTCCACTCGGTCGCCGGATCGCTCCCGTCGACGACGCCCGACCAGTCGAACCGCGCGTCGCGCACCGGAACGGCGCTGTTGTAGAGGTACCAAGTGTTGCCCTGCGCGTCCGCGGCCATGACGTTGCCGAACAGCATGTGCAGCGGCCGCATCGCGCGCTGCAGCTCGGCGACGCTGCGCGCGTGCGTCATGGCGTACCACTCCTCGAGCCAGCCGTCGCCCTCGAGCTTCGACATCCGCAGCGCCAGCGGCCTGTCGTTGCGGGTGACGATGATCGGCCCGTGATGCGTCTTGCGGAACGTGACCGGGCGGCGCTCGACGCCGCTATCGGTCTTCACGCGAATCGTGTCGACCCAGATGCTGGCCTGGCGCGAGCCCGCACCGTACCGATACCGCAGCGAATCCACGAATGTTTCGGCGTACAGATCGGCCTGATCGGCGGCGTTGTCCGTGCTCACCCAGCCGAGCGATTCGTTGTGCCCGACGTACGGGAAGGGGAATCCGAGCCGCGTATAGCCGGTGAAGTTCCAGCCGCTCTCTCTACTGTTGACGTGCCCCTCGTAGACCTGGCTGGGACCGAAGAACACGAGGTGGGGATTGATGAAGAGCATCGCGTGGCCAGTCGCACTCTTGGACGGGCCGATCACCCAGCCGTTCGAGCCGAGATTCTCCCGACTGGGGAAATCCTCGGCTGACCCCGGGGCGGTGCCCCGCGGTCGATTGAGCGACGTTTGAAAGTCGCTGGGCTGAAATCCCGCCCCCCAGAAGAAGCCGTTCTGATAGTAGTTGTAGCGGATGAACGCGAGCGGATACCACGGCTCGAAGCGCGTGAGCAGCCGCGCATGCACGGCCGGATGGTCCGCGAGATACGCGTTGAGCCCGGCGGCGAAGCCGTCCAGAATCGCGCGCATGCTCTGCGGCATGCGCGCATACTCTTCCCGCGCGAGACGCGGAATCTCGAGCGCACGATTGCGCCAATCGCTCGTCACGCCGCTCTGCCCTTCGACCTCGGCGCGCCGGCCCAACGACCGGATGTAATTGTCCTCGATCCGCCAGAAGTTGTCCTCGGCTTGCGCGTAGGCGAAGCCGAACATCGTCGCCGCGTCCGTTTCGCCGTAGACGTGCGGGATGCCGTAGGTGTCGCGGTAGATCGTGACTCGCTGTGCCAGATCTTGTGCCGACAGGGAGACGCAAAGGCTGGACGCACAGACGCAGCAGCGGGCCAGAGTCTTGAGGATTGAGGTCGATCTCATAGGGGTCCCGGGCTTTACGCCATGCGCCGTCAAGTGTGTGCTACTGCCGGGCGCGCTGCGCCTGGCGCCTGAGAACGGGATTCGTGTCGTGCCGTACGATGTCGGCGAGCTTGGCCCGCGCAGCGCGATCGTCGCGCTCACCCAGCAGCTTGATCAGCCGCAGCTTCAGGTCCGAATCGCCGATCGTGTCGTAGAGAGACACGAAGTAAGCGCTCGGCGCGCCGGCTTCGTCCAGCGCGCGCAACGCGCGGTCGCGAGCCTCGACCGGCTGCGCCCGATCCACGGCGACGGTCTTGAGCCAGGCGATCGCGTCCGCATCCCCCGTCTCGCCCGCCACGCGCATCACCAGATCCTTCAGCTCCGGGTCCCGAACGTCCGCGTAGAGCGAGCGCAGCCGGCGTATCTCGTGCAGGTCTTCCCCGAGGACGCGGATGGCGCGCTCCCGCAGCTCGAGCGGCTCGCGGCGGTCACGAGCCAGCCGCTCGATCCAATCGACGCTGGACGCGCTCGGCCGCTCCCCAAGCGCCTGGATGACGCGCGCCTTCAGGTCTCTCAGCGTCAGGCGGGGATAGAGGTCTTCCAGGAAACGCTCGCCCGCGGGCAAGGCCACGACGCCAATCGCCCGTTCGCGCACCTCGGGATCGTCGGTCTCGTCGGCGGCGATGGCCCGGATGTGCGCATCGGCCGCCCTATTGTCCTCCCGCGCGGCCGTCCATCCCAGCCACTGCAACGCCGCCACGCGATTCACCGCGGGCAACCGTCGATCGTCGGCCAGCGTCACGAGCCGCGGCGAGATCGTGACGCTGTCGGCCAGGGCGGCGGCGAGCAACGCCCCGCTGCTCACATCTTTCGACGCCCGGGTAGCAAGATCGAGCAGGAAATCGACCGCCCCTCTAGTCCCGAGCGTCCCCAGGTCACGCCCGCGGCCGGGACCGGTCTTGCCCACCGACGGCTGCAATTCCTGAATGCGCCGATCGCGCACGCTGAGCTGCACGCGCACGGGCCCGCGGGTGCAGCGCTGTCTCCCCATATCCACCGACCCGGTCGCTATGCCCCAGCCCCGGCCGGACGAGAACACGACCATTTGCGAGCCTGGATCGAGCGAACGCAGCAGGAGTACGTGGCCATCGCCGCAGACGTCGGGGCGAGCGGCATAGGAAAACGTGGCGTCTCCGCTTTGGACACTGGCCACGCGATCGGCCAATTGCTGAGCCGGCAGAGCTCCGGCATGGAGGATGACGAGGGCGATCAGGCGGCGCATCGGTATTCTCCTGGAGGGACTCTGGATGAGATAGTCCCACAAGATGGAAGGTTGTATCGCCATGATCGGTCGTTTCTGTCTTGCGCTCGCCTGCTTCCCAGTCGCCTTGCTTCGCGCCCAGTCGGTCCCCAGCCCCGCCCTAAGGGACTCCCTCGCGGTCGCCGACCCGGCCGGCATCCGCCTCGCGAAGTGGAACGGCCGCTGGGTCATCGTCAACGTGCTGTGGGAGCTGCACCCGCGGAGGAGCCGGTGAGCGCGCCAGCGCGGGTGGCTGCTCGGAGGTTCTGAAGGCTATTGCGTCCCCGCGTGCCGGTCCAGCTGCGGCTGCACGTGCTTGGCGTAGCAGTCGGGGCAGATGCCGTGACTGAGCTGTGTCTCGAAGCGCCGCTGCAGGTAGCTGTCCAGCGGTTCCCACTCGTCCCGCTCATTGCGAATGCGCTTGCAGTAGGAGCAGATCGGGAGCAACGCCTCGAGTTGATGCAGCTCGCGCCGCAGTCCGAGGATACGCTCGGCGACGGTGAGGCGGGCCCGCAGCTCGTCCGGATCGACCGGTTTGGCGATGAAGTCGTCGGCCCCGGCCTCCATCCCGGCCAGATATTGCTGCTTGCCGCCCTTCGCGGTGACGAGAATGAAGTAGACGTAGGGTTCCCGAGGACGGGCACGGATCCGGCGACACAGCTCCGGGCCGTCCAGTTCCGGCATATACCAGTCCGAAATCACGATAGGGAGACGGGCGACCTGCAGCAGCTCCCACGCCTCACGGCCGTTGACGGCGACGTTGACCTGATAGCCGGCCGCCTGGGCGAGGGCGCCGAATTGCGCGCGGGACACCGGGTCGTCATCCACGACGAGCACGGGAACCGCGTTAGGCATGTGTCTTTCCGAGCGTCATCAGGTACTCGAGCACGGCCTTCGCCTCACCCTCGACATCCGTCAGCGCTGCCCGCGCGCGGGCGACATCGCCTCCCCGCGCCGCCCCCTCCACGTCCTGGAGCAGCGCGCCGAGGGAACGAGCGCCGATGGTGACCGCGGCGGACTTGAACGCATGCGCGGCAAAGGCGATCGGCTCGGGGTCCGTCCCGCGGGCCGCTGCCAGCAGCGCCTCGACCTGTCCCGGCACGGCCTCGATGAACGCCGCCAGGATGCCGTCCACCGACGCCTCCGCACCCGCATCCCGCATGGTTCGGCGGAAGGCGGCGAGATCGATCGGAGGGAGCGAGGGCGGCGGCGCCGACGACGCCCGCTCTTCGACGGCGCTGAACAGGTCATGCGCTTTGAACGGCTTCGCGAGATAGCCGCTCATCCCGTGGGCGAGACACCGCTCACGCTCACCACTCAGGGCGTGCGCGGTGAGCGCGATGATCGGCAGCGCCTGGCCCTGCGACAGCGCGCGCATGCGCTGGGTCGCCGCGAAGCCGTCCATCACGGGCATCTGGATGTCCATCAGGACGACGTCATATGCGCGGGCCTGAATCGCCTCCACTGCCGCCCGGCCATTGTCCACGACGTCCACCTGATGGCCGCGCCTTACCAGCATCGCCGTCGCCACCTGCTGGTTCACCGGATTGTCCTCTGCAAGCAGGATCCGGAGGGCGTGGCGGGATTCGGCAATCGAGTGGCGCGTGATGACATCGGGCAGCCCTGCCGCCGGCACGCCGGAGAGGACGGCCCGC
>DATICZ010000347.1:0-3165 GCA_035456525.1 Gemmatimonadales bacterium
GAAGATGGCGTTGGTGTCGAGCACGACTCGGAGTTCAGCCGCCTTTGGTTTCGGTGGACTCGCCACGCATCAACCTCCTTAGGTCGCGTTCACCAAGAGTCGCGATTCGCCACCTGACTGGGAAACGCCGGAGGAAAACCATGCAGAAGGGAGTGCGGGGCGTCAATGAGACGCTGACCGACAATCACCTCACTTGCAGACTGCTGGTGCAAAGGGATAGACTTCCGCGCCCAGGGGTAGTTGTCCTTCTCCCCGGCCAAACTACCCAGGGAACTACCCAAAGACCGATTTCCGGGGGCGAGCGAGAGGAGTAAGTAGTTCATCTAATGTAGTTTGGAGAGGTGGCCGAGTGGCTGAAGGCGGCGGTTTGCTAAACCGTTATAGGGTCAAAAGCCCTATCGGGGGTTCGAATCCCCCCCTCTCCGTTGTTGATGCAGGTGCCAGGTGCCAGGTGCCGGGTGTCAGGTCCGCCACCCCCTGACACCCGACACCCAACACCTGACACCGTGCCTCCACGCGTCCGTTTCGCCCCCTCGCCGACCGGCTACCTGCACGTCGGCGGCGCCCGCACCGCCCTCTTCAACTGGCTCTACGCCCGCCACACCGGCGGCCAGTTCCTGCTGCGCATCGAGGACACCGACAAGCAGCGCTCCACCGACGAGCACACCAAGGTCATCCTCGACGGCCTCACCTGGCTGGGACTCGATTGGGACGAGGAGCTGGTGTTCCAGGGGGCCCGCGTTCAGCGCCATCAGGAGGCCGCCGACCGCCTGCTCGCCCTTGGCAAGGCCTACATGGAGGAAGGGGCGATCCGGTTCCGCATGCCCCAGGAGGAGATCGCCTGGGACGACGCGGTCCACGGGCACATCAGCTTCCAGGGCGCCGACATCAAGGACTTCATCATCCTACGCACCGACCGCACGCCGATCTACAACCTCGCCGTGGTGGTGGACGACGTGGACATGGCGATCACCCACGTGCTGAGGGGCGACGACCACATCTCGAATACGCCGAAACAGATCGCCCTGTACCGGGCGCTGGGCCACGAGCCGCCCATCTTCGGCCACGTCCCCATGATCAACGGGCCGGACGGCAAGAAGCTCTCCAAGCGCCACGGCGCCACCGCCGTGGGCGACTACCAGAACCTGGGAATCCTGCCCGCCGCCATGCGCAACTTCCTGGCACTGCTCGGCTGGAGCCCCGGCGGCGACCGCGAAATCATGACGCAGGACGAGATGGTGCGGCTCTTCTCCTTCGACGGGGTCCAGAAGAAGGCCGCCATCTTCGAAATCAAAAAGCTCGAGTGGATGAACGGGCAGTATCTCTCGGCATCGTCACCCGAGGACCTGCTCCCCGTCGTGGCCCCGCAGCTCGCGACGCTGGGCCTGGACGGCGATCGCAGCGCCGTGTTGCGCGCGATCGGCGCCGTGAAGACCCGGAGCCGTACCACGATCGACGTCGCCAGACAGGTGGCCGTGCGGCTCGACGCGAAGCACGTGACGCTCGATGAAAAGGCCCAGAAGGAGATCGCCAAGGACCCGGAGGGCTACACGAGCGCGCTCCAGGCGGCGATTGCCGCGTTGCGCGACGTCGACTGGTTGCCGGAGGCGCTGGAGAAGACCCTGCGGGCACTCGCCGATGCGCGCGGCGTGCCCGCCGGCAAGATCTTCCAGCCGATCCGCATCGCCCTGACCGGCGGCACGGTGTCGGAGCCCGTGAACGAGCTGTTGTTCGTGATCGGCAAGGACGCGGCGCTGCGGCGGCTCGAGGCGGCGGCGCGCTAGCGAGCGGGTGGACTACGGCGTCGCGCGCGCGGTGTCGCCCCGCTGCCGGCGTTGCGCGTCGCGCTCCGCCTGCTTGCGCGCCCGCAGCTCCCGCACGTAGCGCCGGAACATCTCGAGGTTCTCCGTCCGGGCCGCCGCCTGCATGATGTCGGCGCGCATGTCGGCGAGGTGGCGCTGGCGCACCGCCTCGTCGTAGTTCCCCGGCGGCAAGAGACTCCCCAGCAGCGCCAGGACCGGCGTCGGGATCTTGACCCCGGCGACGTACAATCCCTTCGGATCGAGCCCCCACACCGGCTTGCCGTCCTCCCCGCGGGCCACCCACGACGGCGCCCGGTGCTCGCGCTGCTCCGAGTCGATGATGACGTTCAGGGAGTCCACCATCGCGCGCAGGCGCCGCACGATCACCGAGTCGCGCGGCGCGTGCTCCTCGTAGATCGCATCGGCGATGTCCCCGGGAAGCGCGGGACGCGGATTCACCCACAACCGGTCGTCGCCCACACCGGGCGACAGGACCAGGCCGGGCCGCGATGCTACCGGCGCGGGTGCGGGGAGTACCTGCAGGGTATCCGTCGTCGTTTCAGGCGGCTGGGTCGCCGCGACGAGCGGCGGGGCCTGCCTGACCCTTCCCCGCCCCAGCCGATTCCCGCTGCTCGGGCCGGGGCGCACGCCGCCGAACGGCGGGAGCTCCGGCTCGGGGGCGATCTGGACGTACCGCACCGGCGGGCGCTTGAACTCGACCTTCAGCGCGATGGCGACACCGAGCCCCACGACGTGCAGCAGCACGGCGACCACCCACCCGATGGCGGGACGGGGCCCGGTGCGGGCCGGCAGGAGCTCAGACAGCGGCCAGCACCTTGCCGAGACGCTGGGCGGCCTCGACCAGCCGCGGCGTCGCGACGGTGAGCGCGATCCGGAAGAATCCCTCGGCTCCCGCACCGAAGCCCGTGCCCGGGAGCGTCACCACGCCGACGTCCTCGAGCGCGCGCCGCTGGAACGTCGCCGACGGCATGCCGTCGGGGAGCGGAATCCACAGGTACATCGTCGCCCGCGGCGATTCCACGTCGAAGCCCTCGGCTCGCAGCGCCGCCACCGCCGCGTCGCGCCGCTCGCGGAATCGCTCGGCGTAGCCGCGCGACAGCTCCTCCGCGCGCTCCAGCACCGCGGCACCCGCGGCCTGGATCGCCAGGAACGCCCCGGTGTCGATGTAGTTCTTCACGCGGGCCAGCGCGGCGATCAGCTCGGGCCGCCCCACCGCCCAGCCGAGCCGCCATCCCGTCATGCAGAAGCTCTTCGAGAGCGAATGGAACTCGACCGCGACCTCCCGCGCCCCGGCGATCTCGAAGATGCTGGGCGCGACGTAGCCGTCGAAGGTGATCTCGCA
>DATICZ010000348.1:0-12991 GCA_035456525.1 Gemmatimonadales bacterium
GGCGTCCCGCCCGAGCACGAGGCCCGGATCTTCGATCCGTTCTTCACCACCAAAGAGCCGGGGCGGGGCACCGGGCTGGGACTCGCCGTCGTCGCGCGCACGGTCGAGGATATGGGTGGGGTGGTGTGGGTGGATCCCGCCCGTGAAGGGGGCGCGGCGTTCAAACTGTTTTTCCCGGCAGTGGGACAATGAACCCTATCGACCCCACATGAGCCGCGTTCTGGTCATCGACGACGAGCCCGGCCTGCGCCAGTCGCTGGGCCTGCTGCTCGGCGACGCCGGGTACAGCGTGATGGCCGAGGCCGATGGGCGCCGCGGCCTGGAGCGCGCGCTCGCCGAGCCGTTCGACCTGGTGCTGTGCGACGTGCGCATGCCGCAGCTCTCCGGCATCGAGTTCCTGCGGACCTATCGCGATCGCGGAGGCACGGCGCTGGTCATCATGATGAGTGCCTACGGCGGCGAGGACGCAGCCCTGGCCGCGATGAAGGAAGGGGCGTACGACTACATCCCCAAGCCGTTCCGGCCCGACGAGGTGGTCCTGGCGCTGCGCAAAGCCGAGGAGCGGGAGCGCCTGCGGCGCACGGTGGCGGGGTTGCGCGCGCAGCTCGACAGCGGGCCGGACGCCCGCGCCCTGGTCGTGGCGAGTCCCGCCATGCAGGCCGCCATGGACGTAGTGGCGCGCGTCGCCGAGCACAAGACGACGGTGCTGATTACGGGCGAAAGCGGCACCGGCAAGGAAGTCATCGCCCGAGCCATTCACCGGGCCAGCCCGCGCGCGGGCGCGGCGTTCATCGGGATCAACTGCGCGGCCATTCCGGAGAACCTGCTCGAATCGGAGCTGTTCGGCCATGCGCGCGGGGCGTTCACCGGCGCGACGAGCGAGAAGACCGGCCTGTTCGAGCAGGCCGACGGCGGCACGCTGCTGCTGGACGAGATCGGTGACCTTCCCCTCGGTCTCCAGGCGAAGCTGCTGCGCGTGTTGCAGGAAGGAGAGATCCGCCGCGTCGGAGACACCCGCGACCGCCCGATCGACGTGCGCGTGCTGGCGGCGACCGCGCGCGACCTCCCTGCCGACGTCCGTGGCGGGCGGTTCCGCGAGGATCTGTTCTACCGGCTGCACGTGGTCGCCATTCATTTGCCGCCGCTGCGCGCCCGGCGCGAGGACGTGGCGCCGCTGGCCCGGCTCTTCGCCGCGCGGCTGGGTTCGCGCTTCGGCTTTCCCGTCGCGCTCTCCGAGGCGGCGCTCACCTGGCTCGAGGCGCAGCCCTGGCCCGGCAACGTGCGCGAGCTGGAGAACGCGATCGAGCGCGCGGCGGTGTTGTCCGGCAAGCGGGAGCTCGACCCCGCCGACTTCGACGCCCGGCCGCTCGCGCCTCCCGACGCGGCCGCGGCGGGCGGGAAGGTGACGCTGCCGGATGCGGTCGCCGAGGCCGAGCGGACGGCGATCCGGGCCGCACTGGAAGCGAGTGGAGGGAACCGCCGGGCGGCGGCGAAACGACTTGGCGTGAGTCTCCGGACGCTGTTCTACAAGATCCAGCGCCACGGCCTGGAGTAGTGCAGTCTTTTGCACGCGACGCGGGGAATTGCACGCCTGCGGACCGGATCGAATTCCGTAACACTACTACTGTCACTGCGTTACGCTGAGGCACGATGTATGTATAAGGCCCGCGGCATGGAGGGACACACCATGGGCAATCGTGGCTTCTCGTTCATCGAGATGCTGGTCGTCTTCATCATCGTTGGGGTCGTGGTCGCGTTTGGCATGCCGCGATTGCGGGAATCGCTGGAGAAGTCGAACGTGCGCAGCGCCAAGGCCGGGATGGCGACCCTGGTGGCGAAGGCGCGGGCCGCAGCGGTGTCCCGCGGGTGCACGGCCACGATGAGCCTCACCTCCGGTACGGTGGCCATCTCCGTCTGCACCGTCGGCGGGGGCGGCACCCAGATCCTGGGCGGCGTCGACTCCTTGGCGGCCCGCTACAAGGTCATCATGACCGCGAGCGCTCCCTCGATGCAGTTCGATCCGCGCGGGCTGAGCGTGAACTACTCGGGCATGACCGTGCGATTCAGCAACAGCTCCGGCAGCGTATCCGATTCCGTGATCATCAACCCGTTGGGCAAGGTGGTGCGGCAATGACCCGGCACAATCAGGGCGGATTCACCATCCTCGAGGTGATGATCGCTCTCATCATCCTGGTGGTGGGTATGCTCGGCCTGGTCATGACGTCCGCGCTCCTATCGCGGATGATGGGCCGGTCGAGCCATGCCCAGGCGGCCTCGACCTTCGCGGCGCAGCGCATGGAGAAGATGCGGCCGGCGGCGTGCATCCCGGCCCAACGGGTGGCCGGGGAAGACACGCTGATGCGCGGCAGCCAGTGGGTCGCGATCAACAAGTGGACTTACATCGACCTCGGCGGCAGCGCCTACCGCCTCCGGGTTGTCACGAGATGGCAGACGACGAACAATCGCACGCGGACCGACACGCTGGAGATGGGGGTGCCATGCCTCACCTGACGCGGCGCGGCTTCACGCTCGTCGAGCTGCTGATCGCACTGCTCCTCATGGGCATCGTCACGGCGGCCTTCTACGGCTCGTTGACGACCAATCAGCGCGCCTATCAGAAGCAGACGCAGGTCATCGACCTGCAGCAGAACATGCGCGCGGCGGCCGCGATTCTGCCGTCCGAGCTACGGGAGGTCGACGCCTCCGAGGGCGACATCCGCGCGATGTCGGCGACCTCGATCACGTTCCTGGCGCACCGCTGGATGGGGTTCATCTGCCTGCCGCCGGTGATGCCGCTGCTGGCCAACCCCGTGACGATGAGGGTCCGGCGGGATCCATTCTACGGGCGCTGGCCCATCAATACTGCCACCGACACGCTGTTCGTGCGCTACGAGGGAGACGACGCCTCCCGCAAGGACGACAGCTGGGCGCATGCGCAGGCGGCCGCACCCGTGGTCGCCGCCGCCTGTCCCGACACCAAACCGGGGGTGCAGATCACCATGAACCTGAACCTGGGCGCGCTGCCGAATGTCGCCGGCGCGATCACCAGTGGCTCTCCGGTACTCGGCTACGAGACCGTGACCTACGGGTTGTACCAGCCGGTCGCCGGCGGAGACTGGTACATCGGCCTCACGACGGCCAACGGCCGGCAGCCGCTCATCGGCCCGCTGCTGCCCAACGGCCTGTCGCTCAGCTACTACGACTCGACCGGTGTCGTGACGGCAAATCGAGATTCGGTCGCGCGAGTGGACATCGTCGTGCGCGCCATGACGAATCAGCAGGTCCGGTCGACTACCGGCGCCAGCACGTTGGCGCGCGTGGTGGACAGCGTCCGGACCAGCGTGGCGTTGCGCAACAACCGGCGCTACTAGGCCGGATACCTCTGGAAGGAGTGGCGGGCATGATACGGGTCTTGCGGGACGAGCGCGGCATGGCGCTGGCGGTAGCGATCTTCGCGCTGGTGGTCGCCGGTGCGCTCATCGCCGGGGCATTCTTCGCCGGCACCCAGGAGCAGCGGGTCGGCCAGAACTCGCTGCGCGTGCAGCAGTCGTTCGGCGTGGGTGAGGCGGCGATCAACGAGGTGGTGCGCAACTGGAACCCCCAGATCTACAACGCGCTCCCGATCTATCCCGCCGACTCGTTCGTGTTTGCGCCCGTCCTCTCGGGCGGCGGAACGGGGTCGTACACGGGCGTGATCCGCAAGCTCAACAGCAACCTCTATATGGTCGATGTGACGGGCCGGGACCGCGCCAGCGCGGCCGGCCAGGCGTTCGGGAGCGGTGCCCGGCAACGCCTGGGCTGGCTGATGCGTGTGCGGCTGCTCGACGTCGCGGTCGGCGCGTCGTTGACCACGCAGGGCGACGTCAAGCTGGTGGGCAACGCGTACGTGGACGGCAACAACTGGATCCCCGATGGGTGGACGGGCTCAATCTGCGACAACACCGACCCCGGAGTGGCCGGAATCCGGGAGCCTGACACCGCCGTGGTGCAGCAGTCGGGCCCCCACGTCTCGGGATATCCACCGGTCCTCAAGGACCCGACGGTGGCGGACTCGACCTTCACGCAGTTCGGGGACGTGACCTACAACGAGCTCGCGGCGGCCGCCACCATCCAGCTCCCCGGGGGGAACTACAAGTCCTTCCCGACGTGGAGCGGCACGACCTGCGACCGCACCAACCCCACCAACTGGGGGGACGGGCTGAATCCCGCCGGCGTTTGCGGATCCTATTGGCCGATCATCCACATCTCGGGCGACGCGACGATGAATGGCGACCAGGGGCAGGGCATATTGCTGGTCGATGGCGATCTGAGCATCCAGGGGTCCTACCAGTTCTACGGGCTCGTGATCATCCGGGGCACCTTGTCCACCGCCGGCGGCGGCTCCACCGAGGCCCATTTCTGGGGCGGTGTCATGGCGCAGAACGCAACGTTGAACCTCAACAGCCTGAGCGGACACGCGACGCTGAACTACTCGAAATGCGCCATCCTGACGGCGTTGAACATGACCGGCATCGTGGCCCCGGAACGCTCGCGGGGATGGTCCCAGCTGTACTAGACCGCTGGGGTGTGGCGTGCCTGCTGCACCCTCAACCTGTCAGCGGAGGGTGAAACTGTAACGGAGATTACCGCAAATACGATAGATTGAACACGAGCTTCCACCGACGCCCGAGGAGGCCCGTCATGGAACGGCAGCGATCGACCGCGAGCATCCGCACGCCCGGCCCGCCCAGCGGACCGGGCGCGGCGCGCGCTCGGCGGCGCCGCTCGGGCTTCTCCCTCATCGAGGTGCTCATCGTCCTGGTGGTGATCGGCCTCCTGGTCGGCATCACCGCCCCCAAGATCGACGTGGTCAAGTACCGGCTGGAATCGGGGATGCAGGGTGTGGGGATGACCCTCCTCGCCGCCGAGCGACAGGCGATCACCCAGCAGCACGACGTCGTGGTCACCTTCGACGTCCCCAACGGGGCGATCCACATCTTCGACGATGCCAACAACAACGGCTTGAAAGATGCTGGCGAACGGCAGCGGGGCATGACCCTGGGGGAGGGCGTGGTGTTCGGTCGTGCCGAGGCCCCCGCCCGGCCCATGGGTGCCGGTCCGGTCACCTTCACCAAGATGGTCAACGGCTTGCCGGCGCTGGTGTTCCATCGGGACGGGAGTGCCAGCGAAAGCGGCGGATTCTATCTCACCTCCACCCGGGCGGTGGAGTCCGGGAAGCATCTGGAGGATACGCGCTCGATCGAGGTCGAGCGGGCGACCGGCCGCGCGACCTGGTACCGCTATGGGCCGCCCGCATGGCGGCAGGCCTTCTGACATGAGCTCACGCCGCGGCTTCACCCTGATCGAGGTCATCCTCGCCCTGACGATCCTGCTCGTGGTGCTCATGCTGCTGGCGACCAGCACGGGGAGGGCGGTGCACACGGCCGCGACCAGCTCGGCTCAGGCGGCGGCGCAGGAGCTGGCGATGGATCGCATCGAGTCGATTCGCGCCGACCCGCGCTACGATGCCATCGACACCGCGTACACCGGCACCGAGACGTCCTTCCCCACGCTTCCCGGGTACACCCGGACCACGCGAATCGTGCGCATCGGGGGAATCGGACAAGCCAATGACTACAAGCGGATCACGGTGACCGTGACCGGACCGGGGCTCACGGTGCCGCTCGCCCGCTCGACGACGGTGGCCGCGCCATGAACGCGCCGCGGCGTGGGGCGGAGGCCGGTATGACGCTCATCGAGATGATGATCGCGCTGGTCGTGTTCTCGTTCGCGCTGGCCGGCACGCTCGCCTTCCTCCGGGCCCAGGGACGGAGCTTCACCCTCGGCAGCCAGCGGGTGGCCATGGTGCAGAACAGCCGCTTCGCCTTCCGCGAGCTGGAACAGGACCTGCGGACGGCCGGCGCGGGGGCGCCCGACATCCAGCCTGCGCTGATCTATCTCGATACCTCGGTCGTCGCGTTCAACGCCGACTACGCTACCAACACGCCCGGGGACGTGTTCGCCGTCTACTACACGCCCGACGCACCGCCGGCCAGCACCGGGGCGATGACGCAGGATATGCGGACCGCGATTCCGCTCTCGCCCGTCGCGTATCCGAACACGAGCTACGTGACCGGCCTGCTCAACAGTCCCGCCGAGACGATCGTGTTCTTTTTCGCGCCCGACACGAGTACGTCCCGGGCCGACGACTACGTGCTGTACCGGCGGGTGAACGCGCTGGCCCCCGAGGTCGTGTCGCGAAACCTGCTCCATGCGCCGGGGGTTCCGTTCTTCCGGTTCTTTCAGGAGGTGGTCCCGGTGGGTGGCGGCGACCACACGATCGCGCCGGTGCCGGATGCGGGCCTCCCGCTGTGGCACTCCGTCCCGATCCACCTGACGCTGGCGGATACGGGGCTGGCCGCGCGGATCGACAGCGTGCGCGGGGTGCAGGTCACGTTCGCCGTCACCAACGGCCTGAGCGGCGCGGCGGAACGGCGCCGGTCCCTGAGTCGCTACATCCGGTTCCCGAACGTGGGGCTCGCGGTCAAGAAGACGTGCGGCGACGAGCCGATCCTGGGGACGCCCCTGACGGCCGTCTGGAACGCCACGGGGGGAGGCGTCGATCTGACCTGGAACGCCGCCGTCGACGAGGTGGCGGGGGAACGGGACATCGAGCGCTACGTGATCTTTCGCCGCCTGGCGACCGACGTGACGTGGGGTGATCCCCACGCAAGCGTGGCCCCGACAGGCGAGCCGACTTACCTGCTGCCAGATCAGAAGGTCACCTCCGGCGCTCGTTACGTCTACGCACTGGCGGCACAGGACTGCACGCCCTCGAACTCGGCGCTCGCGGTCAGCGCCTCGGTCGACATTCCATGAAGCCTCGAGGAGAGGGAGGTCGTATGCAGCCATCCCGGGTGTTCGGCAATGAGCGGGGCATCGCACTCGTCGTGGTCTTGCTGGTGGTCCTCGCGGTGGCGGCCATCGTGGGCGGCGCGGCGCTGTTGGGATCCGGGGCCGCGCTGATCAGCCGCCACGATGCCCGGCAAAGCGTGCTCGAAACCGCCGCGGATGCCGGCCTCGAGGAGGCCCGCTCGCGCATCAACGGCGCACGCGCCGTCGGCGACACGACCGTGTATCCGGACTCCGGCTTTCGCGCGCTCGAGACGGCGGCGACGGTGTTCGACGCCGCCGGGACCCCCATTCCGAACGTCACGCGCTGGCTGTACGTCGGACCGAGCGGCGTGACCACGGGCCAGTACGGGGTGTTCGGCAGCATCGTCGCCGTCACCCAGGACGCCCAGGGCGACCGGGTCATCCGGCGCAACGACGTCTTCCAGGAGAGCTTCTCGAAGTACGCCTACTTCACCACGGTCGAGGGCAACATTTATTTCGGTAACGGCGATCAGATCTTCGGCCCGGTCCACTCGGACGACGATCTGCATATCGCGCCAACGGGCGCCACGTTCCACGGCCCCGTCTCGACGGCGCAGGTCATCCAGGGACGCGCCTTCGGGGTCTACAAGCAGGGGTTCAAGGAGCACGCGCCCTTCATCGCCATGCCCACCACCGCGGACCTCTCGAAGCTGCGGACCCAGGCCCAGATCGGTGGCACGGCGATCACGAGCACGACCTTCGGCAACCCGGGCCAGGCCACGACCCGCATCGAGTTCGTGGCCGTCGATCTCGACGGCGACAACGACTCGACCGATGTCGACGAGGGCTTCATGAAGGTGTATCAGGTCAACTCCCCGGGGAACGTCTGGTGGGTGGTCGCCGACACGTTCCGGTGGGCCGGGACGGGCATCACCAACGGCGTGCGCAACTCGCCCAACTGCGGCCATTTGTACGACGGCTCGGGCACGAACCACGGGGGTCAGTTCGTCACATTCGCCAACCATCTCACCGCATGGAGCGGCGCCGACTCCAAGAGCAACGCGCCGGGCATCGGAGCGGTGCGCTGCTTCCTGGGCGGTGCCGACAGCCTCAACGACGGCGTCGAGTTCCGTCACGTCGACAGCCTTGGCGCCTGGCTTCCCTGGAGCGGCTCGGTGGACCCGCGTCTGACGGCGCTCCTCGGGCTGGAGGCCTCGTATCTCTGGCCCATCAATCGCGCGCTCAACCCCAACTTCAAGGGCGTCATCTACGTCGACGGCAAGGTCGCCGTAAGCGGGAAGCTGCGGGGCCGGGTAACCGTGGCGGCGACCGACAACATCGTGATCGCCGACGACATCACCTACGTCACCAACCCCGGAACGGTGAACTGCGCCGACATTCTCGGTCTGTTCAGCGGGAAGGCGGTGGTGATGGCCGACAACCTCATCAACGACCCGATCCCCTGGCTCACGAACAAGCCCGCCACCCACTGGGATGCCGACAGTTGGGACGAATCCATCGACGGGTTCGTGCTGGCTCTCGACATGTTCACCACCCAGCACTACAACGAGGGCTCGAAGAGCGCCGAGCCCTGCGGCGGCAAGGCTGCGGGCCGCGGGTGCCTGTTCCTGTCGGGTGGGGTCATTCAAACGAACCGCGGCCCCGTGGGCTTCACCTCGGGCGAGGGGTACGTCAAGCGCTACGCCTACGACCGGTGCGGCGCCACCGACCCGCCGCCCTACTTCCCGACCACCGGCCATTTCGTCCCTGGACACTCCTACGAAGTGGATCCGACCGGGTTCGACATCAACGCGTACTGGAAGTTGCTGACCCCGCAGTGATCTAACAGTCCCGCACATGGGGGGGCACGAGCCCGGCGTCAGCAATGGCGCCGGGCTTTCCTTGTCGACGCGATGAAACAGCCCGGCGCGCGTTGTTTGGGCATCGGCCGCGCACACGGTGGACCGTATGATCGGCTCCATCATGACCTCTTCGCGGTACGGTGGATTCAGCCTGGTGGAGGTGCTGGTCGCGTTGCTCGTCTTCGCGATCGGCGCGTTGGGGCTGGCGGCCGAGATCGCGGCGCTCACCCGCCAGGTCGCCCGCTCGCGGCGCGCCGCCCGGGTGTCGGCGGCAGCGGCCATGCGTCTCGAGCGGCTGCAGGCCGGGGCGTGCACCACCCGCTCGAACGGCACCGAGCTCGTCATGCAGGGGGGCAGCGCGCTCGCCGCACTGCATTGGAGCTGGAGCACGGCCGGCGCGGGGACGGTCTTCCAGGTGCGGGTGGTGGCTGATCCCGGTCCGTTGACCATGGGCCGGGCGGTTCCCGCGGAAACGCTCCGCGCGGTGGTTTCGTGCGACTCGTGACGTCGCGCGGCGTGGCGCTGGTGGAGCTGGTCGTCGCCCTGACGCTGTCCGGCCTCCTCGCCGCCGCCGCCGTGGGCCTGCTCGGTCGCACGCAGGATTTCTACCGCAGCGCCGTCCAGCAGATCGACGTCAGCCAGAATCTGCGCGTGGCCGGCGCGTTCCTGCCGGCCGAGCTGCGAGAGTTGGACGCGGTCGACGGCGACGTCGTGGCCATGACCCCGACCGCCGTCACCATCCGGGCGGCCCGACAACTCGCCGCGTTGTGCCGCCCGCCGGTCGTCGGCGATGCGCCGGGGTCGGTGAACCTCACGCTCGGCGCCGCACCGTTCTCGGCACTGCGGGACCTCGACGCGGCAACCGACTCGTTGTGGATCTTCCGGGACGGTGACCCGCTCTCCCCCGAGGACGACGACTGGATCGCGGCGGCGATCACGACGCTCGATCCCGACACCTGCCCGGACGGAAGGGCGGGACGGCGCGTGACGGCCTTTCCTCGAGTCGCCCCCGGGCTGTCGCTCGAGGAAGGACAGGTCATGACTGGGGCACCGGTTCTGGGATTCGAGACGGTGACCTACCGACTGTATCGGTCCTCCGCTGATCGACGCTGGTACGTCGGGATGGAGACGGCGTCCGACCTCCAGCCGGTGCTCGGTCCCGTCACCCAGGACGGATTGGCCTTCACTTACCTGGATTCGACCGGCGCCACGGTCGCTGAGGCGGCCCGGGTCAGGGTCATCGAATTCCGCGTCCGCGCGCGTACCGTGGAGCCGATCCGAACCCGGGACGGCAGGCTCGATCAGCCGCTGGACAGCCTGGTGGCGGTGGTCTACCTGCGCAACAATCCGCGGTACTGAGCCGTGTCCTGCCTCGCCGCGGAGAAACGTGGCATCGCGCTACCCCTGGTGCTGTGGGTCGTCGTGATCGGATCGGCGCTCCTCACGGTTGCCGTATTCCTGATCTTCCAGGAGCAGCGGGCGGGCCAGGCCGGCCGGCGGCTGGTCCACACGTTCACCCAGGCGGAGGCCGGACTCGCGGAGGCCCTGGCCACGTGGACGCCCAGGTCGCTGAACCGCGCGCTTCCCGGCACACTCGATTCACTCGCTGCGGTGGGGAGCCCAGCGATTCGGAGGCTCAATCAGGGCCTGTTTCTCCTGACCGTCAGGGTGCGCGATGGCGCGACCGAAGCACGACTCGGCCGCTTGGTGCGCGTGCGGCCCGTCCGACTCGCCGTCACGGCCGCGCTCACCTCCGGTGGCCCGGTCCGGCTGGAGAGCGACGCCACGATCCGCGGTGACGATCAGCCGTCCCCCGGCTCGGCGGATTGTCCGCCGCCCGACAGCGCCGTGGCGGGAGTCGCGGCCCCCACGGTGCTGACGACGGGCTCCCCGGTCATCGCGGGATCGCCTCCGTCGATCGAGCGACCTCCTGCCGACTCGGGCCTCGCGTCCGAGGACTTGCTGGTATTCCACGACCTTGCGTCCCAGGCGACGCTCAGCCTGGCGGGCGGCGCGTTGCAGACAAGTCCAGCCACTGTCGGGACAGTATGCAACCCCTCCGTTCCCACGAACTGGGGTGAGCCCTACGCCTCCATTGGGCCCTGCGGCGCCTATATGCCGATCGTCCACGTCGACGGGGACCTCGATCTGCTCCATGGCCGGGGGCAGGGGATTCTCCTCGTGGAAGGCCACCTGACGCTGCACGGCCCTTACAGCTTCGCCGGGCTCATCATGGTGAGAGGGGGGCTCGACGTCGCGCCGGGGGATAGTGCAGTCCGCCTGAACGGGGCCGTTTTCGCCGGTGGGGTCGGCTCGCAGACAACCCCTCCTGCAGTACTCTCCATCACATACTCTAAATGCTTGGTATCAAAGGCGTTGCTTAGCTCGGGCCAGCTCGTTCCGTTGCGCACCCGGAGCTGGAAAGCGCTCTTCTAGATCAGCTAACTCTATTCCTACAAAACAGTTGTTTGATTAGCCTCAAGTAGGTTCGAGGCTTGACAGGATAAGGCTACGGTCTTACCGTAGTTTGCCCTTGCCCCCTCTTTTCCTTCACTTCCTTGGGGAGACATGGCCCTGTTCGGGTTTGGTGCCAAAAAGACCTCGGTTGGGCTCGACATCGGGTCCGGCATCGTCAAGCTGGTGGTGATCGACCACCGGGGCGCCGAGCCTGAGCTGGTGCGCGTCGCGACCACGGAGGTCGCCGCCGATGCGATCGTCGAGGGTGAAATCATGGACCCCGGGATCGTGGCCGAGGCGATTCGTGGACTGTTCTCCACGGCCGGCGTCAAGCCCAAGGGGATCGTGACCGCGGTCGGCGGCCGGGACGTCATCGTCAAGAAGATCCAGATGGACCGGATGCGCGAGGCCGAGGCCCGCGACGTGATCCGCTGGGAGGCCGAGCAGCACGTGCCCTTCGACATGGCCAACGTGGAGCTGGACTTCCAGATCCTCGACCCGGAAGCCGAGGGCCTGCAGATGAACGTGCTCCTCGTGGCCGCCAAGCGTGAATTGGTGGAAGGCCGCGTGAGCCTGCTGCGGGAAGCCGGGTTGGAGCCCGCGATCATCGACGTCGACGCGTTCGCGATCCACAACGCGTTCGAGCTGAACTACCCCGAGGCGATGCACGGCGTGGTGGGTCTGGTCAACATCGGCCACGAAGTGACCAACGTGAACATCCTGGATGACGGGGTGCCGGTGCTGACGCGGGACCTGTCGGTGGGCACGCGGCGCTTCCGGGAAGACCTGCAGCGGGAGAAGGGCCTCTCGGCCGAAGACTCGGAGCGGGTCGTGACCGGCGCGGCGCAGAGCGGGGACCTCGCAGGCTACGTCGAGGGGCGCGGCGAGGAAATCGCCGTCGGGGTGGAGCGGGCTGCGGCGTTCCTGGCGACGGCCTCGCGCTCGGCCGGGGGTCTGTCGCGGGTGTTCACGAGCGGCGGCGGCGCGCGTGTTCCGGGGTTGAACGAGGCCCTGGCCCATCGCCTCAAGGTGCCGGTGGAGCCCGCCAATCCGGTTCAGCGGCTGAAGGTGCGCGACACGGTCTACGAGTCCGTGTCGCTCGACGAAGTCGCGCCGCTCCTGATGCTCTCGGTTGGACTGGCGCTGAGGCGTGCCGCATGATCGAAATCAATCTGCTGCCGGGGCAGAAGCGGAAAGCAGCTGGAGGCGGCGGGCTCCGGATGCCGGACTTCCGGTCGTTCGTGGCCAACGTGAAGGACCCGTGGCTGTTGGGCGCGATCGCGGCCGGCGTGCTTCTCATCGGCGGAAACCTGGCCCTGTACGCCGTCAACACCGCGCGGCTCGCGCGGCTCGACAGCGTGCTGCGGGGCGTGCAGGCGGAGAAGCGTCGCTACGATGCGGTCGTGGCGCAGAAGCGGCAGGCCGAGCGCGTGCGTGACTCCCTGGCGGCCGAAATGGCGATCATTCGCGCGATCGACGGCGATCGCTACGTCTGGCCGCACCTGCTGGACGAGATCACCAAGGCACTGCCGGCCTATACGTGGCTCACGGGCATTCAGGCGACCACGGGCGTCGCGCCGGCCGTCGGGGTCCCCCCAGGGACGGCGCCGGATACGAGCGCCGCCCAGGGCGTGCGCGTGGCGATCGATGGCCGGACGGTGGACATCCAGGCGTATACGACCTTCCTGCGCCAGCTGGCGGCGTCGCCGTGGCTGGCCGACGTCATGCCGACGCGAGCGACGACCGTGATCGAACAGGATCGGCCCGTGACCGAATTCAACATCACCGTGCGGTATCGCCAGGCGGACTCCCTGTAT
>DATICZ010000349.1:0-14655 GCA_035456525.1 Gemmatimonadales bacterium
CTTCAACTCGGATGTAGCCAGCGGCGACCCGGACCTGACGACGTCGTATGACATGATCACGGCCGACGGTTTTCAGGACGCATGGTTGCAGCCATCGCAGTCGTCACCCGGATTGACGTGTTGCCAGAACGACTTGCTGTCGAATCCGGCCTCGAGTTTCAGTCAGCGGGTAGACTTCATCTTCACCCGCAACATGCCGCAGGTGGGGACCGCCGCGTCGCTCGCTCTGGGCCGGGACGTCCTCGGGGACGAGCTCAGTGACCGAACCGCTTCGGGACTCTGGCCGTCGGACCACGGCGCCGTGGTGGCAACGTTCCTGACTACGTCGCCCCACGTTCCTTGGGCCCACGTGGCTGAGTGATCTCAGGCATCAGGCGGGCGGTCGCGGTTGGACCGCCCGCTTCGTGGCAGATCACAGGTACACGAAACTTGCAGACTGGATTCACGCCGGCTTCAGGGGCCGGGTGTAAGTTCGACCCTATTCTTCAGGTGAGTACGGGGAGGCTTCCCGACCGGCAACGGAGAGGAAACCGTCGATCCGAGTGATCACCTCGCCTGGAGCGGTGAGGCCATCGCGAGCCTCATCCGCGTCGGATCAGCGCCCCGACGTGCCGTGTGAGAGGTCGATCAGCGATTCGACCGACTCGCAGCGCCCGCACCGGCGAAACATCGGGTCCGTCAAGCTCGATGCGGATAGAAGCCGGAGCTCCCAAAGCCAAACCGCAAACTCGCACACATGCGGTCGCTGCGGGGAGAAGAACGGGGGAGTGAATTCCCCGACTCCGGGTAACCGGTGCGTCGAACGGCCCGAGCTTCGCAGGAGGGAGCAGCGGGCCGTTCGAGTGTCCGGGATCCTCGCCTTGCCACGCTCCGCTCCTCGCACGACCTTCTCGCGGTCCCCGATCCCGAGGCCCGCATGCATCGCTCCGCCACTCTCGCCCTGGCCTGGCTCGCCGTCGCCACCACGGGGCTCGCCGCCCAGACGACGGACACCGAGCGGGAAGCCGCCGCGCAGATCCTGCGCCAGATCGACTCGCTCGAGACCCGGCTGCAGCCGACGCGGACCGCTGAGCGACTCGCCGCCCGCGCCGACGCGGCGCGCGACCGCCTGCTGGCACGCGTGGAAGCCGTGTGGACCGCCGAGATGCAGGGACTCTCCGACTGGATCGGCCACAACCCCGAGGTCGGCTGGCAGGAATTCAAGGCCTTCGACACGCTCACGGCGGTGTTGCGGCGCTACGGCTTCCAGGTCCAGGACTCGGTCGGCGGTCTGCGCACCGCGTTCACGGCGACCTGGACGTCGCCCGCGGGAGCGCAGGGTCCCACGCTCGGCCTCATCGCCGAGTACGACGCCTTGCGCGGCACCCAGGGAGCGTTCCACGGCGATCAGCACAACGCGCAGAGCCCGGTCGCTTTCGCGGCGGCACGGGCGCTCATGGAGCACATGGCCCAGGCCCGGGTGCCCGGGCGCATCATCGTCTACGGCACCCCCGCCGAGGAGGTCGATCCCCCCGCGAAGTACATCCTGTGGAAGGCGGGGGTCTTCAAGGGCGCCGACATCCTGGTGCGCAGCCACTCCACCCAGGAGACGCGCCGCGACCGTCCCGGATTCGGCGTGTGCTGCCTCAACATCGATGCGGTGAAGTACACCTTCACGGGGCGCCCCGCGCACCAGCTCGCCTCCTGGAATGGCCGCAACGCGCTCGAAGCGGCCGTGCAGTTCTACTCGGCGGTGGATCACCTGCGCTCCACCTGGCGCCCCGACGCGCGCGTGCAGGGAGTCATCCCGGAGGGTGGGGTCGCGCCCAACGTGGTGCCGGATCGGGCCGTCGTGGACTACTTCATCCGGTTTCCCGACGAGGTCTATCTAGCGCACATCTCGCGCATGATGGACGACGCCGCCCGGGGCGCCGCCCGGATGACGGAGACCGAGGTCGCGATCACGCGCTACGGCGAGTATCGCGACGGGATCACCACGGCCATGCTGGAGGAGCTCTTCTTCGCCTACGCCCGGAAGCTGAACGCGCCGGGGCTCCAGGAAGAGAAGGGCCGGCCCGCCGGCTACGAGGAAACCGGTTTCGTGAGTCGCGAGATCCCGGGGATCGGCATCACCGTGCGGAGCTCGTCGAATCCGAATCACACCTACGGGATGCGGGACGATGCGTTCATCGACATCGGGCACCGCGGGTTTCTGCTCGACGCCCAGATCGAGGCGGCGGTGCTGTACGATTTCCTCACCCAGTCGGCGTTCCGGAGCGCGGTGGCGGAGGAACACCGCGTGTTGAGCGGCCTCCAGAACGAGTACCTCACGCAGCTGCGCCGCGTGTACGGGCCGGAGATCGGGGCGGACACCACGCTGTCGAAGAGCAGCCGCATGGAGATACGCGTGCCCTAAGACTCCTTCATGCGCGCTTCATTCTCCGATTAGGGGTGAAGTGGCCTCTTCATACTAGGGAATTCCCGTTCCCCTTTCATGAAGAGGCTCGCGTGACGGAATCGGCAAGCCTTGCGGTGGCCACCGAGGCGCCGGGGCTGTACCAGGACCTGCACCCGCCCCTCGAGGAATGGCTCGCGGTGCGAGAAGCGGACCGGTGCCTCCAGTGCGGGGGACCGACCGCGCTCGCGCCCTGCGTGGTCGCCTGCCCGGCTCGCGTCGACGTACCGGGGTTCGTCGGCGCGCTGGCGCGCCGCGACGTCGAGACTGCGGCCGCGCTGATCTTCGCCGCCAACCCGCTCGGTGGTACGTGCGCCCGCGTCTGTCCCGGCGAAGAGCTGTGCGAGGGCGCGTGCGTGCTGGACACGCAGGGACGCCGGCCGGTTCCGGTCACCCGTCTGCAGCGCTGGGCCACCGATCAGGCGACGGGATGGACGGTCGAGGAGCCGCGACGGGCGGCGGCGACGGGCCGGCGCGTGACGGTGATCGGGGCCGGTCCCGCGGGGTTGGCCTGTGCCGCCGAGCTGGCCGCCCTGGGCCATGCGGTCACCGTGGTAGATGCCCGTCCAGAGGTGGGCGGGCTGGTGCGCTATGCCATCGCTCCGTACCGGCTGGTGCGCGATCCGTTGCCTGCTGAGGCGTTGCGCCTCGAGCGCGGCGGCGTGCGGTTCCTGATGGGTCAGCTCATCGACAGCCCGCAGCGGCTGCGCGAGCTTGCGGATTCCGCCGACGCCGTCTTCCTGGGAGTGGGGCTGGGTGAAGACGCGGCCGTCCGCTATCCGGGCGACGATCTGACGGGCGTGTGGGACTCACTGCCCTTCATCGAGGCGATCAAGCTGCAACGGCCGCCGGAGGTGGGTGAGCGGGTGGTGGTGGTGGGCGGCGGCAACACCGCGATCGACGTCGCACGCGAGGCGGTGCGCCTTGGCGCGTCGGAAGTGACGCTCGTGTACCGGCGCTCCGAAGCAGAGATGCCCGCCTATCCCCACGAGGTGGTGGAGGCGCGCGACGAGGGCGTCGCGTTCACGTTCCTGGCCGAGCCGGTCAGACTGCTGGGGAACGGGCGACTCGAAGCGGTGGAATGCCGGCGCATGCGGCTCGGCGCACCGGACCGGTCCGGACGGCCGCGCCCGGAGCCGGAGCCGGGGAGCGAGTTCACGATCCCCGCGGACACCCTCGTCAAGGCGCTCGGGCAGAAGCGCCGCACCGACTTCCTCTCCTGGATCGAGGGCCTCAACACCGACGGCGGCCTCGTCGCGATCGATCCCGCCACGGGGCAGACGAGCGCGGCAAAGTACTTCGCCGGCGGCGACGCCGTAAACGGCGGGGCCACGGTGGTCGAGGCCGTGCGGCACGGCAAGATCGCGGCATACGGCATCGACCGCTTTCTCGCGGCACAGGGACGGGAGACATGAGCCCAGGGTTCGAGCGGTACGCGCAGGGAGACGCGGCGTTGCTGGTGAATCGCGCCTGGTGCAAGGGGTGCAACGTGTGCGTGGCGGCCTGCCCCAGCGGCATCCTGGCGCTGGATGCGGTGCAGCGCATCGTGGTGACCGACATCAACCGCTGCATCTTCTGCGGCGTCTGCGCGGTTCGCTGCCCGGACTTCGTGTTCATCCTCGAGCGGCCCCCCATTCAGGCGACAGAGCGGGCGGTGGAGGCGGCCGCATGAGACTGATCCAGGGAAACGAAGCCTGCGCGCTGGGCGCGATCCGGGCCGGCTGCCGCTTCTACGCCGGGTATCCGATCACTCCCGCGACCGAGATCATGGAGTGGATGGCGCGGCTGCTCCCGCCGCGCGGCGGTGTGTTCATCCAGATGGAAGACGAGATCGGTGCGCTGGCCGCCGTCATCGGCGCCTCGTGGGCCGGCGCCAAGGCGATGACTGCGACGTCGGGTCCCGGCTTTTCGCTGATGCAGGAGCACATCGGCTACGCCGCGATGACGGAAACACCGTGCGTGATCGTGGACTCGCAGCGGGCCGGACCGAGCACCGGACTGCCGACTCTGCCGTCGCAGGGGGACGTGATGCAGGCGCGCTGGGGCTCGCACGGCGACCGCGCCGCGATCGTGCTCACCGCGGCGTCGGTGCCGGACGTGTACGAGGTCACGGTGGCGGCGTTCAACATGAGCGAGACGTACCGCATCCCCGTGATCCTGCTGCTCGATGCGTCGCTGTCGCACATGCGGGAGAACGTCGAGCTGCCGGAAGTCACGGTGGTGGATCGCCGCCGGCCCGCGTCGCTCGAAGGCTTCCAGCCGTTCGCTGGCACCGAGTTCGTCGGATTCGGCGAGGGGGCGGAGCTCGTGGTGACCGGGCTCGCCCACGCGGATTCGGGGCGGCCGCGGGCCTCGGACGGCCCGAACCTCGAGCGCATGCTGCGGCGGTCGATCGATCGCCTCTCGGCGGGCGAGGCCGGAATCCTGCGCTACCACACGCGCGCGCTGGACGATGCCGAGGTCGCGATTCTCGCCTACGGCATCACCGCGCGGGCCGCGGCGGGAGCGGTGGATCAGCTGCGCGCCGAAGGCGTGCGCGCCGGCCTACTCGAGCTGCAGACGCTGTGGCCGTTCCCCGAGCGGCTCGTCGCCGAGCTGGCGGGCCGAGTCGAGGGGCTGGTGGTGCCGGAGCTGAACCTGGGACAGCTCGTCATGCCGGTGCGCGCGGCCGTGAATGGCGCGACGCCGGTGCATCATCTGGGGCGGGCCGACGGCCATCTCTTCACGCCCGAGGAGATCGGGCAGGCGGCGCGGGCCGCGATGGAGGCGGTGCATGCCTAGGGTCGGCGGGGATGTGCGGCGCTATCTGCGGGTCGAAGCGATGCCGCACGTGTGGTGTCCGGGGTGCGGCCACGGCCAGGTCGCGCACGGGCTGGCAACGGCGCTCGACCGCGTGGCCGTGCCGCTGGACCGCCTGGTGCTGGTCGGCGGCATCGGCTGCTCGGGGCGCACGCCGTTCTACTTCAACGCGAACGCCATGCACACGACGCACGGCCGGGCGCTCGCCTTCGCCACCGGGATCAAGCTCACGCGGCCCGATCTGACCGTCATCACGACCATGGGCGACGGCGACACCGCGGCGATCGGGGGCAATCACTTCATCCACGCCTGCCGGCGCAACATCGACGTCACGGCGATCGTCTACAACAACGGCATCTACGGGATGACCGGCGGCCAGCACGCGCCGACGACGCCCCTGGGCGCCCGGTCGGCCACGACGCCGCTCGGCAGCCTCGAGCCGCCGTTCGACATCGTGCAGCTCGCCCTCGCGGCGGGCGCCAGCTTCGTGGCGCGGACGACGACCTTCGACTTCGAGGAGCTGCCGGCCCTCATCGCGGATGCGATCCGGCATCCCGGCTTCGCCGTGGTGGAAGTGCTCACCCAGTGTCCGACCTACTTCGGCCGCCTGAACCAGCTCGGCGACGCCGTGGCCATGCTCGACTACGAGCGCGACATGACTCTCCCCCAGGAGGAGATCACCAAGGAGAGCCTCGCGGGCCGGATGCCGCTCGGGGTGTTCCGCCGCGAGGTGCGGGCGGAGTACACCGCGCAGTACGCGGCCTTGTGCGCCCGGCAGAAAACGGGGAAGGCGGAGGCCGTGCCATGACGCGCTCCCTCCGCGATCCGATCCAGGTCCGGTTCGCCGGCGCCGGCGGCCAGGGCGTGATCCTGGCCGGCGTGCTCATCGCCGAAGCGGGGATGCACGACGGCCTGCACGTCGTGGCGACCCAGAGTTACGGTCCCGAGGCGCGCCTCGGCGCGGCCAAGACCGAGGTCGTGCTGTCGCACCGGCCCATCGTCTTTCCCGAAGTGCGCGTCCCCGACCTCATCGTGTGCCTCTCGGAGGAAGCCTACCGCAAGCACGCCCGGCCGCTCGCCGCCGGAGGCGTGCGGTTGGTCGAGGAGACCGCGGTCGCGCCGGACGCGCTGCTCGAGCCCGGCACGGTCACGGCGCCGCTGCTCGCGACCGCCCGCGCGCTCGGGCCCAACGGCAGCGTGGCAGCCAACGTGGTGGCGCTCGGAGCGCTGGTGGCGCTGTCGGAAGTCGTGACCGAGGAGAGCCTGCGCCGGGCGCTGCGGCAGCGCGTCAAGCCCGCGCTGCTCGAGCTGAACGAGCGCGCGTTCGATGCGGGGCTCGCGCTGGGGCGGCCCGCGGCGACGCGCGCGAGGTGATCCTCTTCGCCCTGGGTTCGAGCAGCGAGTTCGGGGTCACGGTTTCGCGCGCCCTGGGCGTGCCGCTCGCGCCCCACGAGGAACGGCTGTTCGAGGACGGCGAGCACAAGTGCCGGCCGCTGGCGAGCGTGCGCGGCCGCGACGTGTTCGTCGTGCACTCGCTCTACGGCGAGACCGGCGAGAGCGGCAACGACAAGCTGTGCCGCCTGCTGTTCTTCATTGGGGCGCTCAAGGATGCCGCCGCGGCCCGGGTGACGGCCCTCGTGCCCTATCTCTGCTACTCGCGCAAGGACCGCAAGTCCAAGCCCCGGGACCCCGTCACCACGCGCTACGTCGCGACGCTGTTCGAGGCGGTGGGGACCGATCGCGTCGTGACCCTCGACGTGCACAATCTCGCCGCCTACCAGAACGCGTTTCGCTGCGGCACGGATCATCTCGAGGCCCGGCACCTGTTCGTGGACTCGCTCGCGCCGCGCGTGGGGGATGCCGCTGTGACGGTGGTCTCGCCCGACGTGGGAGGCGTGAAGCGGGCGGATGCCCTGCGCGACACGCTCGCCCGGGCGCTGGGACGCGCCGTGCCGCTCGCCGTCATGGAGAAGGCGCGCAGCGAGGGCGTCGTGAGTGGCGCGGCGCTGGTCGGAGACGTCGCCGGGCGGCTCGCGATTCTCGTGGACGACCTGATCAGCACCGGAACGACGCTGGCGCGCGCCGCGGCCGCCTGCCGCGCCCGCGGGGCCGTGCGGGTGATCGCCGTGGCCACCCATGGCCTCTTCACCGGAGACGCGAACGCGCGGCTCGCCGAGCCTGCACTCGACGAGCTGCTGGTGACCGACAGCGTGCCGCCGTTCCGCTTGACCGACGCCGCGGCCCGGAGGAAGCTCACCACCATCGACGTGGGGCCGTTGTTCGCGGAAGCCGCCCGCCGGATTCACGAAAACGGCTCACTCGTGGACCTGCTGGGATCCTGAGCCCGGGGTCTACGGCTGCCGCGCGTAGCGCTCGGCCAGCGTGAGGTAGGTTTGCGCCCGGTTGAACCACTGTGAGGGGTAGCGCACGGTCCGGTCGTCCAGGTGCCAGGCGGCGAGCTTGGCGCGCAACAGCGCGCGGAAGCTCTTGTAGAACCCGACCAGCGCGGCGGGTGGCTGATCCCCCGTGAGGACGCCGTAGCGGGCGAGCAGCTTCGGGCCGAGGGTCTCTGCGCCCAGGCGCTCGCATTCCAGGCCGAGGTAGGCGAGCTCGTCGGCCGGATCGAGCAGCCGGAATTCCCGCTTGAACTCGACGCAATCAATGATCGCGGGAGGCGGCCCGAGACACACGTGCTCGGGCCGGAGATCGCCGTGCCCTTCGACGATCCGGCCGGCGGCGGCGCGGGCTTCGAGCAGGTCCGCCCGTCGCAGCAGAAAGCGCCGCTGCCCGGCGGCGGTCGCGGTGATCACGGCGGACGGCAGGCCGTACCGCGGCTCAGCGATCGCGCGGGCGTTCGCTTCGATGTCCTGCTCGAACCGGCGACGGTAGTCGCCGGGAGGGAGGACGATGCTGCGCGCCGTGCCGTAGAACGCCGCGAGCAGCCCCACGACGTCGTCGAGTGCGCCTTCGTCCAGGCTGTGGGAGGCGATGGCGAAATCGAGCATGCGCTCACGCGGCAGACGGCGCATCTTGACGAGCCACTCCACCGGAACGCCTTCTGCCTCGAGGGCCAGGCGGCCTTCCCGCTCGAGTGTGAGCGCCACGACGCCGAGGTACACGCCCGCGGCGAGACGACGATTGAGCCGCACTTCCTCCTGGGCATCGCGCCGCCGCGCGGCGAGCGTGCGGAAATCGACGTAGGAATAGTGCACCGGCTTCTTGAGCTTGTAGGCGAAGCGGTCGGTCAGGAACACCCACGCGAGGTGGGTTTCCAGCGCTTCCACGGCGCCCGGAACTTCGGGGTAGCCCTCCGGGCGCTTGAGGAAGGCGACTTTGTCCTCGAGCCCGATCGCTCGTGCCAGCGTGGATGGCGTCATGGCATCCGTCCCAGGGGCATCAGCCCGAGCGGACGCACCGTCGCGGGCAATTCCAGGACCCGGGCGACGGCACTATCCCGGAAGGCGCCGACAAACACGGTGGCGACCCGGAGCGCGGCCGCCTGCAGGTAGACGTTCTGCGCGACGTGTCCGACCTCCATATGGACGTACCGCTCGCCGCGCTCGCCGTACTTGGCGGTGGTGCGCTCGTACTCCGCCGCAATGACGAAAACGACCGCGCCGCTGGAGATCCAGCGCTGCCCGAGAGCGGCGGTGGCGAGCGCGGAGCGCCGATCCTCTCCGGAATCCACGCGCACCAGATCGTGCCGACGCGGCCGGTAGCGATAGATCCCCCGCGGCAGCGCCGTGACATCCCCAACGACGACATACAGCTCGAGCGGGTAGAGCGCGCCGGCGGACGGTGCGGTACGGCCGCCTGCCGCGCTCGTGGTCCCCTGGGCCGCCCACAGCAACTGGGAGACTTCGACCAGGCTCAACGGCCCGCCGGCGAATCTGCGGACCGATCGGCGTGATCGGAGTGCCTCCTCCAGCGACAGCGGGCCCCGTTCCCTCGGCGGCGGGAGCGTAACGATCTGGCGCGCTGCCTCCGCCTGCCTCGGTGGCTCACCCTGTCGCAGCGCACCGATCAGGCCGATCAGCAACAGCACCATTACGGGGCCGCTGGTGCTCCCCGCCGGCGACGGGCCCGCGCGGCCGCTCGGGCGGCCATGATGGTGGTCGCGGTCGCCGCGGCAATGGCGGCCGCCCGCGTCGCGGTCTTCAGCGCGCGCTTGATGGCGCGCCCACGCTGACGGTGTTTCGCGGCCTGCCCGGCTTCGACCAGTTTGGCATCCGCCGCCACCGCCATCCGCTCGGCGACTTTGCGCCCCGCCACCCGGGCCCGGGCCGCGGCCTGCCTGACCGCCGCCGTGACCTTCTTCCTCGTGGTCATGATTCCGCCTCCCGATTCACCGGGGCTCGTCGTCTCCGCGGCCCCGTCAGTCGACCTCCCGGAACTCCTCTACCTCGATCTTCAGATTCCCGACCTCTCGCCTCAGCTCGTCCAGCTCGGTCGTGTGTCGCTCCAGGCTCTTGACCCGGTCCGCCAGGGTGTCGAGGCGTCGCTCGATTCCCTCGAGCTTCCGCAGGAGCTGCGCTCCACCGGTCTTCGTCGTGGCCATGGTCTCCTCCTGATGCGCCATAGCCGTAACTTCGCTCCGCAGGATGATTGAGGGCTGAAACCAGTGTGAGGGCTGTCACCGGGGTCAGAGTCCCTCAGGCGCGCCTCAGGGTCGCTTCATTCCGGGCGTCCTAGGCTGGGACGCATGAGCCAGAACGCCCTGATTCTTGGCGCTGCGGGACGCGACTTCCACAACTTCAACGTGTTCTTCCGCGGCAATCCCGCCTATCACGTCGTGGCCTTCACGGCAGCCCAGATCCCGAACATCGCCGACCGGCGGTACCCGGCCGCGCTCGCCGGGCCTGACTACCCGTACGGCATCCCGATCAGGCCCGAGAGCGAGCTGGAGCACCTGATCGGCGATTTCCGCGTGGACGTGGCGGTATTCAGCTACTCGGACGTTTCGCACGAGCACGTGATGCACATCGCCTCACGCTCGCTCGCGGCGGGAGCGGACTTCCTGCTGTCTGGGCCCCGTCACACGATGCTCAAGGCGCGGGTGCCCGTCATCGCCGTATGCGCCGCCCGCACCGGTGCAGGCAAGAGCCAGACGACCCGTCGCCTGGCCGCTTTACTCGAGGAGCGGGGCATTCACGCCGTGGTGGTGCGGCACCCCATGCCCTACGGCGACCTCGCCCGGCAGGCGGTCCAGCGCTTCGCGCGGTTCGCCGACCTGGACACCCATCGTGTCACGATCGAAGAGCGCGAGGAGTACGAGCCGCTGCTCAGGGCCGGCTGGGTGGTGTACGCCGGCGTGGACTACGAGCGCATCCTGCGCGAGGCCGAGCACGAAGCGGACGTCCTCTTGTGGGACGGCGGCAACAACGACATGCCGTTCTTCGTCCCCGATCTGCTGATCACGGTCGTCGATCCGCACCGCGCCGATCACGCTGCGCACTACCATCCGGGAGAGACGGTCGTGCGCATGGCCGACGCGATCGTCATCAACAAGGTGGACTCGGCGTCTCCCCAGGAGATCGCGACGGTGCGTCGCGTGGTGGGCGAGCTGAACCCCCGCGCGACGGTGGTCGAGGCGGCGAGCCCCATCTTCGTCGAGGACGGCGCGGAGTTGCGGGGCAAGCGCGTGCTGGTGGTCGAAGACGGGCCGACGGTGACGCACGGGGGCATGCCCTACGGCGCGGGCTGGGTGGCGGCCAAGCGGTACGAAGCCGGCGAGATCGTGGACCCTCGTCCCTACGCCGTAGGATCCATCCGCGACACCTATGCCGCCTATCCGGGGACCGGACCGGTCCTGCCGGCCATGGGCTACGGCGATGAGCAGGTGCGCGAGCTCGCGGAGACGATCCGCGCGACCCCGGCCGACCTGGTGGTCATCGGAACCCCGGTCGATCTGGCGAAGCTCGTGCGTCTCGACAGGCCGAGCGTGCGGGTGCGCTACGAGCTCGAAGAGCTCGGGACGCCCAATCTCACGTCGGTACTGGAACCATTCCTCGAGGCGGCCGGCGAACGGTTGGAGGCCTTGGCGGCTCGCCTCCCGGCGCTCGTCTAGACGAGGGTCGCGAGCTCCCGCAGGAGGCTGGCCTGCCCCGGGAGAATCCGGCGCAGCGCCTCGTCGATCGCAAACCAATCCACCCGATCGATTTCGGGGAACTCCTGCTGTTTCCCCGAGCGCGGTGGCCACTCCAGAGTGAACGTGTTGCTGCGCATCCGCGTGGGGTCACAATCGCCCTCCACGGCCCAGGCGTGCACGACCTTTCCCCCCGGTTGTCGCAATGGGCTCAGTGCCGTGAAGTCGCCGGATACGGTGAAGCCGGTCTCCTCGTGGAACTCGCGCCGGGCCGCATCCAGCAGCGGCTCTGCCGGGTCCGCTTCTCCCTTGGGGATGGACCAGGCGCCGGTATCCCGCTTGGCCCAGAACGGGCCCCCGGGATGTACGAGCAGCACCTCCACGACGCCCTGCCGCTTCCGGTAGACGAGGACTCCCGCGCTGATCCTCGCCACGTCAGGGGGTCCGGCTGCGGGGGACGGTTCCCGAGATCAGCCGCTCGACGGCGAACAGCAGCATGACGATCGAGGCCCCGACCGCGGCGCGCAGCGCCCGCGGTCCCTGGCCGGACAGGGCGAAGCGCCACCACACCTGCCCGGCGAACTCCACGTGGCGATACAGCAGCGCCCCGATCCACGCCTCGACCAGGAACACGGCGCCGGCGGCGAACACCCACCGGTAACCCATGGGTTCGCGCGTCAGCGGTCCGGGACGCGGGAACTCGCGGCCCGCGAAGATGAGGACCGCGAGCGTGATCGCCAAACCTGCCGCCAATCGCAGGTCGAACGATCGCAACAGGGTGAGCAGAATGCCAAGGCCGTACAGGATGCGGACCAGGTGGTAGGCGACGTGCGAGCGGCGCTCCAGCCCCCAGGCGGAGAGCACCAGCACCGCGCCCACGATACTGCTCAGGAAATGCGACGCCTCGATCACGCCGAGCGGCAGCAGCCGGCCGAGCCAGGCGAGTCGGCGGTCGTCCGCCGGAATCGCGCCGGTGATGAGGAGGACGGTCCCGGCGAGAAACGTGGTGAACGCGAGCACGCGCGGCGCCAACGAGGAGGCACCGTGCATCAGCTCCCGCAACGGGTGTACCGACCGGCGGACCCGCTGCACGGCGCGTGCGGCGAGCAGGCCCCCCGCGACCGCGAGCGGCACCAGGTAGTAGACAACCCGATACACGAGTAGCGCGGCCAGGGTGTCCGGGACGGGCACGCTGCTGGGGCGCAGCAGCAGCACGACCGCCTCGAACACCCCGACCCCACCGGGGATCGGAAGAAAGAGCGTCGCGAACGCGGCGACCAGAAACGCGGTGAGGAAGGAGAAGTAGGGAACGGCGGTGACGCCTGCGAGCAGGATGAACAGCGGTGCGGAGGAGAGGAGCCAATCCGCGACCGAGATCGCGAGCTGCGCCAGCGCGATCCGCACACCAGGGAGCTGGAACGTGCGGCCCAGCACGCGAACGGCGCCACGGCCCGCACGGGCCACGAGCAGGTAAGCGGCGACGCCGACGAGCAGCAGCACGCCGAGTGCACGGCCGGGCAGCGCGAGGGTATGCGCGCCCGCTCCCGTGGGGTCGAGCAGCAGCGCCAGGCCCGCGAGGCCGGCGAGACCGAGCGCGTATGTGACGACGTTGAAGCCGGCGACCGTCACGGCTCCGGTCGCGGTCAGCCCGAGCGTGCGGTACATGCGGTAGCGGACGCCGCCGGCGGTCACCATGGAGGCCGGGGCGTTGTTGCTGACCGCGAAGCTCACGAACGAGGGGATGAGCATCCGGTGCAGCGGAAGGTCCAGGCCGAGGAACCGGAAGGCCACCCAGTCATAGCCGATGAGCGCGAGGTAGCCGAGCCCGCTGACCAGGGCGGCCAGCAGGACGAGGGAAAAGGGAATCGCGCGCAGCGCAGCGAGGATGTCGCGCAGCGGGTAGTCGTGCAGCAGCCGGTCCAGCGCCCACAGGGCCAGGCCGAACAGCAGCAGGTTCAGCGCCGGAACGGCTTCTGCGCGCCAGCGGGCGGTCGCGCTCACCTCACCGCTTCTCGAATCGTCCGGTCCGTTCGCCGATCACGATGCGATACACCACCGCCGGGCGACCGGTCACGTCGGCGCGGTGCACGGTGGACGGATCGAGACCGTGAGAGGGGACGGCCGTCTCGCTCGTGACCAGGGGCAGCAACCGGTCCATCAGCAGACCCATCGCATGGGCCGCGGCCGTGCCGCGCAGCTCCTCGAACCGGCCCCAGACGATCACGCTCTGCCAGTTCGCCAGGGATTCCATGTGGTCGATCTCGAAGCAGACCTCGGGGTTCTCGCGCATCATGGCGACCTTCATCCCGTCCCCCGTATGCCCGTAGATCGCGGCGCCGTCGTACACGTAGGTGACCGGCACGACGTAGGTGCGGCCGCCCGCGTGGCAGCCGAGCCGTCCCACGCTTTCCGAGCGCAGCAGCCGGTCGATCTGTGGATCGGTCAACGTTCCGAGCATCGTCCCTCCTGTCTTCACAATCTCATCATTGCGACGGCGATACGATGGAAAGCCATGGGCCGGCGATACCCGTACCGGAGCTGATATGAAGCGGCAAACGACCACTGGCGCGGCCACGACCGCGCAACTCGAGGCGCGGATTCCACCTCCCGCGCATCCCCATCGGCGCCAGGTGCCGTTGCCCTGGCACCAGCCGAAGTCCCCGGAAGACGATCCCGACGCGCCGCGACGCCTGCAGGCGATCCTCGACAGCCCCGGCTATCGCCAAGCGGACCAGGACGTCGACTTCCTCAACCGCGACGAGACGCGAGGCCTGCGCCTTCAGGTCGACTACCTCAAGCCGGAGCTGCTGCTCGAAGCACACGGCATTCAGGATACCATCGTCGTGGTCGGCAGCACACGGATCGCCGAACCGGCGGCCGCTCGGCGGCGGGTGGCGGCGCTGCGTGAGGCGCTGGCCGGCCGTCCCGGCGATCGCGACCTGGCGCGCCGGCTCGAGGTGGGGGAGCGGATCCTGGCCAACAGCGTGTACTACGACGTGGCGCGGGAGTTCGGCCGTCTGGTGGGAGACGGCGCCCGTCCGGGCGTGCGCGCCGTCATCACGACGGGCGGTGGCCCGGGCATCATGGAAGCCGCCAACCGGGGGGCCTTCGATGCGGGCGCCGAGTCCATCGGGTTCAACATCGCGTTGCCCCATCCGCAATTCCCCAATCCTTACATCACCCCGGAGCTGTGCTTCCGCTTCCACTACTTCGCCTTGCGCAAGCTTCACTTCCTGCTGCGCGCCAAGGCGCTCGTGGCGTTTCCCGGAGGGTACGGCACGCTCGACGAGGTGTTCGAAGCGCTCGCCCTGGTGCAGACGCGCAAAATCCGGCCGTT
>DATICZ010000350.1:0-29028 GCA_035456525.1 Gemmatimonadales bacterium
CGCAGTCGGGCTCCGGGGCCGCCGCTAGCCTGCGGGGCTCGTCAAAGAGGTCGGCCATGGTCTTGCCGACCGCCCCGACGACGGCTTCGGTCGCACAGCCCGCCCAGCACTTCAGCAGCGTGCAACCGTCGCCCGGGTCCACACCCAAGCTGTCTGCGCTGTCGTCCTCGTGCGCCGGGCAGCGGGCCTTCCAGCCTCGCCCGACGCGCTTGGCGTGCAACAGCGTAACCCAGTCCGCATGGCGCATGGGTCACTCCAAGTCGCTGGCGTCGAGGTAGCCACACCGGGACAACTTCCGCAGCACCCATGGCCACGGGGCCCGCAGCCGCGCCGTGCGCAGGGTGCCATCCGTGCCGCGAATCGGGACCGTCATCGGTCGGCCGTGCAGCCAGCCCGGGTCCGTTTTGAGGCTGTGAAGGCCCCCCCGCACGACGAGCGCCTCGGCGATGCTCAACAGTGGGGCCCTCATCGGCACGCCTCGCCCGGTTCGTGCACCGGCTCCCGCTCAATTTCCACGATGCCCCCAACCGCCCCACGCACGATGCGCCGCAGCGCACCGGCCCGCGTGAGGCCCTGGCGGGTCGCGAGCGCTTGGAACTGCTCCGCGAGCCCCCGGCTAACACCCGTCGCCAAGACCACCACTGGGCCGCGTTGCTGCTTGGCCCTCTTTCGTTTCTTCGCCATCCCCGCTCCCCCATGACAGTGAAGCCCGACGCACCGCCCCCCCCAAGAAGTGAGAGGTCGAGGTGCATCGGGCTCCTCGCGAGAACCCTGCGCTCTTATACCGGAGTTTACTTAGGTGCGAGGGGCGCTATCAAGCCACGGTCCGACGTTCGCCGCGACGGCGCGTGGCTTTGTCAAATTGGGTAACCAAGACCAGACGTGGCGGCTGCTCGCGCGAACGGCCTTTGCGGTATCAGCAGACGACATTTACTTTCCATGTGGGAGTGGCAACCCGCGTCCGTTGGTCCCACGGCACAAGAAAACTCATCCTCGCAAATCCAGGCAGCAGCCGTTTGCTGGCCAGACGCCGAAGAGTCTGCGCCCGCGCACAAGACACTTGTGACCAGAACAAGGACCTACGGAAAGGACAATAGGGATGAAGAGCGAGCGTGAACAGCGGGATGCGCGGCGACGAATGGCAATCGCTGTAGCGTGGGGCATGCTCAAGCAGAAGAAGTCCGACGTGAACCTGTTGTACAAGGCGATTAAGGTTATGGAGAATCACGCAAACGACTCCGCATGGCTTCAAGAAATGCTGGATGCGTTCGAGCGGCGTCGGTCGGCGGCGTAAGGGGGACGACCAAAGGCAGTCTGTGCACGAATCTGTGCACGGTCGGATGCAGAACGGGTGCGAAAGCTCGTGAGAACTTTCGCACCCGTGGTGACTATCTATGCAGCACTACGCCAACTTAGCGAAATCCCCCAGCCCTGCCGTGGGCTCCCAAACCAGACGCGCTACCAGACTGCGCTACGCCCCGAAATGCCAGACGCCGGTCCGCCGAGCCGCAAGACGTCGAGGAGAATCAAACCAGACCAAACATAACTACGAGACCGGGCGACGCTGCAGCACCTCGATCAGCGCCCGGAACGCCCGCCCGCGGTGCGACACCTCGTGCTTCACGTCCGCGGGCACCTCGCCGAAACCGCGCTGCAGATCCTCCGAGAAAAACAGCGGGTCGTAGCCGAAGCCGCCGGTGCCGCGAAGCTCCGGCAGGATCTTGCCCTCGCAGGTGGCTTCGACGATCTCCGGCGTCTCCCCTGGCCCCGCGAGATAGGCCACCACGCACCGGTACCGGGCCGTCCGCTGGACCGCCGGGACGCCGGACAGGCGAGCCAGCAGCAGCGCGTTGTTGGCGGCGTCGAGCGATTGGCCGGGCGCCACGCTCTTCTGCTCGAGCGCGAACCGCGCCGAATGGACGCCCGGCGCGCCACCGAGCGCGTCGACCTCCAGCCCCGAATCGTCCGCCACGGTCGGCAGGCCGCTCCGTTGCGCGAAGTGCCGGGCCTTGGCCACCGCGTTGCCGACGTAGCTGAAGGTCTGCTCCAGATCGTCTTCTTCCGGCAGCCGCTCCAACCCGAGCTCGTCGGGGAAGCTGATCTGCAGCGCCGCGACCGCCAGGATCTCGCGGATTTCACGCGTCTTCCCCGGGCTGCGCGTGGCGATGAGGAGCTTCATTGTGGATTGCGGACTGCTAATTGCGGATTCATCGCTCTTTCTCCCGCAATCGCCGTATCAGATCCGTGGTGGACTTTCCGGCGACGAGGGGAATTCGCACGACTCGCCCGCCCCAGCCCGTCACCTCCGCCGCTCCGACGATCTCCTCCAAGGCGTAGTCGGCGCCCTTCACCAGCACATCCGGCCGGAGCGCCCGGATCAGCTCGAGCGGCGTGGCTTCCTCGAAGGGGACGACGCAGTCGACGCACGCCAGGGCTGCGAGCACGCGGGCGCGCTCGGGCCACGGGACGAGCGGGCGGTCGTCGTCCTTGGCCAGGCGCCGCACCGAGTCGTCCGAGTTGACGCCCACCACGAGCACAGCACCCTCGGCGCGCGCCGCTTCCAGCACCGTCACGTGTCCCACATGGAGCAGATCGAAGACCCCGTTGGTGAACACCACGGGGCCGGCCTGGGCCGCGCGCCAGCGTACGGCATCTTCACGCGGCCGGACCTTGGAGGCGGTGCTCACCTCACAGCGGCTCGGTGACCTTGGGGTGGAACCGGAAGGTGTGCTCGAACAGCGGCAGGTGGACCGATTCGGCGTACTCGCTCTCGATCGTGATCTGGCGGGGCGAAGCGACCCGGGTGATCTGCAGATTCGACGCGGCATCGTCGGGGAGGCCGATGTCCTGAATCGCCGACACGATGCGACGCTGGATCGTGCCGTTGTCGAGGGCCGCCGCGACACGCGCCTGGGAGCCCATTTCGTCCTTGAGCCGGTAATAGCGGAAGTAGACCTCGCCGATGTTGACGCCGTAGTAGAGCACCGCCACGAGCACGAGCAGCGACAGCAGGCACCCGGTGGTGCTGGCTCCACGCCGCCGAACGAGGGACGCGGCTACCATTGGGACTGTGCCCCGTCCACGATCTCGGTGACGAGCTTCTGCAGCGCGACCTTGCGGCCCTCCGCTTCCTGCGGCGGCTGGTAGTCCCCGAGCATGGTGAGTCCCTGATGCTGCCAGAGGGTCCGGCCGTCGCGCTGATCGACGATCGAGATATCCACGGTGAGCTGGACCTGCCGGCGCGTGACGTTGGCCTCCCCGGTGCCGGCTACCACCGCGAGCGGCAGATCGGCATCATAGCGGGCGATCCGCCCCCGCACGACGGCGTCGGCGGTGGCCTCTCCCGCGGCGCGCAACCCGAGTCGCCCCTCGATCGCCTCGTGCACGGCGTTGGCCACTTCCGTGGTCAATGCCGGCTCCGGCGTGTCGTTGTCGAACGGCAGGATCGCGACGGTCTTGATGTTCGGGAGGCCGCCACCGGCGAACCCGTACAGGCAACCGCTCAGCGCGAGCCCGGCGAGGCTAGCGGCGACTGCGCCAGAGCGCGGGAGCGAACGTCGCCCCCGAATCCACCGCCACGAAGGTGAGCTCAAACCGTGCCGACCTCTTGGGGACATCGATCCGTGCGCTCTCAGGAAGCCCGCCCGGCCCGAGGACCGTGCGGCCACGCGCCATCACTGTTCCGTCGCGGCGCCATTCCGCCTCGAGGGTCCGCGACGCGCCCAGGCTCTGGCGAAAGTCGAGCGTGTCGTGCTCCTCGGCATAGCGCCACACCGCCCGGACGGAGTCGCTGGAACCGAACACCGTCGCGGCGACGCCCGGCGGGCGCACGACCCCGAGCACGGTCCAGACGAGCTGCACGGCCGGCGTCACCGACGAGGGATAGTCCTCCTCCGGGTCCGCCCACCGCAGCGAGTCGCCCACCACCACGGCGGCGCCGGTCTTGATGCTGAGCGAGGTCGCCCAATCGACCCGCACCGAATCCGGTGGCGCGACGCGGGCCGTGCCGCGGCCGCCGCCGCTGCGCCGATCGTCGCGATAGCGCCACCGGAACCGCAGCGCCGTAGGGCGCGTCGGTCCGCTCCGCCGGCTCCACGCCACGATGCTGTCGCGCGGCACGACGGCAACCGGCTCCGGCAGAAGTGGCGCCGGACGGCCGTAACAGGCGGCCAGCACGGAACATGCGGCAATGTAGGAACCGCCGCCGAGGCGGTCAAGCAAGCGCCGGCGGTTCAATAGTTGAATCCGAAGAAGAGGTCCGCGAACCGCGCGCGCCGGTCCCGGGAGGGCAGGCCGTACGAGGTGATATCGCCGCGGTGGTAGCGGTAGCCCACGTCGAGCCGCAACACCAGCGCGTCGATGACCGGCATGCGGAATCCGACTCCCCAGCTGCCGAGCGTCCCGCGGCGACGCGACGTCGGCGTCCACGCACGCCCCAGGTCGGTGAAGATCGCCCCCTGCACGCCGGGAAACTGCGCGGCCCCGAACGGGAATCCCAGGGCCAGGTAGTCGGTGATCGGAAAGCGCCACTCGGCGGAGAGCAGCCAGGCGCGCGTACCGGACACGTACCCGAAGTACGGGTAGCCGCGCAGCCCCCAGGAGCCGCCGATGTTGATGAGGCGCGGCCGATCGCCGCCCGTCCAATAGCCGAGCGCGCGCACGGCGATCGCGCTGCGCCGTGTGGTGCGGAGATAGTGCCGCGCGTCCCCGGAGAGGACGTAGGCGTCGAACCGGCCGTGGTTCACGTCATTCACGACCCCCACGGTGAAGCTGTGCCGCTCACCGTCGATCGGACCGGTGGCCAGCCACAGGCTATTGTCCTTCACGTAGGTGAGGTAATTCGCTGCCAGCCAGGCGACACGACGCGGCTCGGTCACGACCGGGTTGGCGAAATCGAAGCGGTTCGAATGCTCCAGGCGGAACTCCGCCTCGAGCCGCCGGAAGCGGGAAATCGGATAGCGCACCTGCCCCAGCACGCCGTAGCTCGTCTCCTGGAACAGCGTGGTGAAATCTCCCTCGTAGAACAACCCGCGCTGCCGGTAGGCGCCGACGCCCCAGTTGATGCGATGGGTCTGGTCGAGGTAGAACGCGGAGCCGCTGAGGTTTTCCAGCAGGTTCCCGAGCCCGCTGCCGGAGTAGGAGAACGAGGAGAGCGTTCCAATGAACTGGTGGTCGTTCAGCAGGTCGCTGAACAACACGACGGCCCCCTGCTCCGATCCCAACCCGGGGGCCACGGCGGCCTCGCCGGCGGCGAAGTCGAGCCCGTATTGCCGCTTGTAGGGTCCCGGCGTCGCTCCGGCCACGGCCGTGGACGTGAGCTCCGGCCAGTCCCACCCGGGCGCGGTTCGCGTGCTGTCCAGGGCGATCTGTGTGAGCCCGGAGTCGGGCAGCGATTTCGCCCGGTACAGATTGAACGTCAGGTCGGCGAATCCGCCGAACACGACGCCGGTCGCGCTGTCCACGAATTGCGGATCGAACGCGCCGCCCAGTGCGGCGGTCTCACGCCGGCCGCTGCCGCTCGAATCCACGGAGTAGAGCTGCAGCGTACCGTCCCGGTCGCTCGAGAACCAGATGCGGCCGGTCGTGGGCGACCAGCGCGGGGTGTCGTCCTGCCAGTCGCCGTAGGTGAGGTCGCGAATGGCGCCGCTCGCCAGATCGAGCAGGAACAGATTGCGGGCGCCCGTCGAGCCGAACGCCGTGCGGTCGGAGGCGAAGACCACGGTCCGCCCATCGGGGCTGATGGATGGATCGATGTCCTGGTAGCGGTCGGTGGTCAGCCGCTCCAGACGACCGTCGTCGAGCCACAGTCGGTACAGATCCGCGAATCCGGACACCGCGAGGCCGCTGAACACGACGCTCTTGCCGTCGGGCGCCCACGACGGCGAGAGAATCGACACCAGATCCTGGAACTGGTAGCGGCCCACCAGGCGGCCGTCCCGCAGATCCCAGAAGATCAGGGCGTCACGCGACTCGAAGCGGCTGCCGAACACCGCCACGCCTTGGTGCACGTCGATGCGCGACTCGAAGTAATGGAACGACTCGAATTCGGGCGTCCGCTCGCCGTGGATCACGAGCTCCGCGGAACCGCCCTCGAGCGGCCGGCTGTAGATGCTGGCGTAGCCGTCCGCGGGCGAGAAATAGAGCACCCGCACCACGCTGTCCCCCGGCAGCCGGTAGGCGACAGGTTTGATGGCGAGCGTCGTGAGCTGGCGCGCCGCGAGCGCGAGCGGCCGCGTGGTGCCCACGTCTCCGAAATACCGGCGGCGCATCCAGAACTGCCATTCGTCCGACAGCTGCGCCAGGCTGCGGCCGTAGAGCTCGCGGAACGCCGCATCGAGCGTCGGATACTTGTACAACTCGTGATAGAGCGTCGCGATGCGCCAGTCCCCGTACGTGGTCGCGAGGTAGCGGACGATGCTCCCGCCGATCGGGTAGATGATGCCGCCGCCGGCATAGGTGAGCTGTCCCAGCTCCGGCAACCGGCCCGACACGGTCAGCTCCCGCAGGATCATCTCGTCGCGCGAGTCCTCGCCCGCGGAGAAGTACTCGGCGAGGCCCTCGCTGAACCACAATGGCAGCCCGACGCGGGCGGTGCGCGGGTAGCGGAGGTACGCTGCGGTCGAGAGGCTGAGCTGGAAGACGTGCACCAGCTCGTGGCGCAGCGTGTGGCGGAAATCGGCGTAGTTCCCCGTGAACGGCAGGGTGACGCGCCGCTTCAGGAAGTCGGTGACGCCCAGGAGCCCTTCCGGCGGGGCGTACGGGAGCACGTTGGTCTGCTCGAAGTCCGCGTGCGAGGCGTACACGATGAGCGGCACCCGGCGCTGCACCGCGTGATTGAAGCGGCGCTCGAGCACCTCGTAGCTCTCCTCCGCGTAGGCGAGCGCCACCCGGGCCAGCTCGGTTTCCTCGGGATAGAAATAGAGGTCGACGTGCTCGCCGCGCAGCACCTGCCAGCTGAAGCTGTGGTACTGAATCTTGTTCTGCCCGAAGTAGCCGATCTGGCCGGCCGCGATGCCCGGGGCCGCGGCCAGCAGGAGCGCGCACGCGAGTCGTCGTCTCACCGGTGGATGCTCCGGATGCGATCGCCCTGGGCGACCTGCTGCAGCACCCGCACGTCGCCGCCCACCCGTCCGAAGATCGTGTACGTGCCGTCCAGGTGGGGCTGAGCGGAGTAGGTGATGAAGAACTGACTCCCCCCGGTGTCGGGACCGGACAACGCCATGCCGACCGAGCCGGTCGCATAGCGCAACGGATTGACCTCGTCGCGCAGCGATGTCCCCGGTCCGCCCCAGCCGTCGCCGCGCGGATCACCCGCCTGCGCGACGAAGTTGGGTACCACGCGGTGCCAGTGCTGGCCGTCGAAGTAGCGCCGGTCGACCAGATCCAGGAACAGCGCGACCGTGAGCGGCGCCTGAACCGGCAACAGCTCGAGGGCGAGGGTGCCGCGGTCGGTTTCGAGCGAAACCTGCGGGTTGGGTTGCCCCAGGGTCGAGGGAAGCAGGTAACGCCGGACGACTTCGCGATAATCGGCATCGGTCTTGCCCGTGGCGATCGCTGCCCCGCCGGCACTTCCGGCGGTCCCCCTCCAAGCCTCGGCCGCCTCGGGAAAGCGCGCATCGGCCAGGCGGCGCACCAGGTAGTCGTCCGGGCGCGGCGTGGCGGCGACGAAGGCTTCGAGGACCTTGAGCTTTCCCGCCGAGCCGCTGGCGGCGATCTCTGCGAGCGCGCGTACGGCCGACAGGCGGGCGTCGTCGAACGGGTCGTTGGCCGCCCGGCGGTAGGCCGCCACCAGCCGGTCCACGTCCGCCACCGCGGGCCGCCGGCCCAGAACGTCGGACGCAACGCTGCGCACGGCCGGGTCGGCGTGGTCGAGCAACAGGCGCGCGCGCGCGACGAGCACCGTGTCGCTATCGGCGACGACCTCCGTGAGTCCCTGCAAAGCCTGGGCGACGACGCGCCCGTCGCCGTCGGCCAGCAGGCTCTCGAGGCGCGAGCGATCGCGCGCCGCGGCGAACGCTTCGGCGGCCACGCTGCGCCAGCGCCAGTCCCCGCTTCCATCGGAGGACATCGCGCCGCTTGCCGCGGCGACTCCGGCCGCGCTGTCGGCCTGCGCGAGGGCGACGATCGCCTGCCGGCGCAGGGCATAGGTCGTGCTCGTCGCCTGACGGCGCAGTGCGTCGATCGCGGCGCTGCCGCCCAGCACACCCAGAGTCGTCTCCGCCTGTACGACCACGCCCATGACGGCATCGGCGAGCGCGGGAATCACGGCCGCCGCGAGCGTCGAATCGCCCCGGAAGGTGCCGATCGCGCGCAGCGCGTTGATCCGCACGGCGGCATCGGCGTCGCTCACGAGGGAGCGCAGCCGGGCGGCGACGGTCGCGCGTCCCAGGCCACTCGAATCGACGAGCGTCGCCGACAGCCCGCGCGCCGCCACGGCACGGATGGCGGGCGACGGGTCGCCCAGCGCCCGGAACAGCACGGGCATGGCGGGCGCGCTGCGCAACCGCCCAAGGGAGAAGATCGCGCGCCAGCGGACGACCTCGTCGGGGTTGTCCGCGAGCGCGACCAGCTGCGCCACCGGGGCGCGCGCGCCGAGGCGCCAGGCTTCGAGGGCGGCGACGCTCGCCGTCGCAGGAACGGTCTGGCCCAGCGGGGCGGCCTGCAGCACGAGTCGTATCGCATCGGCGCCCTGGGAGCCGCCGATCTTGGCCATCGCCGTGATCGCCTCCAACTCCCGGGGGCCCTGGGACGCCGGGGGCACGCTGCGAACGATGGCGAGCAGGGGCTCGACGGCGCGGCCGTCCTTGAGCAGACCGAGGGCGAACGCGGCGGTGGCCTGCACCGCCACGACGGAATCGTTGAGCTCGGCCACCAGGAGCTCGACGGCGTCCGGGTCGCCGATGCGGCCGGCGGCCAGCGCCGCCTGGATGCGCACGGTCGGATTGTCCGACTGGAGTGCCTGCCGCAGCACCGCGCCGTCGAAGCGGCGCGCGTCCGAGAGGGCGAGCAATCGTGCCAGCAGCCCGACCGTGGCCTCGTCCTGCGCCGGGGAAGTGGCCTGCGCCGACGCGGGCGGCGCTGTGACCAGCAGCGCCGCGACCAGGCTAGAAACGAAGGGGGGCAGGATCGGCAGTCGCATGCAGGCGCTCCATCACGTGTGCCGGAATGCGGGTCAAGCCGTGCCGGCGGTCGAGAGCGATCAAGGCGGTTTCCGCGGTGGCCAGGAGCTCGTCGGTTGCGGCGCGCTCCACGGCGTATCCGAAGATGACCCGGCGCGACGCGAGGTCCCGCACCCAACACCGAATGCGCACCAGGTCGTCGTAGCGGGCCGGCTGGCGGTACCGGATCCGTGCCTCGGTCACCGCCAGAAAGACGCCCTCTGCTTCCATTTCCTTGTAGGTCACCCCCGTGCGCCGCAGGTGTTCCGTACGAGCCATGTCCAGCCAGACGAGGTAGTTGGCGTGGTAGACGAACCCCATCTGGTCGGTTTCGGAGTAATTGACGCGATGCTCGATGGCGCTGATCAGCTCGGCGTGGTCCAGACGGTCACTCGCCGTAGGGGATCCAGATGTTTTTCACCTGCGTCGCATGGCGGAGGAACTCGCGCCCTTCAGCTTGCCGCGTGTCGAGCCAGTCGCGCGCGCCCGGCAGCCAGGTGCGCTTCATGTTGCCGGCGGACGCTTCTTCCACCGCTCGGGCGCCATCCGGGTTGCCGCAGTACCAGACCGCGTCCACGTCCAGATGCTCCGCCAGCACGCGCACCAGCGCGTTCTTGTCGCCGGTTACGATGTTGACGACGCCGTCGGGCAGATCCGAGGTCTCGAGCACCGCGTAGAAATCGGTCGCCGAGAGCGGATGCGGCGTGGACGGCAGCGCGACCACGGTGTTGCCCACGGCGATCGCCGGCGCCACGAGCGATACGAACCCGAGCAGCGGATGCGTGTCCGGCGCCGCGATGCCGATCACGCCGATCGGCTCGTGCATCGCCAGCGTGACCCCGCGGATCGGCACGTGGTGCACCGCCCCGTCGTACTTGTCGGCCCAGGCCGCGTAGGAGAACAGCCGCGCGATCGCCGCGTCCACCTCGCCGCGGCTCTGCTCGGCCGTGGCACCGGTCTGCGCGGCGACCCGCCCGGCGAATTCCTCGTAACGCGCCGAGAGGTTCTCCGCGACGTAATAAAGGATCTGGGCGCGCACATGCCCCGCGCCTCGCCCCCAACCCTCGGCGGCGTGGGCGGCCTCCACGGCGTCGCGCACGTCCTTGCGATTCCCCTCCCCTACTTCCCCCAGCACCCGTCCGTCCCCGCCACGCACCGGACGGCTGTAGCCCTGGTCGGGGCGGACTTGTTTCCCGCCGATGAAGAGTTTCGGTGTTCGATCGATCGGGGGAAGCGGGACGGGGGACGAGGGACGAGGCCCCTCCACCTCCACCACCGTCTTCGATGCCAACTCGTCCCCCGTCCCCCGTCCCCCGTCCCATTCGGGCTTGAGGTACTCCCACATCCCCTCCCGCCCGCCCTCGCGTCCGAAGCCCGACTCGCGGTATCCGCCGAACCCCGACGCCGCGTCGAACAGGTTCGTCGAGTTGATCCACACGACGCCCGCCTTGATCTTCGGCGCCACATCGAGCGCGAGGTTGATGTTCTCCGTCCAGACGCTCGCCGCCAGGCCGTAAGGCGTGTTGTTGGCAAGGGCGACCGCCTCGGCCGGCGTCCGGAAGGTCATGGTGACGAGCACCGGCCCGAAGATCTCGACCTGCGCGATCGTCGCCGCCGGCGACACGTCGGTGAACAGCGTCGGCGGATAGAAGTACCCCTCGGTCGGACAGGCCCACGAGGGCTGCCACAGCTCCGCACCATCGGCCCTGCCCTGCTCGACCAGCGCGCGAATGCGGTCGAGCTGCACCGGCGCCACGATGGCGCCCATGTCCACTGCCTTGTCGAGCGGCGATCCCACGCGCAGCTTCTCCATCCGCGCGCGCAGCTTGCCGACGAGCCGGCCGGCCACGCCCTCCTGCACCAGCAGCCTCGAGCCCGCGCAGCAGACCTGGCCCTGGTTGAACCAGATCGCGTCCACCACGCCTTCCACCACACTGTCCAGATCGGCGTCTTCGAACACGATGAACGGGCTCTTGCCGCCGAGCTCCAGCGTGAGCTTCTTGCCGCTGCCGGCGGTCTTCTTGCGGATGATCCGCCCCACTTCGGTCGAGCCGGTGAAGGCGATCTTGCGCACGTCCGGATGCTCCACCAGCAGGGCGCCCGCGCGTCCGTCGCCGGTCACTACGTTGAACACGCCCGGCGGCAGGCCGACGCGCTGGGTCAGCTCGGCGAAGCAGAGGGCGGAGAGCGGCGTGAACTCGGCCGGCTTCAGCACCACGGTGTTCCCCGCCGCGAGCGCCGGCGCGACCTTCCAGGCCAGCATCATCAGGGGGAAGTTCCACGGAATGATCTGCCCGACCACGCCGAAGGGGCCGTAGCCCGCGAACTCGCTCGCCACGAGCTGCGCCCACCCCGCGTGGTGATAGAAATGGCGGGCCACGAGCGGGATGTCGAGATCACGCGTTTCGCGGATCGGCTTCCCGTTGTCCAGGCTCTCCAGCACTGCGAGCAACCGCGAGTTCTTCTGGACCTCGCGGGCGAGCGCGTAGAGGTAGCGGGCGCGGGCGTGGCCGGAGAGCCCGGCCCATTCCGGGAAGGCCTGCCCCGCGGCGGCGACCGCGGCATCGACGTCGGCGTTGCCCCCCTGCGCGACGCGGGCCAGGACCGCGCGCGTCGCCGGGTTGATCACCTCGAGCGTTTCACCGGCCGCGGGCGGGACCCAACGGCCGCCGATGAAGTGCCCGAACTCCCCGCCGAACGATCTCAGCCAGTCGAGCGCCGGCCCGCTCGCCTCCGGGGCCGGCCCCCATTCCATCGTCTCGAAGATGCGCGCGACGCTCGTCGTCATCAGACCATCGGTTGCCGGTGCGCGGCGCTGTAGCGTCCCGTGACGAAGTGCTCGAGCTGCCGCTCGATGTCGATGAGCAGCGCGCTCGCCCCCAGGCGGAAGCGCTCGGCCGAGAGCCACGCGTCGCCCAGCTCTTCCTTCATGAGGATCAGCCACTCGAGCGCCGACTTCGCCGACCGGATGCCGCCGGCCGGCTTGAAGCCGACGGCGTGGCCGGTCCGCTCGGCGAACTCACGGATCATGCGCGTCATCACGATTCCCACCGGGAGCGTCGCATTGACCGGCTCCTTGCCCGTGGACGTCTTGATGAAGTCGGCGCCGCCCATCATGGCCGCGAGACTGGCGCGCGCCACGTTCGTGAGCGTGGCGAGCTCACCCGTGGCCAGGATCACCTTGAGGTGCGCCGCTCCGCAGGCATCGCGAAACGCCCGGACCTCTTCGTACAGCGCCGGCCAGTCCCCCGTCAACACATGGGCGCGCGTGATCACGACGTCGATCTCGTCCGCGCCCGCCTCCACCGACGCTCGGATCTCCTCCAACCGCTGTGGGAACGGATTCAAGCCGGCGGGGAATCCGGTGGACACCGCGGCGACCGGGATGCCGGAACCCTCGAGCGCGGTCACCGCCGTGGGCACCAGCGCGTGGTACACGCACACCGCACCCACCGTGACGCCTAAATCCGCGACTCCCAGGGCGTCCACGAGGTCGAGGCGCAACGGCGCGCGCGCCTTGGCGCACAGCCGCACGACGTTGCCGGGCGTGTCGTCGCCCTGCAGGGTGGTGAGGTCGATGCAGGTGATAGCGCGGAGCAGCCAGGCGGCCTGCCACTCTTTCTTCACGGTGCGGCGGCGCGGCAGCGTCGCGGCACGACGCTCGACGGCACTGCGGTTCACACGGATGGCGCGGATGAGATCCAGGTCGAGCGGCGTCCCCGGGTTGCGCTCCTGCCCTGCCGGCGGCGCCTGGCCGGCGGGCTCACCGCCTCCCGACACCCCTGTCGCTCGAGGGTGCGGGCGCCGGATTCTGGACTCGCCGCGCGTCACGGTCATCGTGCCGGAGAATGCGCGGCCTGTGAGCAAAAGTCAAATGGGACACTGGCTTGCGACCCCGGACCGCGGTTCCTAGCTTGGGGCCGTGTCTCCCCCCGCCGCGCGCTGCCTCGTGCTGGCCGACGCCCACCTGGGCCAGGTTCCCGCGAACGTCGAAGCCGCATTTCACGCCTTCCTGGGGACCGTGCCCCAGCCCGGCGACGAGCTGCTGGTGGCCGGGGATCTCTTCGACTTCTGGTTCGAGTACGGCCGGGTGGTTCCGCGCCGTCATGTGGTGACCGCGATGAAACTCGGCGAGCTCGTCGCTCGCGGGATCCCGGTGACCTTCCTGGGCGGCAATCACGATCGCTGGGGCGGGGACTTTCTCCGGCAGGACCTGGGGATCGCCTATCACGCCGGCGCCGCGGAAATGGACCTCGCCGGGCGGCGCGCCCTCGCGGTCCACGGCGACGGCCTCACCGAGCAGCACTGGGGCGGGACGCTCACGCACTGGCTGCTGCGCCAGCCGCTCACCATCGCGGTGTTCCGCTCCCTGCATCCCACGATCGGCTTCTGGATCGCCGACAAGCTCTCCGGGACGCTGGCCGACGCAACGAAGGACAAGGCCGTGCTCGACCGCGCCGAAGCCGCTCAGGCGTCCTATGCGAAGGGGTTGCTCGAGCGGCGCCCGGAGCTGTCGCTCGTCGTCATGGCCCACACGCACCGTGCCCGCCTCGAGCGGCTCCCCGACGGGCGCACCTATCTCAACCCCGGTGCGTTTCTGGACGGCGGGCGGTACGCCGTGGTGACGCGCGAGACGGTGGAGCTGAAGGACTTCGGAGTCTAGAGCGGCGCGAGCTCCGCGTCCTGCAGCTTCTCTCCCAGGAAGCGGGCGCCGACGCGACGGAAGAGCGCTACGTCGTCGGAGACGACGAAGTGGTGCGTCGGCCGGGCGCCGGCAGGCGCCAGGAGCTCGTGCCCTTCGAGCTCCCGCCGGACGGTCCGGGCCGTTTCCGCGGCGCTGTCGATCAACGTCACGTGCGGACCCATCACGCGCGACAGCAGCGGCTTGAGCAGCGGATAGTGCGTGCAGCCCAGCACGAGGACATCCACCTTCCGATCCTCGAGCGGCTGCAGGTACTCGCGCGCGACCAGCTCGGTGGCCGGGTGGTCGAACCATCCTTCCTCGACGAGCGGCACGAAGAGCGGGCACGCCCGGGACACCACCTCCACGTCCGGACGAACGGCCTTGATGGCGCGCTCGTACGCGCCGCTCGCGATGGTGCCGGCGGTGCCGATCACCCCGATCCGTCCGACGCGCGTCGCGGCCGCCGCGGCGCGTGCCCCCGGCTCGATCACCCCCTGCACCGGCACCGGGGAGCGGCTGCGCAGGAACTCGAGGGCGTGGGCCGTGCTCGTATTGCAGGCGACCACGACCATCTTGACGCCGCGCCGCACCAGGAAGTCGAGGATCTCTCCGCTGTAGCGCCGCACCGTCTCCGGCGACTTGGGGCCGTAGGGGACCCGCGCGGTGTCGCCGAAATAGATGACCGATTCGTGCGGCAGGCACTCGAACAGCGCGTGCGCGACGGTGAGCCCGCCGATGCCGGAGTCGAAGACGCCCAGCGGAGCCGCGTTCATGTCCTACGGCAGGGAAAACCGCAGTCCAACGCCGCCGGGGACCGCCCGAATCCTGAGGTCCTTGGGAAATTCGCGCAGGTGCGCCGCGACGAACGCTTCGGCGCCCGAAAACAGGTGGTTGAATCCCCACAGGACGAGCCAGTCCTGCACCTCCTGCCGCTTGGAATGCAGGTTGGGTGACCCGGAGGTCTTGAAATAATCCGCCTCCTGATGCGCCTTGAGGGTCATGAACATCGTCGTCCCTTCCCAGGCGACGAACAACGCCCCCGTGACCTTGCGGCCGGTGGCCGCCTGCCCCCAACCGGGGAGGACGAGCGAGCGCCACAGCGCGCCGACGGGACCGACCTGGCGGCTGGTATCACGCGGTGCTGGAGGCTGGGGAAGTGATTCCGGGACCTGGGCGGACAGGCGGTCGGGCGGACAGGCGGTCGCAATGACCAGCGCCAGCGCCGCCAGGACCGGACGAATGCCGCCATCCGACCGCCCGACCGCCTGACCGCCCGTCCGCCGCTTCATCTCGCCACCAGCACGTTCAGACATTTCGGCTCCACGGTCACCGTGCACTCGTGCACTCCCGGCTCTCGCAGCTCCCCGTCGAGATGGAGCACCAGCGGAGCCTCCGGGGCGCGGATCGTGAGCGACGCGCTCCGGAACAGGGCGACGATATCCTTCAGGTTCCCATGCGTGCCGCGCATCACGCGCGGCAGGCTCGCAAGAAACCTAACCAGTCCGACGCGCCGGATCAGGCAGACGTCCAGGTAGCCATCGGCCGGGTCGGCGTCGGGCGCGAAGTGGTAGTTCCCGCCCGCAGTCGTCCCATTGCAGACCTCCACCATCATCATCCTGCCCCGCTCCTCGAAGCCGGTCGAGCGAACCTCGAACAGCGGCGGGTGGAAGCTCGCGAACGTCCGGAAGATCGGGATCAGGTAGGAGAGAAATCCCTTGAGGGCGGGCATGCCGTTGCGGGTCTTCACCACCGCCGCCCCGAAGCCGAAGCCGAGGGTGTTGACGAAGTACTCATCCAACGCGCGGCCGGCATCGAAGCGGCGCACCACGGCGGTCGTGAGACGGGCGACGGCGCGGGCGACATCGTGCCGGTACACGCCCACGAGCTTCGCGAAGTCGTTGCCGGAGCCGATCGGCACGACGCCGAGCACGGCGTGGGAGCGGATGGCGAGGAGGCCGTTGGCGACTTCGTGGACGGCGCCGTCGCCCCCTACGGCGATCACGCACCGGGCGCCGGCGCGCGCCGCGGCGGTGGCGAGGGCGGCTCCATCACCCGGGCCCGCCGTTTCCACGATGTCGACGGCCCAGCCCTCGTGGCGAAAGGCGCGGGCGACCGCGTCTTTGGCGTGGCGTGCGCCGCCGCGGCCGGCTGCAGGGTTGAGGATGACGTAGGCATGAGCCGGCGCGGTCGGGTCCGTGAGCGGTGCGCCGCGCTCAGCCGACGCCGGAGTCAGACGAGATAGCCCTCGTCCCAGGCGACCTCGAATTCGAACTTGCAGGAGTTGCAGCGCAGGCGCCGCACGCGGCCGGCGAGAGCCGCCCGGTCCCCGCAGCTGGGGCATACGCCGTAGCGTTCGGCGAGTGCGCGCGGCGCCTTCCGGGCGGCACTCGGAGTCTGCGTGACGACGGTCCACCGCGGCGGGGGGCGTTTCACGATCTCGAGCAGTGCCGCGGCCACCAACACGTGGCGGCCGCCGACCTGGAGAATGGCCTTCAATCCCTCGACTTTGAGCACGCGGTACCAGGCGCCCCTCCGCAGCCTGATGTTGACATCCTCGCGAAGGCGGGCGTAGAGGCGTTCGTTCGTCATGTCCGGGCGAATAATGGGGGTCCCAGGGCGAGGGGTAAACCCACGGGGCGGGCACCGGCCGCCCGAGCGGCGGGCGCCAATATGCCGGGAATCCGGGCGGCGCCCCGTGATGGAGCGCACATCGTGATTGCCCCAGACGTCAACGCCGCCGCGGAGGATAGGCCGAAACGGGGCCCCTGAGGCGATCTGAGACCCGCTCACGAAGGGCAGCCACGCGCTGCTCGAGGCGTAACAGCCCGCCAGCGCCACCGAGAGCCGCGCAGCGGAGTCCGTCATCGCCCCGAGATCGGGGGGGAAGCGCCGTTCCCGAGTCGCGTCAGCGCCCTCGTTGCCTCCAAGACCAGACGCCGATGGGCTGGCGTCGGCAGGTCGTAACGGCGGAGGAACTCCGCGTAGGTGCGCCGGGCTTCGTGCGTATTGCCCAGCGCCTCCCAGATCAACGCCAGCTGGAAGTAGGCAGGGCCATCGAACATCACGTGCTGCGGTCCGTCGAACGCGGCGACGTTTCGGATCGGATCGAGGGCGCCCACGGTGTCTCCCGCCGCCAGCAGCCAGCGTGAAGCGGCGAGCCGGTTCAGGCCGTCCAGCCAGCGGTAGTCATTGTTCACGATCCCCCCGCCCAGAGGCCCGAGCTCCGCCTGTTCAGCCACAAAGGCGAGCATCGAGTCGGCTGCTTCCCGGTATCGGTTCGACACCGCCAGTGCGTACGCCCCCAGCATCCGGCGGTGGACGCGTGCACCGCTGGAGGTGTCCGTCGCTAGCATCTTGAGAGCACGCTCGAGCCCCGGGCGGTCTCCCTCCGTTGCGGCGAGCAAACCGTCGAGGATTCTCAGTGAGCGCACCGATACCACTCCGGGGAAGCGCGCCACGGCATTTCTCGCCGCCTCACGCTGTCTGACGGCGTGGGTGGAGTCCAGGGCGCCGAGCCAGACAGCCACGATCATCGCCTGGTATGCTTCCAGCGCCGGTGTCGCCCCGCGCTGGGCGGGAGCAATCGCAGCCCGCCGGTCGAATTCCACAGCGGCCGAGTCCCACGCTCCGCGCCCCGTCCACGCGATGGCGGTGCACCGCCGCACGGTTACCTCGACCGGCGGAGCGACCCCGGCACGAAGCACGCGCTGGTTCAGCTCGATCTGCGCTCGTGGAAAGCCCCCCATCGCGAGCCCGAGGGGTCGGCTAATCCAGCATGCGCCGACCGGCCGCCCCGCCCTTCCAGAGTCGACCATGGGTCGAGCCACACTGTCGAGGGCCGCGGTATCGAGGGTGGGGTAGTGGGCGACGGCTGCCGTAAACAACCGCCGCCAGTTCGTGCCTGCCACTCGCCCTGCCTCCATCGCCGCCCGTCTTGCCCCGGCGGCGTCGCGCCCCCAGCGCAACCAGAACAGGTGGTCCCACGCGAAGGCCAGGTTCGGATTCAAGGCGACGGTTTGCTCGAAGGGCGCCGCGATTTCGTCGAGGGTGTGACCCAGCCGGCCCCCCTCGTGCATCATATAGTCGGCGTACTGAAGCCACCCCGGCCAGTAGTGCGGGTGGCGGGCCACGTAGTCCCGTGCGACCACCAGCTGCACACTGCCGAAGGCGTACTTCGTCTCTCGGGCGATCTCCATCAACTGCTGCTCCCGCAGCGGCAGCTCGGCCCGATGCTCCCAAGCCACGCCCGCCAGGCTGTCCGCGCCCACTCGGTCCTGCCATTCGAACACGTAGGCATAGCGGAAGTAGGCCATCCAGAAGGTGGAATCCTCCGTGAAGGCACGCCGGTACGCTTCGGCGGCCCGATCCAGCTGGCCATGTGCGAGGAGCTGCTCGCCGTCCAGGAAGGCGCGGAGCGCGGGCACCGACCGGGTCGTCACGGCACCGAGGCTCGGCGAAGGCGGACGACCGCCGCGCCAGACCTCGCGGAGGAGCCGCCAGGTGATCGAGTCGGTGAGCGCAGCGATGCTCTCGGCCGGCGCTGTCACACTGATCCGCGCCAGGGACACCAGGCTGTCGGCCGTGTAGAGGTCCACGTCGGCGCGGACGGCCGGGCCCTGTCGCACGAGCGTTCCGTGTACGATGCTCCCGGCGCCGAAGCGGCGCCCCAGCGCCGCCGCTTGCTCTCGAGTGAGGACGCGTCGGCCGCTCGTGTGGGGAAGAATGGTGAGCCGGTCCACCGTGCGTAACTCTCCCACACCGTCGAGATTGGCGCTGAGGGTCGCCGCGAGGTCGTTGCCCAGCGCGGTGAGCTGCGAATCCGGGGCGGCGGCCGCGAAGGGAACGACCGCGATGACCGAAGCGGAGGGTGACAACGCAGGGCCGCCGGCTCGGCGGATACCCCAGATGCCGAAGGCGCCGACCGTGGCGAGGCCGGTGACGAGTGGAATTGCCCAGCGTCGCTGCGCCGGTGTGGGTCGTCGCCTGTCCCCTCCCGCTGTTAGCGCCTCCGCAAACTCCCTCGCCGTACGGAACCGATCCGCCGGCGTCCGGGTCAGCACCTTGGACAACGCGGCCTCGACATCGGCCGGCACCGTCTCCCGGAGCACCGAGATACGCGGCGGCGACTCGTTCAGCTTCTTCGCCAGGATCGTCTGCGGCGTGCTGCCGAGATACGGCGTCTCCCCGCTGAGCATTTCGTACAGCACACAGCCGAGCGAATAGAGATCGCTGCGCCCATCCACCTCGCCACTCCCCACCCCCTGCTCCGGGCTCATGTACGCCGGCGTCCCCACCGCAATGCCCGTCGCGGTGAGCTCGTCGCCCCCCGCCGCCGTCAACGCCTTGGCGATCCCGAAATCCGCCACCACCGCGTGCCCGCTCTCGAGCAGGATGTTCTCCGGCTTGATGTCGCGGTGCACGACCCCGTGCGCGTGCGCATAGTCGAGGGCGTCGGCCACCTCGCGCGTGAGCTGCAGCGCCTCCGCGAGCGGCAACTGCTTCTCGCGGCGCAACCGCTCGCGCAGCGATTCACCAGCAACGTAGGGCATCACGTAGAAGAGCCGGCCCGACGCCCGGCCCGAGTCGAGGAGCGGCAGGATGTGGGGATGCTGGAGGCTGGCGGTGACGGTGATCTCGCGCAGGAACCGCTCGGGGCCGAGTGCGGCGGCGACCTCGGGGCGCAGGACCTTTAAGGCAACAGAGCGGTCGTGCTTCAGGTCGTGGGCGAGCCAGACCGTGGCCATGCCGCCATGCCCGAGCTCGCGCTCGAGCGTGTAGCGACCGGCGAGGGCCGACCGCAGACGACTGAGGACGTCACCCACGCGACGCCTCCCAAGGCCCGAGGTCCACTCGCGCCCACGCGCGCTCGCGGGGCCATTGCGGCGCCCCGTTACAGCACGGTGCGCAAGCTTGCCGGCCCCGCCGTGAGGGCGCGGTGAAAAATGAATGAAGAAGAAAGGCGTGGTGGCGGGAGCGTGTAGGAATCGAACCTACCGAGGCCCTTGCGAACCCCAGCTGGTTTTGAAGACCAGTCAGGCCACCAGGCCCGATCCGCCCCCGTCGTCTCACCTTCCGCTCACCAAGAGTTCCGCCTGTCTTCAACTCGCCTTGCGATACGGTCTGGTACCATGAGGTGACGACCCTCGGAGTCTCCCCATGGGCCCGGTGTCACGCAAGTTAGTACCGATTCTCGCTACCCTGGCCATCCTGCCGCTCGCCTCCTGCAGCGATGACCGCTCGCTCATGCAACCGCCTGGCGGGACTCGGTACACCACCCCGACCGGCCTCGTGACGGCGAACCCGCCGCAGATCCTCGTCGGGGCGGGCGACATCTCGGAGTGCGGCACCAACAACAACGACGAAGCGACGGCGCAGCTGCTCGACGGCATCCCCGGGACGGTGTTCACGGCGGGCGACAACGTCATGCCCAACGGCACCACCTCGGAGTTCGCCAATTGTTACGACCCGACCTGGGGCCGCCACAAGGCGCGCACCAAGCCGGCGGCCGGTAATCACGACTACAACACGTCGGGCGGCGCCGGATACTTCGCCTACTTCGGCACCGCCGCGGGCGAGCCGGGCAACGGGTACTACAGCTACGGCCTGGGCGCGTGGCACATCGTCGTGCTGAACAGCAACATTCCCACCACCGCCGGATCCGCCCAGGACACGTGGCTCAAGGCCGACCTCGCGGCTCACCCGAACCAGTGCACGCTCGCCTACTATCACCATCCGCTCTACTCCTCCACCGGAGGGACCGGGACCGGAGGGGCGACGTATTCCGGCGTGCGCAACCTCTTCGACGTCCTGTACGCCGCCCACGCCGACGTCGTCATGGGCGGGCACCGGCATATCTACGAACGCATCGCGCCGATGACACCGAACGGCACCGCAGATCCCGCGCTCGGCCTGCGCCAGTTCATCGTCGGCACGGGCGGGGACGGCGGCGGCACGCTCACGAACATCTTTCCGCTGAGCGAGGTCCGCAACGGGAGCACCTTCGGCGTCCTGAAGCTCTACTTGTACGACGACAGCTACGCCTGGAAGTTCGTCCCCGTCGCGGGCAAGACGTTCACCGATTCGGGAAGCACGGCCTGCCACTTCTCCGGTGGCGGCGGTGGCGGGGTCTCCGCCACAACCTCGACGGTCCTGGCCGCGCCGGCCTCGTTCATCGCGGGGAGCGGCGCCTCGACGATCACCGTCGCCGCGAAGGACGCCAACGGGAATCCGGTCGCCGGCGCCAGTGTAATCCTGGCGGCGTCGGGGAGCGGCAATATCCTCACGCCGACCTCGGGAACGACCGACGGCAACGGAGTCTTCACGAGCATCCTCACTTCCACCGTCGCGGAAGAGAAGATCGTTTCGGCCACGATCGACGGCACACCGATCAATCAAACCGCCTCGGTGACGGTGAGTCCACCGGACGGCGGAGGCGGTAGCGGAGCCATCACGCAGACGCTCCTGGCATCGGGCAGCAATCGCGCGAACCAGCGCGTGTACACGACCGCGTCCATCTCCCCCGCCCCGAACGCGCTCATCACGGTCGCCGTGCGCAGCCGCCGCAGCGGCGGCGCCCTCACCCCGACCGTTACGGGCGGCGGGATGACGACCTGGACGCAGGTCGCGAGCGTCGACTACGACGTGGTGACGGCGCCGCTCGCCCGCCTGGTGGTGTTCCGCGCCATGAGCGCCGCGCCCGGGAGTGGACCGATCACCATCACGTTCTCCAACAGCGTATCCAATGCCGACTGGGTCGTGTCGCAGTGGACCGGCGTCGATCTGAGCGGCGCCAACGGCTCGGGCGCCATCGGGCAGACGCGCTCCGCCCGCGGCAATGCCGTTTCGGCATTGAGCAGTGACCTCACCCCATTCGGCAACGCCCGCAACGTCGCCCTCGGCCTACTCGGCGCGGCCACCAATGGTCCCGCAGCGAGCCCGGGCGCGGGGTTCACGGAAATCGCCGAGCCGTCGTCGGGCGAAAACACGCTGCTCGAGGCGGAGTGGGGCGTGAATCTCCACGCCGTCACGGCCTCCCTGGGCAAGGCCGTGAACGCCGGGCTCCTGGCCGTCGAGCTCAGGGCCGGCGCCGGCGGCGGCCAGGCCGTGTCCGCGGCGCTCTCCGCCGTGAGCGGGGTCTCGCCGATCACTGCCGGAGGCACGGCCTCGACGATCACCGTCACGGCCAGGGACGCCAGTGGGGACCCGATCAGCGGAGCCACGGTGGTTCTCGCCGCCAGCGGCAGCGGCAACACTCTCACGCAGCCCTCGATCGCCACCGACGGCAACGGCGTGACCACGGGCAGCCTGAGCTCGACCGTCGCAGAGGTCAAGGACGTATCCGCCACGATCAACGGCGTCGCGATCACTCAACATGCCGCGGTGACCGTGAACCCGGCGGCATCGTCGGTCTCCGCGTCGGTGTCTGCGGTCGGGGTCTCGCCGGCCTCGTTCACGGCCGGGGGCGGCTCCACGGTCACCGTCACGGTGCGGGACGGCGGCGGCAATCCGATGAGCGGCGTCGCCGTGACGCTCGCGATCAGCGGGAGCGGCAACACGATCACCCAGCCTCCGGTGAGCGATGCGAACGGGCTCGCCACGGGATCGTTCAACTCCACCGGAGCCGGAATCCACACCGTCACGGCGGTGGCGGGCGGCGTCACGCTCACTCAGCAACCGGTGGTGACGGTGAGCGCCGGCCCAGCCGACGCGGTGCGCTCCATGGTGACCGCCCAGCCGACGTCGATCGTCCAGGGGAGCGGCAGCTCGACGATCACCGTCACGGCCAGAGACGCATTCGGGAATCCCGTGAGCGGCTCGTTGGTCGAGCTTCACACATCGGGGACCGGCAACACGCTCACGGGCGGCGGAACGACGAACGCGAGCGGCGTGGCGAGCGGCACGCTCAGCTCGACCGTGGCAGAGGCCAAGATGGTGTCGGCCACCGCCGGCGGTGTCGCCATCGCCCAGACCGCTACCGTGACCGTCACCCCGACGCCACCCGGCGGCGGCGGGGCCATCGCGCACACCCTGCTCACTTCCGGGCACGATCCGAATAACGTGCGCGTGTACACCACGGGGAGTATCGCGCCGGCTGGGAACGCGCTCGTCATCGTGGCCGTCCTGACCCACCAGTCTTCCGCGGCGGCGCCGAGCCCCACCCTCAGCGGGGGCGGTATGGCGCGGTGGGACGTCGTCGCCAGCGTCGCGTACAACGGCGCCACGCCGCTCGATCGGTTGACGGTCTATCGCGCGATGAGCGTCGCACCCGGCAGCGGGCCGATCACCATCAGCTCGAGCGTGACCGTCTCCAACTGTCAGTGGATCGTCTCGCAGTGGACGGGCGTGGACGACGCTGGAGACAATGGCGCCGGCGCGATCGTGCAGACCGGGCAGACCTCCGGTACTGCCGTCAACGGGCTGACGGTGATGCTGGCTCCATTCGCTGGCCTGAACGACGTCGCCTACGGGGCCTTCGGCGTCGCGAGCGCCACGGCGATCGTGGCCCCGGGCAGCGGATTCACCGCGATCGACCAACAACCGAGCGGCGAGGGGACCATCGGGGATCTGTTCGCCGAATGGGCGCCGAGTGTGCCGGCCATCACGGCGACCTGGGCGGCCCGGACCGGCGCGGCGATAGGACTGGAGATCAAGGCGAAGCTGTCGCAATAGCGCCGCAGTCGAGGCGGTTGGTGTAGCAGCCGCACCACAGTATTCGCGCGTTGCTGACGATCACAAGCTGCGCCAAGTTGGCGCATTTGTTGCAGTTAGCCGGGCGAACCTCCAGGAGAAACCAGTCGATGCGCCCGGTGCCCTCCCGCCTGCTCCGCCAGACGGCTCTGGCGAGCCTCATCCTCCTATTCGCCGCCTGCAGCGATACCGACAATCTCACCCGGCCCTCGGTCCAGGGCCTGTACACGACGCCTACCGGACTCGTCACCGCCAACCCGCCGCAGATCTTCATCGGCGCGGGTGACATATCGAGCTGCAGCAACAACGGCGACGAGATGACGGCCCAGATCATCGATACGATCCCCGGGACCGTCTACAACCTCGGCGACGACGTCTACGAGAACGGCACCACGAGCGAGTTCAACAACTGCTACAACCCCACGTGGGGCCGGTTCAAGAACCGCACGAAGCCCTCTTCCGGCAACCACGAGTACAACACGTCGGGCGCCTCGGGCTACTACGCCTACTTCGGCGCCGCGGCCGGCGATCCCAGCAAGGGCTACTACAGCTACAATCTGGGCGCGTGGCACATCATCGTGCTCAACAGCAACATCTCCCGCTCGACCGGCTCGGCGCAGGACACCTGGCTGGCAAGCGATCTCGCCGCGCACCCGAACCAGTGCACCGCCGCCTACTGGCACCACCCGCTCTACTCGTCGACCGGCGGCTCCGGGTCCGGCGGCGTGAGCATCTCCTCGATGAAGCCGTTCTGGGATCGCCTGTACGCGGCCAACGCCGACCTCGTCCTGAACGGCCACCGCCACTTCTACGAACGGCTGAATCCGATCAAGCCGAACGGGAGCAGCGATCCGGTCAACGGCATCCGGACCTTGATCGTCGGCTCGGGCGGTATCGGGGGAGGCAGCGTGACGAACCTCTTCCCCGCGCACGTGACCGGCAACGGCGACACCCGCGGCGTGCTGAAGCTGTATCTGTACGACGACAGTTACGCCTGGAAGTTCATCCCGATCGCGGGCAAGACGTACACCGATTCGGGGAGCGCGGCGTGCCACGCCTCCGGCGGCGGTGGGGGCGGCGGCGGCGGCGTCTCGGCGACGAACTCCACGGTCACGGCAGCGCCGACCTCGTTCACCGCGGGCGCCGGATCGTCGACGGTGACGGTCACGGCGAAAGACGCCAACGGCGCCACGATCAGCGGCGCCAGCGTGACACTCGCGTCCACGGGCAGCGGCAACACCTTCACACCGTCCTCCGGCACCACGAACGGCAGCGGGGTGTTCACGAGCACGTTCACCTCGACCGTGGCCGAGGCAAAGACGATCTCGGCCACGATCGACGGCACGGCGATCACCCAGACCGCCTCGGTGACGGTGAACCCCTCGGGCGGCGGTGGCGGAGGCGGCGGCAACGGCACCATCAGCCACACGCTGCTGACCGCCGCCGGCAACAGCGCGAACCAGAGCGTGTACACCACGGCTTCCATCGCGCCGGCGGCGAACGCCCTCATCACGGTTGCGGTCCGCATGCGCCGCAGCACCGGCCCCGCGACGCCGACGTTGTCGGGCGGAGGAATGACGAGCTGGACGCAGGTGACCAGTCTCGACTACGGGACGATTTCAACGCCGGACTCGCGCCTCGTGCTGTTCCGGGCGATGAGCCCGAGTCCCGGGAGCGGCCCAATCACGATCACCTTCCCGGGCAGCATCTCCAACGTGGAATGGAGCGTGTCGCAGTGGACCGGGGTGGATCAGAGCGGCACGAACGGATCTGGGGCCATCGGCCAGATCGGCTCGACGGCCGGTGATGCGACCACCTCGCTCACCAAGGCGCTCGGGGCGTTCGGCGGGGCCAACAACGTGGCGCTGGGTGTCGTCGGCGCGAAGCGCGCCCCGCCCTCGGTCACGCCGGGCAGCGGGTTCACGGAGATCGGGGAGGTGGGCTCGGGCGAGTCCACACTGCTCGAGACCGAGTGGGGAGTCAACCTCAACACCGTCTCGGCCACGCTGAGCGGCTCCACGGCGGCCGCGCTGCTGGCAGTCGAACTGGTGGCCGGGGGGCCCAGCGGTCCCACGGTGTCCGCTTCGAACTCCACCGTCGCGGCCTCCCCCCCGTCCATCACGGCGGGTGGCAGCGGATCCACCATCACCGTGACCGCGAAGGACGGCAGCGGGAATCCGATCAGCGGGGCGACGGTCGTCCTGGCGGCGACCGGCAGCGGCAACTCGCTCACCCAGCCCGCGAGCACCACCAATGCAAGCGGCGTGGCGACGGGAGCGTTGACCGCGACGGTCGCCGAAGCGAAGACCGTTTCGGCCACGATCAACGGCGTCGCGATCACCCAGCAGCCGACCGTCACCGTCGCCCCCGCGGCGGCGGCGGCCCTGGCCTTTACCACACCACCGAGCAATACGCAGGCGAACGCGCCGATCGCGCCGGCCGTCGTGGTGGACATCCGGGATGCGTTCGGCAACCACGTCAATTCCTCGGCGACGGTCGCGATGGCGATCGGGACGAATCCGGGATCCGGCACCCTGGCGGGCACGACCTCCCAGGCCGCGGTCAACGGCGTTGCGACGTTCGCGGACCTCGCGATCAACAACACCGGGACGGGCTACACGCTGGTCGCGAGCTCGACCGGACTCTCCAACGCCACCTCGGGCGCCTTCAACATCACGGCGCCCGCCCCCTCGGCCGCGCTCTCGACGGTCGTCGCGGGGACCCCGAGCTTCGCCGCGGGCGGCAGCTCGGCCATCACCGTCACCGTCAAGGACGGCCTGGGGAACCCGCTGAGCGGCGTCGCCGTCACGCTGTCGTCGTCGGTGGTGAGCGACGTCGTCACCCAGCCGGCCGCCACGACGGACGGCAGCGGCGTGGCCTCGGGCAGCGTCGCCGCCACCAGCGCCGGATCGAGAACCATCACGGCCGTCGCGGGCGGGATCACGCTCAATCAGAAGCCGTCGCTGACCGTGACCGCCGGCAGCCCGAACGCCGGCACCTCGACCGTGGCCGCCAGCCCCACGAGTATCACCGCGGGCAGTGGCACCTCGACGATCACCGTGACCGTGCGCGACCAGTACGGCAATCCGGTGAGTGGGTCGAACGTGGTGCTGGGCTCCACCGGCACGAACGTCACCGTCACCCAGCCCGGCGGCAGCACCGGATCGAACGGGGTCGCCACGGGGAGCGTAAGCTCGACCGACGCCCAGACGCTCACCGTCTCCGCCACGGCTGGCGGGGTGGCGATCACGCAAACGGCCTCGGTGACCGTCACTAATCAGCCGCCGCCCGGGATCACGCAGACCCTGATGACATCCGGCCACGATCCGACCAACGCGTCGGTATTCACGACCGCGTCGATCGCGCCGGCGCCGAACGCGCTGGTGACGGTCGCGGTGCTGACCCACCAGTCGAGCGCGGCCGCCCCGAGCCCCACGCTCACCGGCGGTGGGATGACGGGCTGGACCGTCGTCGCGAGTGTCGCCTACAACGGTGCCACGCCGCTCGATCGCCTGACGATCTACCGGGCGATGAGTGCGTCCCCCGGCAGCGGGCCGATCACGATCACCTCGAGCGTCACGGTCTCCAACTGCCAGTGGATCGTGTCGCAGTGGAGTGGGGTGGATCAGAGCGGCACGAACGGGTCCGGTGCGATCGCGCAGACCGCGTCGGCGACCGGCTCGGCCGTCACCAGTCTGACGGTGGCGCTCGCGGCGTTCGCGAGCCCCAGCAACGTGGCCTACGGCGCGTTCGGCGCGGCCAGCGCGACGTCGGTCATCGTGGCCGGCAGCGGCTTCACCACCATCGACCAGCAGCCCTCCGGCGAGGGCACGGTGGGTGATCTGTTCGCAGAATGGGCACTCAACAAGCCCGCGGTCACCGCGAGCTGGTCCAGCAGAAACGCCGGGGCGCTGGGGGTGGAGATCAAAGCCGCGCCCTGAGCGCTACTGCATCGCGATCGCGTCGATCTCCAGGCGGGCGCCTTTGGGCAAACCTCCGGCCTGGACCGTGGACCGGGCCGGCCGGTGGGCGCCGAAATGTCGGGCGTAGACCTCGTTCATGGCGGAGAAATCCGCCATGTCGGCGAGGTACACGGTGGTCTTCACCACTTGCCCGAGTGAGGATCCCGCCGCCGCGAGCACAGCGGTCAGGTTCTTGAGAACCTGCTCGGTCTGCTCGGTAATGGTGGCGCCCACGAGCGTGCCCGATTGCGGATCGAGCGCCACCTGCCCCGCCGTGTACACGATGCCTTCGGCCACGATGGCCTGGCTGTAGGGGCCGATCGCCTTCGGCGCCTGGTCGGTCGCCACCGCCTTGATGGTCTTCATCAGAACAGGCCCTCGATGGTGCCGTCGGGATGGAGCCGGATCCGCTCGGCGGCGGGGCTCTTGCTCAACCCCGGCATGGTCATGATGTCGCCCGCCAGCGCGACGACGAATCCCGCGCCGGCGGAGGGAAGGATATCGCGCACCTGCAGCGTGTACCCCGAGGGAGCGCCAAGCTTCGTCGGGTCGTCGCTGAAGGAGTACTGCGTTTTCGCCATGCAGACCGGGGTCTCCCCCAGACCCAGCTTGGGGAGCAGCTCGAGCGCGCGCGCCGCGGGCGGCGCGTAGGCGACGGCCCCGGCACCGTAGATCTCCTTCGCGATGGTCTCGATCTTTTCCGCGATGGGGCGGCGCTCGTCGTAGAGCGGCGTGAACGCGGCCTTCCCCTCGTCCAGCAAGTCGAGGACCGCCTGCGCCAGGTCCTTGCCGCCCTCCCCCCCCTTTTCCCAGACCTCGCAGCGGACCGCGTCGACGCCCTCCGCCGCGCACGCCGAACGCACCGCCTCGATTTCCTCATCGGTGTCGGTGATGAAGCGGTTCAGCGCTACGATGCAGGGGACGCCGAATTTCTTCACGTTGCGTACGTGCCGGGTGAGATTCTCGACCCCGCGTTGGACCGCCGCGACGTCGGGCGTGCCGAGCTGATCCTTCTTCTTGCCGCCGTGCATCTTGAGCGCGCGCACGGTCGCGACGACCACGGCCGCTTCGGGCTTCAGGCCCGCCATGCGGCACTTGATGTCGAAGAACTTCTCCGCCCCGAGATCGGCGCCGAAGCCGGCTTCGGTCAGCACCACATCCGCGAGCCGCAAGGCGAGCTGCGTCGCCATGACGGAGTTGCAGCCGTGGGCGATGTTGCCGAACGGACCGCAATGCACCAGGGCGGGACCGCCCTCGAGGGTCTGCACCAGGTTGGGCTTCAGGGCCTCCTTGAGCAGCAGCGTCATCGCCCCTTGCGCCTTCAGATCGGCGGCGCGTACGGCGGTCTTGGCCTGGGTGAGCCCGACGACGATGCGGGCGAGCCGCGTTTCCAGGTCCGCAAGGCTCGTGGCGAGCGCCATGATGGCCATGACTTCGGAACCCGGGATGATGACGAACCGCTCTTCGCGTGTGGGCCCGCCGTTCATGCCCCCCAGGCCGACGACGATCTGCCGCAGGGCGCGGTCGTTCATGTCGA
>DATICZ010000351.1:0-6276 GCA_035456525.1 Gemmatimonadales bacterium
GCCCTCGAGGATCTTGAGCAGCGCCTGCTGCACGCCCTCACCCGAGACGTCGCGGGTGATGCTCGGGTTCTCCGACTTGCGCGCGATCTTGTCGATCTCGTCGATGTAGACGATGCCGCGCTCGCAGTCGGCGACGTTGAAGTCGCCGGCCTGCAGCAGCCGCACCAGGATGTTCTCCACGTCCTCGCCGACGTACCCCGCCTCGGTCAGCGTCGTCGCATCGGCGATGGTGAAGGGCACGTCGAGGATGCGCGCCAGGGTCTGGGCCAGCAGGGTCTTGCCCACGCCGGTCGGCCCGATGAGCAGGATGTTGCTCTTGTCCAGCTCGACGTCGTTGTCCTTCGCCGAGTGGGAGTTGATGCGCTTGTAGTGGTTGTAGACCGCGACGGCGAGCGTCTTCTTGGCCTTCTCCTGGCCGATCACGTACTGGTCGAGGACGTCCTTGATCTCCGCGGGCGTCGGGACCTGTGTAATGGCTTCGGAAACCTCCCGCTCTTCGTCCTCCGCCAGGATTTCGTTGCAGAGGGCGATGCACTCGTTGCAGATGTAGACCGACGGGCCGGAGATGAACTTCCGGACCGAGTCCTTCGACTTCCCGCAGAAGGAGCAACGGAGGTGCTTGTCGTGCGACATAAGACGTCTAGTATGGGAAGGGGGTGTGGGGAACGCAAGTGTTCACTTGGCTTTCCCGTCGCCCACTTCCCTAAGATTCGATATGACATGGTCGATGAGGCCGTATTCCTTGGCCTCTTCGGCCGACATGAACCGGTCCCGGTCCATGTCCCGCTCGATCGTATCCAGCGGCTTTCCGGTGTGCTTGGCGTACAGCTCGTTCAGCTTGGAGCGCAGGTAGAGGATCTCCCGGGCCTGGATTTCGATGTCGGCGGCCGTGCCCTGGGCGCCGCCCGAGGGCTGGTGCATCATGATGCGCGCGTGCGGCAGCGCCGAGCGCTTGCCCTTGGTCCCTGCGGTCAGCAGGAACGAGCCCATCGACGCCGCCATCCCCATGCAGATCGTGTTCACCGGCGCGCGCAGGAACTGCATCGTGTCGTAGATCGCCATCCCGGAGGAAACGAGCCCGCCGGGCGAGTTGACGTAGAGGAAGATGTCGCGCTCGGGGTTGTCGGCATCGAGGAACAGCAGCTGCGCGATGATGACGTTGGAGACGTCGTCGTTGATCGGCGTGCCGAGAAACACGATGCGGTCCATCAGGAGGCGGCTGAAGATGTCGTAGGTCCGCTCACCCCGGCTGGAGCGCTCGATGATATACGGAGGATAAATCGTGCTCATCGCCACTCAGGACTCCACGGTAGACTGGGAAAGGAGAAACGCGAACACTTTGTCTTCGGTCAGGCCGCGCTCCAGGTCGCGCAGTCGCTTGTTCTTCTCGAGGGAGGCCCGCAACTCGGGCGCCGCGATCTGCCGGCGCCCGGCCAGCTCGGCGATCTTCGCCTCGATGTCGGCCGGGGTCGCCTGCAGCTGGTGGTGCTCCACCACCCAGTCCAGCACGAGATCGCGCTGCACCTGCTGCGCGGCGAGCGGCTGGAACTCGGCGGCGAAATCCTGCAGCCGGTCTTCGGTGATCCCGTACGCCTGGGCGTAGGTCAGGATCACCCGCTCGACCAGCGGCCGCGGCGCGGTGACGCCGTTCGCCGCGACGATCTGCTTGATCAGCTCGGCGCGGACCTTCGCGTCCGCTTCGCGGGCGGCGTCGCGCTCCAGGTCGTCGCGCACGGCCCGGCGCAGCGCATCGAGCGATTCGAAGTCCCCGATCTCACGCGCGAACGCGTCGTCGAGCGCCGGCAGCTCCTGCCGCTTCACCTCGTGCAGCGTCAGTCGGATCTCGCGCGTCTGGCCGCGCTTGGCCTCTTCGGGAAAATCGTCGGGGAAGCGGACCGTCGCGTCCACGGTCTCGCCCGGGGCCAGCCCCATGACGCGCTCCTCCACCTCGGGGATCGCGCGGCCTTCGCCCAGCACCAGATGATACGGCTGCGGATCCTTCGCCTCGGCGCCCTCACGCTGCGCGATGGTGACGTGGACCAGGTCCTTGAGCTTCGGCTTCTCCCCTTCGACCGGCGCCCACGGCGCCTTCTGCTCGCGGAGCGTATCGAGCTGCTCCTGCACCTGCAGGTCGGTCACCGGGGCGACCTCACGCTTCAGCGTGAAGCCGCCGAGCCGAGCCAGCGTGATCTCCGGCTTCACCTCGACGTGGAAGGTGAAGGTGACCGGCGCTCCCTCTTCCCATTTCAGGTCGTGGATGTGGGGGTCGGCGATCGGCTTCAACGGCTCCTGCTCGAGCGCCCGGCGCCAGCTCGCCTGGATCAGGTCGCGCAGGGCCTGCTCGCGGATGTCGGCGGCGAACTGTCGGCGGATGATCGTCTCCGGTGCCTTGCCCTTGCGGAACCCGGGGAGACGGGCCCGCGCCTGATAGGCACGGGCGGCCCGGCCCTCGGCCTCGCGCACCTGTTCGACGGGCACGCTCACCGCGATCGAGGTCGCGCCGGGCTCCGAGGCCGTCTTGGTGATCTGGATGTCGGACACGGGAGGAAATCTAACCAGGGGTGAAAGGCATGAAGAGGCAAGATCCTCGCCAGGTCCCCAACACCCATGAAGGTCCGATGTCCCGGCCCATCAATCCCGCTCCAGCATCTGCTCGAAGCCAGCCCCGAGATCGAATACCGCGCGTTTCCGAACGAGCGGCGCCGGAACCTGCTGCAAGAGACCCTCGAGGTGCCCGCGATGATCCGGGCGCTCGCCTTGCCAAAGGGAGGCCGAGTCCTGGAGGTGGGGAACCGCGTGTGTGGCGGCCGATCAGCGGTCCGCGGCCCGGCGCATCATCTTGATGCGGTGGTGTGGCCGCGTGCCCGGCTTGAGGTCGTCGAAGCGGATGACGCTGACCGACCCGTCGGGCTCGAGGACCGCCAGTCGCACCTCCGCGACCGTTGCCACGCCGTGCTCCCGGAGGGACTGTTGGAGCTCCTCTGGCGTCACGCCGGCGTGCTGCACGTGCTGTTCGAGGATCTTGCCGTCTTTGATCAGCAGGACTCCCTCCCCCGCGATGAGCTTGCTGAACCGCGGGCTCGAGCGCCGCAGCCGGTTGATCACCTGATGCCAGAAGAGCAGCACGCCCGCCGCCACGAGGCCGCCCGCGAGGCTCGTGTCGGGGCCCACCATCGCGTTTTGCACGGCGTTCGCGATGATCAGCAGCAGCACCAGGTCGAACGCCGACATCTGGCCGAGTTGGCGCTTGCCCGTGAGGCGAAGGCCCACGATCAGCGCGAAGTAGACGATCGTCGTCCGCAGAGCGACGTCGAGCAGGGTGTGCCAGGAGGCGGCCATGGACGCTGCAATCATCGCTGCCGGCGGGGAACCGTCAAGCAGTCATCATCGTCCCCTCATCCCCTCTTCAGAATCCGCCCGGTAGTGTGAAGACGACTCTTCATCTTGCCCGGCACAGGAGGAAACCTATGAAGCGCTTGATGCGGTTCGCGGCTCTGGCCACGGTGCTGGCCGCGCTCGCCGCCCCGGCGGGGGCGCAGCAGCGGTCCCTGATCTTCAGCGTGTACGGCGGCGGGGCCGACCATCTGGCGGACCTGCGCAGCAACCCGTCGGTGTGGTTCATGCCCGGCTACGATCTCGGGGCCAGCGTAGGGCTGCAGCTCAATGAGTACGTCGCTGTGCACACCGATTTCACCTTCACCCGGAATCCCACGCGGGGCTCGACGGCCTTCGCCGGCGCGGATGTGAACCGGTTCTTCTACGGGGCACATATCGAAGCCCGCTATCCCTTGTCGATCGGGCTGGCGCCGTTCGTGTTCGGTGGAGCGGGAGCGGTCTCGGTGGACCAGATGGGCCTCGATCAATTCAAGCCGTTCACGCGGCCGGCGCTGATGTACGGCGGCGGGCTGTTCTATCCGATCCCGCGTAGCCGGGTCGAGGTGTTCGGCGAGGTGAAGGGGCTGACCTACCGGTGGAACGCCGCTGGCTTCCGCCGTACGATGTTCGACGTGACGTACTCGGTCGGGGCGAGCTACCGGCTGCCGGTCAACTTCTAGGCGTACACCTGCCGGGTTGTGCAACGACGGCCGGGGCTTCCCCGGCCGTCGTTCGTTCGCGGGTCAATCAGCGCGCGGCCGGCGCCGGATTCAGCCGGCGCGCCGTCGATAGGCCAGCGGCGCAACACCGAACTCCGAGCGGAACGCCCGGTTGAAGTTGGAGATGTCATTGAACCCCGACTCGAAGGCGACGTCGATCACCCTGGCGTTCTCACGCGCCAATCGTGCGGCCGCTTCGCGCAGGCGGGCGCGCACGATGAACTGGTGCGGAGTCACTCCCGTCACCAGCGTGAACGTCCGCAGATAGTGGTACGGGCTGAGCCCGGCGTCCGCGGCGAGCCGGGCCAGGCTCACGTGCGCCGCTGGATCCCGGTCGATCGCGCGCACGCTCTGCGTCACGCGGGCGATGGCTCGCGCCGGCAGCCGGGGTCGCGAGCCGAGATGTCCGATCGCGAGGCCCACGGCCGCGGCCGCCATTTCCAGCGCCAACTCCTCCCACGCCGGCTCGCCGCCCGCGACCCCGATCACCGCGCGGGCCACCAGAGGCGCCGTCTCCCGCAGCGGCGGGAGGCGCAAGACGCGGAAGTGATGGTCCCGTCCGCCGGCAGCGCCGAGGATCTGCTCGAAGAACCCGGGTTCATAGCGGAAGGCCACGCAGCGATCGCCCGCGCCATGCTCGTGACCGCACTCGAACGGCTGGCCGACGTCGCCGAGCAACAGCGACCCGGGGGTCATCACCTCGTGGCCGGAGGGCGTGCGGTAGTGGAACGTCCCGCCGATCACGACGGCGATGGCCACGGCGCCATGACGCTCCTCGAACGGTCGATCGCCGGGGCCGTAGGTGCAGAGCACGTCGTAGACCGACCAGCCGGGGCCCGCGGCGAGCCGGGTGCCGGCGGTGCCGCCGGGTGATCCGGCTTCCCGGCGCCGGACGACAGCCCGCTCCAGCTCGGCCGCAATTTTTCCCAAGACGGGCGGACGTCGGGCGGATACCATGCCCAAACTTCCAAAGTCCGGGGGTGGTCCCGCAATCCCCCGGAAAACCACGATTCCGCGAGGACCCGATGACCACCACGACCACTCCCACTCCCATGTTGACCAGGTTGCTGGCCGAGGGATACGGGCCCGGCGCCTGGCACGGCGCCGATATGAAAGCGGCGCTGAGCGACGTCTCGCCGCGCGCGGCTTTGTGGCGGCCCGGTCCCGGCCGCCACAGCATCGCCGAGATCGCGCTGCACCATGCGTTCTATGTCCGCTCCGTGATCGGGCGGCTCACCGGGCAGGAGCCCGCGCCGTTCGTGCTCGAGGGCGAGGACTGGTTTGCCCTCCCGGACGCGGGCGGCCTCGACTGGCCCGCGATCAGAGCGGTTCTGGATGAGCTGCAGGGGCGGCTCGCCGCCGTCGCCGCGGATATCGAGGCCGGACGGATCCGCTCTCCGCTGTCCGAGACCGAGCGATTCGACCTGGCGTTGGGGATCACTTGCCACGCGATCTATCACGCCGGTCAGGTGCAGCTGATCAAGGTCCTCGGCGCGTGACCATGGCCGTGCACCGGGTCGACGAGAGTCCTCGAAACACCACCCGCCCGGCGCTGGGCCGGGCGGGTGAACGGGGACGAAATGCGTTCGCTACCGTGTGGGGAGCCGCTCGATGCGCACCCACTTCGCGCGCGTCTCGACGCTGTCAGCCGATAGTGTGATGATCCAGAGGCTGTCGGCCACAAGACGCACCCGGTTGACGAAGGAGCCTCCCGTCATGACGGAGGGTTCCTTCGCCACCACGGGCTTCCTCGTAAGGATGGAGTCCTGAAACTGGTAGGTCCCCGCATTTGCCACGAATGGGCCGAAGACACGGCCGCGCTCCTCGTCAGTCGGTGCCGCGCTCAGAGCTGGCCTGGCCTCGAACCCGGCCACGAACATCAGCGAGAAATGGCTATCGGTGAAGATGGCGAGGCCGGGCTGAAGGTCCGTCGTATGTCGTCCAGCGTTCGGGCCCTTGTTCACGACCGCTTCAATCCGCTGCCAGACTCCGCGCAACGACTGCGCCTCCTGCCCAGGTAACGTCGGCGAGGCCCCCAACGCTGCGACGAGCAGCAAGCCAGCCAGTCTTCGCATGGCAACCTCCAGCGCGAGGGTGAACGCCTTGGGCTCAACTTGGTCTGCGTGGTGAGGTGCTCGGGGGGAGACTCGAACTCCCACGCCCTTGCGGGCACTGGCTCCTA
>DATICZ010000352.1:0-9212 GCA_035456525.1 Gemmatimonadales bacterium
AGTAGGCGACCATGCGTCCGTCCCTTCCCCCCGAGGCGCGGTGCGAGAAGAACCGGTCCTGGTGGTGCGCGGTACAGAAGGTCGAAATCGTGACCTCGCGAATCCCGAGGTTCGCGGCGCGAGCCGCGAGGATGGATCGCAGGTCCACGTAGCTCTGGCCGGCCTCTCCGGGGCGTCCGTTCAGCTGTTCGGCGACCTCATAACCTACTTCATAGCAGTTGCCACAAATGCCTATGCCACAATGCATTACAATGTTCCGTCGAGCGGTCCCCGAACGCTCCGCCAGGAGCTCCACACCCCGCTCCAACACGCCGCCAGCGACGCCGCGCCACCCGGCGTGCAGCAGCGCGATCGCGCCGCGCTCGGGAGCCGCCAGGTAGACCGGGATGCAGTCCGCCACCGTAATCGCGAGCAGCACGCCCGACTGCCCAGTGGCATGGCCGTCCACCCCGTCGAGCACCAGCCACCCCGCCGGGAGGCCTTCGTGCCAGCGCACGTCGGTGCCGTGCACCTGGTGCCCCAGTACGAGCGTCGGGAATCGGGGCTCGAACGCTCTACGGAGCGCCCGCCAGCGCGTCATCACCGCGCCGGTCGCCTCTTCGCTCCACAGGCCGAGGGAGAAGCCGCCGTGCCGCGTGGTGATCCCCGCCACGAGACCGAAACGGCTCGCCCATTCTGCCAGCTCGAGGCGCGGGACGGCGGCATCCCCCACCGGTCCCTCGAGCACGAGCCCGGCCGCCAGCGGCCCCCGCTGCGCGGCTACCGCGCCCGGATCCGGCTCAGGGTCCATCCTCGCGCCGCTCGATCTGGGCACCGAGCGCCCGCAACCGCTCGTCGATGCGCTCGTAGCCCCGCTCGATCTGGCCCACGTTGTGGATCTCCGAATCGCCCTGGGCGGCGAGGGCGGCGAGCAGCATCGCCATTCCGGCCCGGATGTCCGGGCTCTCGACGACACCGCCGCGCAGCGGCGACGGACCCGCGATCACAGCCCGGTGCGGATCGCACAACACGATCCGCGCCCCCATCCCGATCAGCTTGTCCACGAAGAAGAGCCGCGACTCGAACATCTTCTCGAACACGAGCAACGGGCCCTCGCACTGGGACGCCACCACGATGGCGATCGACATCAGGTCCGCGGGAAACGCCGGCCAGGGGCCGTCCTCGAGCTTGGGGATGTGTCCGCCCAGATCGGGGCGGACGCGGCGCTCCTGGTTGTGCTCGACGATGAGCGTGTCGCCTTCGAGCCGCGGGCGAACTCCAAGCCGGTCGAACGCAAACAGCGTGGCCCGGAGGTCCTCGCCGCGCACGCCCTCGATCCGGACCGTGCCGTTGGTCACTGCCGCGAGTCCGATGAAGGAGCCGACTTCGATGTGGTCGGGACCGATCACGAAGGGGGCGGCCGGCGCGGTCAGCGGCTCGCCGCCCTCGACCGTGAGCGTGTTCGTGCCGATACCCTCGATGCGGGACCCCAGACTGACGAGAAACCGGGCGAGATCCTGGACGTGCGGCTCGCTCGCCGCATTGCGCAGGACCGTGCGGCCGCGCGCGAGCGCCGCCGCCATCAGGGCGTTTTCCGTGCCGGTCACGCTCGGCTCGTCCAGAAACAGATCGGCCGCAGTCAGATGCTTGGCCTCGAGCCGATAGCGGGTCCCGACCTCGACCTCCGCACCCAGCGCCTCGAGCGCCAGGAAGTGCGTGTCGACCCGCCGGCGGCCGATCACGTCGCCTCCGGGCGGCGGCAGCGCCACGCGGCCGAAGCGCGCCAGCATCGGTCCGGCGAGCAGGATCGAGGCCCGGATCCGCGAGCACAGCGTCGCGTCGAGCTCGCGCGGCTCCGCCGGCCGGGCGTCCACCGTTACCGCGTTCTCTCCGACCCACTCGACCCCGGCACCCAGGTGCTCCAGGAGCGCCAGCATCGTTTCGACGTCGCGAATGTGGGGAACGTTCTCGATGCGGCAGGGAGCCGGGGAAAGCAGCGTCGCCGCCAGAATCGGCAGGGCCGCGTTCTTGTTGCCGGCGGGGCGGATGGCCCCCTGGAGGGGGCGGCCGCCGGACACGCAGAACGTCGGGGCCATGGGGGGACAACCTACCGGCGCGCTTGCGCGCGCGTCAAGCGCGGGCGAACGTATCGCGCGTGTTCCCCTTGCGGCCTATCGTCGCTGCCGCGCTCTTCGGCGTCGCGGCGCTGCTCGCCACCCTACTCCCCCGCCCCGTCTGGCTCGCCCGTGTGCTCGACCGGATGGGAGCCGTCCCGCATCTGGGCTGGTTCCTGCTGGGTGTCGTACTCGGGCCGGTCCTCGGACTGCTCGACGACGACCTGCTGCGCGCGTCCGTTCCGGCGCTCGGCTGCGCCATCGGCTGGGTCGCCGCGGGGGCGGGCGCCGCGATCGGCACGCCGCGGCCTCCCGAGGAGCGCCGCACGGCCCGCGAGCTGGCGCTCATCGCGGCGGCGCTTCTCCTGCCGGCGGCGCTGCTCTACGCCGCCGGCCGCTTCCTGCCGGCGACCATCGCGCCGGCGTGGACGCCGGTACCCGCGGTCATCGCGACGCTCGTCGCCGCCCTCCTGGTCGCCGGCGCGGCGGATGTCCGGAGCCTCACGGCCGCGCTGCTCGTGGCGGCGGCCGCCCTCGTCACGCTGCTGCCGCACGCGCGCCGCGCCGATGTATGGCACGCCGCGGCCTGGCTCGGCTTCGCCGCGGGTGGCGCGGCGACGAGCGCGCTGCTCGCCGCCCGGCTGGCCCGACGCGCCCCGACGGCGCTCCCCGCCACGATCGCCGGGGTCGCCCTCGCCGCCGGGATCGGATTGGCGTCCGGCACGTCGCCGCTCCTCGTGTGCGCGCTGACCGGAGCCGCGCTGGCACGCTGGTCATCCGCGCATGCCGGGCTGGTGCACGACATCGGTGCCACCGCGCCCGTGGCGGACGCGGCGCTGTGGGTCGCCGCGGGAGCGTTGATCGGTGCGCCACTTCCCGCCATTGCCCTGGCCGCCGTCCTGCTCGCGCTCGTGCCGCTCGCGCGGCAGTGGTTCCTTCCGCCGGCCGCCTCCGGACGCACCCTCGGCCTCGCGATTGCGCTGAGCTTCACGTTCACGGCCGGCGGCCCGCTCGGGCCAAGTGCCGGGGCAGTCCGGACGGCCGCGGCGCTCGCCCTGCTCCTGACTGCGCTGCCCGCCTTGGTGCGCGGCACCGACTCCAAGAGCCGGTTGACTTCACGCCACCGGAACGTCGAGGTTTCAGCATGATCCCGACTTGGGCCGCCGTCCTCGGGGCCCTGAGCCTTGCAGTGATCGCGCTGGCCGCGCTCGTCTCGGCGGCCGCCGTGCTGGCCGCCGCGTTCGGCGTTCGCGCTTTCCTGAGCGCCGTCCGTCATACGGCGGAGCCGGTCGTCAACGACGTGCGCGCCCTCATCGGCACGATTCGCGACGAAGCGGACGGGCTGGCGGAGACCTCCCGCGATCTCCGCCAGCGCATCGTGCACGCGGCCGATGCGGCCGAAGCCCGACTCGCCGACCTGGGTGAGACGCTGGAGGTGGCCGAGCGCGAAGTCAGCGAGACCGCCAAGGACGTGGCCGCCACGGCTCGGACGGTGCGCCGCGGCGTGTCGGTCTGGCGGCTCGGCCGCGCCCTGAAGCGGCGCTCCGACAAGCGGGAGGACGACTGAAGCGCGCGCTGGCCCTCCTTGTCGTGGCGCTGCTGGCGATCGTGGTGCTCCCCGGCACCGCCCACGCCTGGACCCCGGCGACCCACATCTACCTCGGCGAGTCGGTCCTCGCGAACCTCAGCACGCTGCCCACGGCGATCGCCGACCTGCTGCGCGCCTTTCCCTACGATTTTCTCTACGGCAACATCGCCGCGGATACGTCGATGGCGAAGAAGTACGCCCCCGTGGGCCGCCATTGCCACGCCTGGCATGTGGGCCGCGAGATCTACGAGCTGGCGCACACCGACGGGCTCCGCGCCTTCGGACTCGGGTACCTGTCCCACCTGGCTGCCGACACCGTGGCCCACAACTTCTACGTCCCGCGCCAGCTGGTCGTCACGAGCAGTACCGCGGCGCTGGGGCACAGCTACTGGGAGAGCCGGCTCGAGACCCACCTGGGAGACCGCTACGCGCGCACCGCCAAGTCGGTGATCCTCCAGGACCACGGGGTGAGCGATTCGCACCTCGACGCCATCCTCTCGCCCACCCTGTTCAGCATCCGGACCAACCGCCGGCTGTTCCGGGGCATGGTGCACCTGACCGAGAGCCAGAGCTGGCAGTGGGCGTTTCAGATCATCGCCGAGAACAGCCGGTGGGATCTGCCCGGCGAGGACGTGGAGCGCCACATGGCGGTGGCGTTCGAGTACGTGATGGAGGGCCTCGCCGAGTCCAACGCGGCGACCCATCGCCTCGACCCGGCCGGAGCGAAAGCGCTGGGCCTGGCGAAGCAGATGCGCCGCCGTGCGCTGCAGGAAGGGGGCCGCGGCGACCCGGCGCGGGTCCGCGCGACCGCCGAGGAACATTTCGGCCTGCCGCGCTCGTCGTTGGCGTTCTGGCAGGAGGCGAAGGCCGCCAAGCCGTGGCGCGAACCGGAGGCGGTCAGCCCCCCAGCCGCTCCTTGAGCAGGCGCGGGACCTGCGTCGGGTCCGCTTTTCCCTTCGACACCTTCATCACCTGTCCCACGAAGAACGGCAGCAGCTTCGTCTCTCCCTTGCGGTAGCGCTCGACTTCCGTGGCATTCGCCGCCAGCACTTGCTCCACCCAGCCCGTCAGGGCGCCGGCGTCCGCCACCTGGAGTAATCCGAGTCGCTCGGCCGTGGTGCGGGGATCGCCGCTGCCGTTGTCCGCCAGGGCGGCGAACACCTGCTTCGCCGCGTTGTTCGACACGGTCCCGTCCTTCACCAGGGCGACCAGTCGGGCCAAACGGTCGGCGGTAACGCGCAGCGCGCCGCCGCGGTTCTTCGCGTCCGCGAGGACTTCCCCCATGACCCAGTTGGCCGCGGGCTTGGGCTCGGCGCCTGCCGCCACGGTGGCCTCGAAGTAATCCGCGATCTCCCGCGACTGCACCAGCACGGCGGCGTCCTGCGCCGGCAATCCGTACTGGGTGGCGAACCGTTGCCGCCGGGCCGCGGGCAGCTCCGGGAGGACGGCCCGCTCTTCTTCCAGCCAGACGTCCGGCACGACGAGGGGAGGCAGATCCGGCTCGGGGAAGTAGCGGTAGTCCTTGCTCTCCTCCTTCGAGCGTTGCGGCCGCACGGCGTTCGCCTTCGCGTCGAACAGCATCGTCTGCTGCTCGATCCGTCCCCCCGCCAGGAGGGTCGCGACCTGGCGATCGCGCTCCAGGCCGAGCGCCTTTTCGACGAAGGCGAACGAATTGATGTTCTTCACTTCGGTCTTGGTGCCGAGCTCCGGATGGCCGAGGGGGCGCACCGACACGTTCGCATCCACGCGCAGGCTGCCCTTCTCCAGGTCGCAGTCGGACACGTCGGCGTACTGGAGCACTTCCTTCAGCGCCAGCAGATAGGCCCGGGCCTCCTGCGGCGAACGGAAGTCCGGACCGGTCACGATCTCGGCCAGCGGCACGCCCGAGCGATTCAGGTCCACGGCGGTCGCACCGGGCACGCGATCGTGCAGCGATTTGCCCGCGTCCTCCTCGACGTGGAGGCGCACGATGGTGGCCGTCACCGTGCCGCGGTCGGGACTGGCGAAGGCGAGCGAGCCCTCGGTCGCCAACGGCTCCTCGTACTGCGAGATCTGATAGCCCTTGGGCAGGTCGGGATAGAAGTAGTTCTTGCGGGCGAAGACGCTGCGCGCGTGCACCCGGCAGCCGAGCGCCAGCGCGGCGCGCACGGCGAGCCGGATCGCCTGCTCATTGACGGTCGGGAGCGCGCCCGGGAGGCCGAGGCAGACGGGACACACGTTGGTGTTGGGCGGCGCCCCGAACACGCTCGAGCAGCCGCAGAACATCTTCGAACGGGTGCGCAGCTGAACGTGGGTCTCGAGACCGATCACGGTCTCCCAGCGTTCCACCGCGCTCACGCCTCCGCCTCCCCATCGACGGCCCGCTCGAGCGTGAAGGCCGCTTCCAGCATCTCGTCTTCGAGGAACGGCGGGCCGATGAGCTGGCCGCCCACCGGCAGCCCGTTCACGCGGCCGATAGGCAGCGTGAGCGCGGGCAGGCCGGCGAGGTTCGCGGTCACCGTGAAGATGTCGGCCAGGTACATCGCCACCGGATCCGCGAGCTTCTCGCCCGCCCTGAACGCCGGTGTGGGCGTGGACGGCGTGAACAGCAGGTCCACGCCGCGATCGAACACGTTGCGGAAGTCCTGCGCGATGAGGGCGCGCATGCGCTGGGCCCGGCGGTAATAGGCATCGTAGTAGCCGGACGACAGCACGTAGGTCCCCACCAGGATGCGGCGGCGGACCTCGGCGCCGAATCCGCGGCCCCGGGTCGAGCGGTAGAGCGCGCGCACGTCCACCGCGCCGTCGAATCGGGGCCCGAAGCGGACGCCGTCGTAGCGCGCGAGGTTGGACGACGCCTCGGCCGGGGCCACAATGTAGTAGGTGGGAATGGCATACGGCGTGTGCGGCAGCGACACATCCCGCACGGCCGCCCCGAGGTCCTTCAACAGCCGGATGAGCCGGTCGCACGCGCGCCGCACGCCCGGATCGAGGTCGGGGGGGAAGTACTCCTTCGGGATGCCGATGACGAATCCCTGCAGGTTCTCGGGCACCGCGGGCAGCGGGAGCGGGTCGCGGTCCTCGCAGGTGGAGTCGAGCGGGTCCCCGCCGCTGATCGCGGCGAGCACCCGGCCCGCATCCAACACGGTCCGCCCGCACACGCCGATCTGATCGAGCGAGCTGCCGAACGCCACCAGGCCATAGCGAGACACCCGGCCATAGGTGGGCTTGATCCCGACGACGCCGCAGAACGCGGCGGGCTGGCGCACCGATCCGCCGGTCTCCGAGCCGAGCGCGGCCGGGACGGCGCCGGCGCCGACCAGTGCCGCCGACCCGCCCGATGACCCGCCGGGCACGCGCGCCGGATCGAGGGGATGGGTCGTGCGCCCAAAGGCGGAGTGCTCCGTCGAGGAGCCCATCGCGAACTCGTCGCAATTCGTCTTGCCGGCGATGAGCGCGCCCGCCGCCTTCAAGCGGGTGATGGCGGTCGCCTCGAACGGCGAGCGATAGCCCTCGAGAATGCGGGAGCCGCAGCTCGTGGCGTACTCGAGCGTGCAGATGTTGTCCTTCACGACGACCGGCATCCCGGCCAGCGGCCCCTCCGCCGGCGCCGATGCCGCCTGCGCGGCGAGCGCGCTCCGCACTTCGGCGATCGGGGTGAGCAGCGCGTTCAGACCCGCCGCCCGTTCCAGCCGGTCGGCCGTCTCCGCGACCGTCACTCGTCCTCCTCGGCGCCGCTCGCGCCGCCCTGATCGAACGCCCCGAGACGCGGTACCAGGAAGAATCCGTCGCGGAATTGCGGCGCCATCCGGTCGGGCCCGAAGGCGAGCGGCGCCGGCCGCACCTCGTCGGGCCGGAACCGGATCGCCGCGGGCCCGGGAACGAAGGGCTGCGCCGCCTCGGTGGCGGAGACGCCCGCGATCTGCGCCACGTAATCCAGGATGCGCGACAGCTGGTCCACGAGACCCGGCAGCGCCGCCTCGTCCACGTGCAGCTCGGCCAGCCGGGCGATCTTCTCGACTTCCTCCCGCGAAACGCTCATGCCCCCTCTCCGTCCCACTCGCGCTCGAGCGCGGCGTACGCCACGAGCAGTTGTTTGCTCCCCACGACGCTGTCGTCGAACTCCACCGTCACCTTGAGATTGCGCCCGACCCCCGAGACCTCGCGCACCACGCCGCCGCCGAACTTGCGGTGGCGGACGCGCTCCCCTTTCACGTAGCGCGGCGCGTCCTGCGATTCTTCCACGTCGAACGCCGGTTCCACCTCCTCCACCTCCCGTCGCCGGGCGGCGCGGTACGGACTGGAGTATCCGGAGGGGGAGCGGCGCTCGTACGTCGCACGACTCCACGCCGGGGTCGTGCTCCGTTCCTCGTAGACCACCGGCGGCAGCGCGTCCAGGAAGCGCGAAGACTCCGATTGCTCGAGCCGGCCGTTGCGGTACCGGGTCCGCGCCCAGGAGAGATACAGCCGCTCGCGGGCGCGGGTGAGACCCACGTAGCACAAGCGGCGCTCCTCCTCGAGGCCGCCCGGCTCCCCCGCCGTGCGGGCGAGCGGGAACAGGCCGTCTTCGAGACCCGTCAGCGCCACGATCGGCCACTCGAGGCCCTTCGCCATGTGGACCGTCAGCAGGGTCACCCCGGCCGCGCCGGCGCCGCCGAACTCGTCGGTCGGCGTGACCAGCGCCGACTGGGTGAGGTAGCGCTCGATGAGCGTGCCGCCGCCGTCGTCCCCTTCCCCCTCCCCCGTCGCCTCCGCCACCTCGGCCCAGGCCGCGGCGCCCGCCACCAGCTCGCGCACGTTCTCCAGCCGCTCGACGCCTTCCACGCCCTCTTCGGCCAGCCAGGGGTCGTAGCCGATGCGCAGAATCACCGTCTCGAGCGCCACGGCCGGATCGGCCGTTCCCACGGCGTCGCGCAACCGGTCGACGAGCGAGGCGAAGTTGCGCAGCGTCTCCCGCAGTCCGGGCCGGAGTCCCTCGACACGATCCGCCGCGCGCGCCGTCTCGAGCAGCGGCTTGCCCCAGCGGCGCGCCGTCTCCGCCAGGAGCGTGAGCGAGGTGTCGCCGATGCCGCGCCGCGGCACGTTCGCGACCCGGCTGAACGCCTGATCGTCGGCCGGATTGGCGATGAGCCGCAGGTACGCGAGCAGATCCTTCACCTCGCGGCGCTCGTAGAAGCTCACCGCCCCGACCAGCCGGTAGGGCACGCCGCGCATCCGGAATGCTTCCTCGAGGGGACGGGACTGCGCGTTGGTGCGGTACAGCACCGCCATGGCCTCGTAGGGCAGATCCGAGTGCTCGGCCTGGCCGGCGTATTCGCCCGCGACCCATTCGGCTTCGTCGCGCTCGTCCGCGGCGGTCAGGAGCACGACCGGCGTCCCGCCCGGCACGGCGGTGAACAGCGTCTTGCCGAGCCGGTCGCGGTTTTCGGCGATGACGCCGTTGGCTGCGTCGAGGATGATCTGCGTGGAGCGGTAGTTCTGCTCCAGGCGCACGATGCGCGCCTCGGGGAAGTCCTGTTCGAAGTCGAGGATGTTCCGCAGGTCGGCGCCCC
>DATICZ010000353.1:0-14223 GCA_035456525.1 Gemmatimonadales bacterium
GATCCGAAGGATTTCGCGTCGCTGATCGTCACGACGCGGAACGGCATCCCGGTGCGCCTGGGGCAGCTCGCCCGCATCGAGGACGCCCAGGAGGAGGCGCGCGACGTCGCCTACGTGATCGGCGACCGCGCCGTGGCCCTCGAGGTCCGCAAGACCTCGGGCGCCAACACGGTCGAAGCGACCGACCACATCAAGGAAGTGATGGCCGAGCTCGCGCCGACGCTGCCGCACGGCGTACGCCTGGCCATCGTCCAGGACAACTCGACGTGGATCCGCAACTCGGTGGACGACGTGCAGAAGACGCTGCTCGAGGGCGCCTTCCTCACGGTGTTGATCGTCTTCCTGTTTCTCAACTCGTGGCGCTCGACCGTGATCACGGGGCTCACGCTCCCGGTGTCGGTCATCGCCGCGTTCCTGGCGATCTACGCCTTCGGCTTCACGATCAACATCCTGACCCTGATGGCGTTGTCGCTGGCGATCGGGATCCTGATCGACGACGCGATCGTGGTGCGGGAGAACATCGTGCGCCACGTGGAGCGGGGGGAGGATCACTACACGGCCGCCCGCAAGGGCACCGCCGAGATCGGCTTCGCGGTGATGGCCACGACCCTGTCGGTCATCGCGGTGTTCATCCCCGTGGCCTTCATGAAGGGCATCGTGGGGCGGTTCTTCTTCCCGTTCGGGATCACGGTCGCCTTCGCGGTGCTGGTATCGCTGTTCGTGTCGTTCACGCTCGACCCGATGCTCTCCTCGCTGTGGTATGACCCGCAGGCGGAAGGTGGGGCGCGGCGCGGGCCGATCGGGCGCGCGCTGGAGCGCTTCAACAGGTCGTTTGTGGGACTGGGCCAGCGCTACCGCCGGGTGATCGCGTGGGCGCTCGACCATCGCCTCGCGACCATGGGCATCGCCACCGCGGCGTTCGTCGCGGCGATGAGCCTCTTCGGCCTGGGTCTCGTGGGCGGGCAGTTCATGCCCAACTCCGACAACGAGCAGACGCTCCTGACGATCGAAACGCCGGTCGGCTCGTCAGTCGACTACACCGCGGGGAAGGCGCTCGAGCTTTCGAGTTATCTCGACAGCCTGCCCGAGGTGGCGTTGACCTACGCGACCGTGGGCGGCGCCCAGCAGAACGAGGCCGTCAACAAAGGGCAGATCTACATCAAGCTGACCGGGGCGCACTCGCGCGAGCGGTCGCAACAGCAGCTCGAAGCCGATCTGCGCCGGGTACTGCCGCGCTTCCAGGGCGTGACCGCGCGGGTGTCGCAAATCGGCGCGGCGGGGGGGAGCCAGGCGCCGATCCAGCTGCACCTCCAGGGTCCCGCGCTCGCCCGGCTCCAGGGCTTGTCCGACAGCGCCCTGGCGGCGATCCGCGACGTGCCCGGGCTCGTGGACCTGCGCTCCAGTCTCGAGGGCCGCAAGCCCGAGTTCAGCGTGGACGTGAACCGCGATCTGGCGGCCGACGTCGGGCTGTCGGTGGGCGGTATCGGCGCCGCGCTGCGGCCGGTGCTGACGGGTGAGCAGGCGGGCACCTGGGAGGACGAGACGGGACTGGCGCACGACGTGGTGGTGCGCCTGGTGCCGGAGTCGCGCCAGACGGAAACCGATCTGGCCCGCATTCCGGTCGCCTCGAGCCGGATGGACGCCCGGACCGGGGCGCCGGTCATGATCCCGCTGGGGCAGGTCGCCTCGATCCGCTCGAGCGGCGCGCCCAACGAGATCAAGCGGCTCGACCTCGAGCGCGTGGCCACGATCGAAGGCAACTACCAGGACCGGCCGTTGACCGACGTGGTCAAGGACGTGCGGACGCGGCTCGCCACAGTCGATCTGCCGCCGGGGTATCGCTTCGATTTCGGCGGCGAGCAGAAGGACTTCGCCGAAACTGTGGGCTACATGCTCGAGTCGCTCCTGCTGGCGATCGTCTTCATCTACCTGATCCTGGCGTCGCAGTTCGGCAGCTTCCTGCAGCCGCTAGCGATCATGCTGTCGCTGCCGCTGTCGCTCGTGGGGGTGATGCTGGGCCTGATGCTCACCCGCGGCACGTTCAACATCATGAGCATGATCGGCGTCATCATGCTGATGGGGCTCGTGACGAAGAACGCGATCCTGTTGATCGACTTCGCCAACAAGGCGAGGGAGTCGGGGAGCGACCGGCGCAAGGCGCTGATCGACGCGGGCGAGCTGCGGCTGCGCCCGATCGTGATGACGACCCTGGCGATGATCTTCGGCATGTTGCCCACGGCGCTCGCGCTGGGGGCGGGAGCAGAGTTCCGCGCGCCGATGGCGCACGCGGTCATCGGCGGGCTGATCACCTCGACGCTGCTCACACTGGTCGTGGTGCCGGTGGTCTACACCTACCTCGACGACTTCGGCGCCTGGGTGGGGGCGAAGGTGAAGCGGTGGACCGGCGCGCCCGAGCCGGCTCCGGTGCCGGTGGAGCGGGGCTTCACCGAGCCCGCGCTGCACCCGTAGGTCACGTAGCGGCGGCCCCCTCTCCCAGCAGGGAGAGGGGGTTTCGCTACGGTTGCACCGTCACCGTGCCGGTCATCCCGGGGTGATTGGTGCACTGGTAATTGAACGTTCCCGCCGCCGGGAACGTCCGCCAGACCGCACCGGCGCTCCGATCGGGCTCGTTCGCCGGACTTCCCGCTGTCGCGGCGAACGTGAGGTTGTGCGCCGCGCTGCCCGTCTGCCACTGCCACGCGACCGAGTCACCCGCCAGGATGGTCACGGTCCCCGGCAGAAACACGTTGTTCGCAACCCGAATCACGGTGGTGGCGGCGGTGGTGCTGTACGTCACCGCGGGCGATCCCGGGAGTCCCGAGGCGGTGGCGGACGCCGTCTGGATGCCGGTCCCCGCGCCCAGCGTGCGCGTCGCTTCGGCGGCGCCGCCGACGCCCGTAAAGCCCTGCGCCGGAAAGACCGACCCGCCGCCCGTCACCGTCGCCCACTGGATCAGGACCCCCGGTGTCGCATTGCCGTGGGCGTCGTGCGCGGTGACGGTATGCACGACCTGGCCCCCGACCTGCACCACGAGTCCGTCGCCGCCGCTCTTCTGGATGCCCGCCGGGTTGCCGGGTTGGGCCGTCAGCTGCCAGACGACGGGCGACCCGAACAGCCCGGGCACCGAGGCTTCCGCGCCATAGCCGCCGCCCGCCACGGCGCCGAAGGTGTACTCTACGATGGACTCGCCGCCGGCGTCGGTCGCCTTGTGCGCCGCCGATACGGCACCGCCGCCTGTGGCCCTCCACGAGACGACCACGTTCTGTACCGGCTGGCCGTTCTGGTCGAGCACCAGGACTTTGAGGGGTTGCTCGATCTCGGTGAGGGTGCCGAGCACCGTGTCGGTCAGCGGGCCGATGCTGCGGTCTCCCATCTGCACGGCACCCTGGATCTGGGCGATGGCGCTGAAGGTGACGGCTGGAAGACCGCTCACCGTCGCCGTCGTCGACTGCGCGCCCGCGTTCGGGCCCAGCGTGAGGAGGGCCTTCGCGGTGCCGTCCGCACGGGTCGTCGCCGTCGCGGGAGAGATGGCTCCACCACCGGAGACGACCGCCCACGCGACCGTCACGCCGGCGAGGGGGCTGCCGCCCGCGTCGCGTACGATCACCGCCAGCGATTCGGGGCACGCCTGGCCGGCCGGTCCGACCTGGCCGTCGCCCGCGGACGCGACGATCGAGGCGGGCACACCTGGGGACGGCCCGTTCCCGTCGGGGCTACAGGAATCGAGTACCGACATGGCGATTACGGTGAAGCCGGCCCTCAGGGCAATCGGACGCATCGGGATCCCTCGCTGCATATCTGATAGCACCGGCCGCTCTTGCCCTGCAACCCCGCCGGGTGATGCGCGGCGGCGGCGAGCGGGGTATCGTGATCGAAGGCCATTCCGGGAGTGCCGATGCCGGAGCAACTCGTGGGGACGGTGGTGCACTACTTCAAGGGACCCAGTGTCGCCATCGTGCGCCTGACCACCGGTCCGCTGGCGGTGGGCGATCGGATCCGCTTCCACGGTCACACCACCGACTTCACCGAGCAGATCACCTCGATGGAGGTGAACCATCAGAAGGTCGAGCGCGCCAACGAGGGAGAGGAAGTCGCCATCCAGGTGACCGACCGCGCGCGCGAGCACGACCAGGTGTTACGCGTCACCGAGTAGCCGGCCGCCGCGCATGCAGCGGGCGATCATCGCCGTCGTCGTGAGCTGCGCGTGTGTCGCCGAATCCGGCGACGGCGGCCGGCGACCGCCGGCGCAGGGTGCGCTCGTGGTCCAGGACTCGGGCGCGCCGTTCGCCGGCACGCTCGAGCCGGTCCGGCGCCCCGCCACGGCCACGCCGGCGCGCGCCGGCGTGCTGCAGGGAGTGCGCGCCGGCCGGGAGCCGGGGTTCGATCGTGTCGTCTTCGAGTTTTCGAGCTCCGGACTCCCGGGCTACCAGCTCTTCTACGCGACCGAGCCGATCCGTGCCTGCGGGTCCGGGGCCCGGGTTTCGCTCGAGGGCGCGGATCATCTGGTGGTGCGATTCGAGCCCGCGCAGGCGCACGACACGCTGGGTCGCGTCACGGCGGCCGACCGGGCGCTCACGCCTCGGCTGCAGCAAGTGCTCGAGCTCAAGCTGGTGTGCGACTTCGAGGGGCAGGTCGAGTGGGCGGTCGGGGTCGCTGCGCGCCGGCCGTTTCGCGTGCTCGAGGATTCGCAGCCGCCACGGGTGATCGTCGATGTGCGTCACCGTGATTGAGCGGCACGTCGCATCCTGGATCGTCGTCCTGGCTCTCGCGGCCTGCCGACAGCCCGCCCCGGCGCCGCAACCCTGTCCGCAGGCGAGCCTGGCGCGTCTCGCCCGGACGCTGAACGCCGACTCACTCCCGTCGCGGTACGACAGCCAATTCACCGCGGCCGCCGCCGAATTCCGCGTGCCGCGCGGCATTCTCAAAGGCATCGGGTGGGTCGAGACGCGCTGGCAGATGGTACGCGGGGAGGAGGAGTTTCCGGGCCGGCCGCCCGCGTTCGGCGTCATGGCGCTGCGCGGGACCGCGCTGGAACGGGGCGCGGCGCTCGCCGGAGTGAGCGTGCAGGCCGCGCGCACCGACCCGCTCGCCAACATCCGTGCGGCCGCCGCGCTGCTCTCCGCCGACGCGGACTCGTCCGGCATCGACCGCACCAGACCCGAGGCCTGGGAGCCGGTCGTCGGCCGCTTCAGCGGGATCGTCGTCCCCTACGCCCGTGCGGCGTACACGCTGGACGTGGACCGGACCCTCGCCGCTCAGGAGCGGCTGAATCCCCAGGTCACCTGTCCGCCGCCTCCACCACCTCCTCCACCCCCACCACCGCCAGAACCCAAGCCAGTCTGGCGCCCGTCGCCCAACTTCAACACCCGGCCGCCCGATTCCACCGGCGCGGTGCATATGGTGATCATCCACACCTGCGAGAGCGGCTACACCAGCTGCTGGAGCTGGCTCGTGAACCCGGCGTCGCAGGTCAGCGCGCACTACGTGGTGGACGAGGACGGCGCCGAGATCTCACAGCTGGTGGGCGAGCCCGACCGCGCCTGGCACATCGCGGCGCTGTACGAGTGCGCGCTGAACCGTAGCCACGATTGCCGGCTGAACGGCGTGCAGAGCAACGACTTCACGGTTGGCGTCGAGCACGCGGGGTTCGTCTCCCAGGATTCCTTCCCGGCTGATCAGCTCGAGACCTCGGCGGCGCTGGTCTGCGGCGTGACCCGTCGCTTCGACATTCCTCGCGACTGGCAACACATCGTGGGTCACGGGCAGCTGCAGCCGCAGAACCGGACCGATCCGGGCCCGCACTGGCCCTGGGTCCGCTACGTGCACCGGGTGCAGGCGGACTGCGGGGAGGCGGTGGGGGACGACGACGACGCGTTCAACGATACGACTCGCGCGCGCGTTGCCGTCCCGGCCACGTGGACGCAGAGCGCCGAGACGCCGGGATACTACGGGGGCGGCTACCGCTGGGCGTCCACGAGTTCGCAGGCGAGCGACGCGGCCGTGTTCTCGTTTCGCTTCGATTCGGCCGGCTCCCGCACCGTCGAGGCGCGCTGGACCGCCGGAGCGAATCGTTCCTCGCATGCGACCTATGTCGTGATGACCGGCGCGGGTGACACGCTGGGCGTCGTCCCCGTGGATCAGACCGCGAACGGCGGCCAATGGCGGACCTTGGGGGCGTGGCATTTCCCATCGGGGTGGAACCGCGTGGCGTTGTTGCGCCGCGCGACCGGTGGGGGCGTGGCGGTCGCGGACGGGGTGCGGGTGCGGGAATGACCTGAAGGCGGCCCGAAGACGGAGGACCGATCATGCCCATCAACTTCATCCCCAACGATCCCAAGGCCAGCGGCGGGCCGCCCGTACGGCGCAAGACGCCGCGCGCCGAGCGGGCGTCCACCGTCGCGGGGTTCAACTACGTGACGCACGGGTCGGCCGCCCCACGTCCCCTGGGCGATCCCCAGTTCCTGTTCTGGCAGAGCCGCGAGGCGGCGCTCGCCGCGGTGGCGGCTTACGAGGCGCTGGACGGCAAGAAGGTGATCCGCTGGGCCCGCTCGACGAACCGCCGCAGACTCGACCTGCAGCCGAACGCCGGTATCGACCTCAACGCCTATTACGACGGCGAGAGTCTCAGCTTCTTCGAGTACACCACCGGTACCAAGACCACCTGGTCGGGGGCGAGCACCGACGTCGTGGCGCACGAAGCCGGCCATGCGCTGCTCGACCAGGTGCGCCCCGATCTGTGGGACAGCACCTACACGGAGACCAACGCCTTCCACGAAGCGTTCGGCGACTGCATGGCGATCCTGACCGCCTTCGAGGACTCCCCCACGCGGCTGCTCATGAGGACCAGGCTCCGGCGCCAGAATTTCGTCGAGGCGACCGCCGAGGACTTGTCCGAGGGCGTGCTGCGCGCACTCGGGGCCAGCCACCCCGCGGCGAAGCCGCGTCATGCCCGCAACACCTTCAAGTGGGCGCTGCCGAGCACGCTCCCCGCGTCGGGGCCGCCGAACGTTCTTTCGAGCGAGGTCCACAGCTTCGCCCGGGTGTTCACCGGGTGCTTCTACGACTCCGTCCTGAACATCCTGCGCGACCGGATCGGTGCGTCGCAAACGCCGACCTCCGCCCAGCTCGCCGCGGCGGTACGGACCGCCGGCAAGCTGCTGGTGCGGGCGGCGGCGGAGGCGCCGATCACCGTCCGGTTCTTCCAGGCGGTGGGCCGGGCGATGGTGCTGGCAGACCAGGCGGCGAACAACGGCGCCAACCGGATGGCGATCCACGATGCTTTCCAGAGGCACAACGTCGCGCTGGGCAGCGCTGCGATGCTGGCCCCGGTCGCCGCGCTGGACGGCACGGTCGGCAGGCGGGGTGCCCTGTCGCGGTCGGCGGTGGAGGATCTGCGCACGCGGCTCGGCGCGGTCCCGGCCGAGCGGATGCTGGTGGAGCAGCGCGAGATCGGCGGGCTGACGGTGGTGTGCGCGACCCACCTGAAACACGTTCCGCTTGGCGGGTTGGACCGCCGGCTCAGGGGGGTCGTCGCGGTCGCGCCGCGGCCGGTTCTGGTCAGGAGCGTCGACCGAACCGTGGCGCTGCTCGAGGGGATGCCGGAAGCCATGACCAGCGACGACGAGGTAAAAGCCTTCGTGGAGACGCTGCTCACGAGCGATCGGATCGCGTTCGATCGACGAGCGCGCTCCGGGATCAAATCCGCGGCCCGGCAGGACGTTCGCCTGCGCCTGCCGACCCACGCGGTTCACAAGGTTGGTGCGACAAAGGTGCTGCGGCGGGTGCGCTTCGCCTGCTGACGAAAACGAGCTAGATCGCGGAGTACCGCTTGCGGATCAGGGTCTTCTTGCCCTTGGGGCCGGTCTTGACCTGGTGCGTCGTCCCGGGGGTGAGGGTCTTGCCGTGCGCGATCTGCCCGGTGGCATCGAGGGTCTCGACGTACAGAACCGTTTCGGCCCGCTCCTCTGCGGTGGCCTTCGTGGTAACGCGTACCCGCACCGGGCCGCGCTTGGTGCGGGCGACGACGCTCGTCCTTCGTTTCTGCTTCGCTGCCCTCTTCTTCCTCTTCGCGCTCATCAGGGTCCTTCCCGTGACGGTCCGCCCAGGCTCCCCCACTGTAGCTCGGCTCCAGGGGGAGGGGGACAGCGGGTGAAGACTTGCAGGGGGTGGGGGGACAGGGGTGAGGCCTAATCCACGGGGAGGCGTAGAGGATCCTACCGCCACATCTCCCTGAGCTTGGCCCGCACGTCAACGGCCGCCGCGACCGGCCCTCCAGGCGCCGGCTCGAGCCCGGGTCCACCCGTCGCCAGCTGCTCGAACAGCACCGCGACGCCGGCCGGGATGAACCGCGTGCGCGAAGCGTAGACGTGATGGTCGCCGTCGTTCCGGCTACGCGTGTAGAAGCGGTGCGGCTGCAGGATATAGAGGAAGAGGCGCGCCCTCGTCATGGCCACGTACAGCAGGCGACGCTCCTCCTCGATTTCCTGCGGCGTCCCGCTGGCCATGTCCGACGGGATGCAGCCGTCCACGGCGTTCAGCACGTACACCACGTCCCACTCCAGGCCTTTGGCGGAGTGGATCGTCGAGAGGATGAGGTAGTCCTCGTCGAGTAGCGGGTCGCCCGCTCCGTCGCCGAGCGCGTCCGGGGGGTCGAGCGTCAGGTCGCTGAGGAAGCTCTGGCGACTCCCATGCCCGGCCGCGAGCTGCTCGAGCTGCTCCAGATCGGCGGCGCGCAGCGGTGCGGCATCGTACAGCCGCTCGAGCTGTGGCTCGTACCAGCGCCGCACCCTGCCGAGCTGGCCCTGCCATTGCGTGGCCCGGCGCAGGCCGAGCATCAGCTCGCAGAACGCCGGCCACTCGGCGCGGGCCGCAGCCGGCACGGGAAGCGTCGAGAGCCTCGCGAAGTCGCACTGCTCGGCGGCAAATCGCTGCTGGAGCTTGCGGGCGTGGCCTGGTCCCAGTCCCGTCAGGAGCTGCAGCACCCGAAACGCCGCGATTTCATCACGCGGGTTCTCGGCCCAGCGCAGCACGCAGAGCACGTCCTTCACATGCGCCGCCTCGAGGAATTTGAGCCCGCCAAACTTCACGAAGGGGATGTTGCGGCGCGCCAGCTCGACCTCCAGCAGATCGGAATGGTGCGCAGCACGCATCAGCACCGCCTGCCGCTTCAGGTCGATGCCCGCCTCGCGGTGCGCCAGCACGCGCTCCACCACGAAGTCGGCCTGCGCCTGCTCGTCGCGCGCCGTCACGAGGAGGGGGCGCTGCGCCGACGCCCGGGTGGTGAACAGGCGCTTCGCGAACCCTTCCGGGGCGAGCGCGATCACGGCGTTAGCCGAGTCGAGGATCGGCTGGGTGGAGCGGTAGTTCTGCTCCAGAGTGACGACGTAGGCCGGCGGGGTGAACTGGCCGGGGAAGTCAAGGATGTTGCGGACCGTAGCCGCCCGGAACGAGTAGATCGACTGCGCGTCGTCGCCCACGACGGCGAGGCCGCGGCCGTCGGGCTTGAGCCCGTGGAGTATGCCGGCCTGGAGCGCGTTGGTGTCCTGGTATTCGTCCACCAGCACGTGGTCGAAGCGGCGCCGGACGGCTTCGGCCGGCGCGCCGGCCTGCATCAGGTGGAACCAGTAGAGGAGCAGGTCATCGTAGTCGAGCAGGTGCTGGCGCTGCTTCGCGTCCACGTATGTCCGGAAGAGCCGCTTCAACTCGTCCGCCCAGGCGCTGCACCAGGGGAACGCGCGCTCGAGCGTCTGCTCCACCGGATGGCCGGAATTCACCGCATGGGAGTAGATCGCGAGGCAGGTGTCCTTCCGCGGGAAGCGCGTGGCCTGCTTCGACAGTCCCAGCTCGTTGCGGACGAGATTGAGGAGGTCGGCCGAGTCGGACCGGTCGAGCACGGTGAAGGCGGGGTCGAGGCCCAGGGCATCGGCGTGATGCCGCAGCAGGCGATTCGCGACGGCGTGGAACGTCCCCGACCACTCGACACGCGCCGGATTCGCTCCGTTCCTGGCGACCTGGGCCACGATCTGCGCCGCGCGTCGCGTCATCGATTCGGCGGCGCGCCGCGTGAAGGTGAGGAGTAGAATGCGCCGCGCGTCCGCCCCGCGCACGATCAGGTGCGCGACCCGGTGCGCCAGGGTGGTCGTCTTGCCCGTTCCCGCGCCGGCGATGATGAGCAGGGGGCCGGGGAGTTCGCCCGGAAGCGACTCGGTGCCGTACTCCACGGCCGCCCGCTGGCCCGGATTGAGCCCCTGGAGGTGCTCGCAACCATCGAGCATGGTGCCCCGAATGTAACCCGAAGGGGTGGGGCACCGCCAACTTCGGCCGGGGCTTACCGGCCGCTGCCCGTCGCTTCCGGCGCTATTCCCAGGGCTCCAAACGCGTACCACCAGCCGGTGACCGGGGATTTCCGGTAGAGCACGGTACGGCGGTGTCCGCGGAAGTTGTAGATCACCGTTCCCTCGTTCTGCGTCAGGATCTCGGTGAACGCCGCGCGCATGTTTTCATCGCCCAGCTTCATCGGCTCGGTGAAGATCAGATTCGGGTCCGAGTTCAGCGCGCCTCTCGGCACGGAATCGATGGCGAAGAAGATCAGCCTCTCTTCCAGCCCTCCCAGCTCTCGCCGGATCAGCCCGCCGAGGCTGTCCAGATGCACGGAAGCGCCGAGCACGCCGGTCACGGCGTTGCCGCGGCCGCGCACCGGCACGGCAACGATCGCGGTGTTGCGGCTCGTGGAATGGCTGACGACCAGGTCGCCGAGAACGGTCTGTCCGCGCAGCACCTTGGGGAAGTACGCGCGGTCGGTGAGGTTGCCGGCGACCCGTCCCTGTTGCACGGTCCAGTAGTTGCCGTTGGGCCTGGCGTACCAGAGCACGGCGGGCACGCTCATCGTCGCCACTTCACCGAGCGGTCCGCGGATGCGCTGCCAGTCGCCCGAGCGGGCGGCGTCGGTCGCGGCCAGGAGGTGCAGCAGGTCCGCCAGATGGTTCAGGTGTGCGTCGCTGAGCGACATGAAGGAGTGCAGCGCGACCTGGCCGTCGACGGTGAACGACGGGTCGGGCCGCTGTTGTGCCTGGGCGATACGGGGCGCGAGTATGCCGAGCCCCAGCACCGCAACGATTTTGATCTTCGACATGGTTCGTCTCCTCGAGGCGGGAATCACGCTGGCGCAGCCTATCACCCCACCTCTGAGCGGCGAATGAGTCGTGGATGAAAAGAGCTAAGCCGGCACGCGACGGCGCAGTGCCAGCTTTCGCAGCTCCTCGAGCCCGAACATGCCGACGGCGCAGGCGGCGGCCACGAGCCAGGCCGTGGAGGGAATGGGCGCGGTGCCGAACACGCGGTGGCCGACCGGCAGGTAGACGATGGCCAGAATGAGGAGGACCTCGCCCAGGATGCCACCGAGAATCAACGGATTGCTCAAAAGCCCGAGTCGGAATGCCGAGCGCGTCTCGCTGCGGCACAGGAAGACGTTGGCGACCTGCGCCACGATGATCGCGCAGAGGGTGGCCGTCGTGGCCTGCAGATAGAGCGGGTCGTCCGGCGCCAGCTGTTGCCCGTATGACCAGCCGCCGCGCGTCAGCACGAAGAAAAACGTCGTCATGGCCGCGGCGGCTTCCAGGAGGCCGAGGAACAGGTACGCCCGCGTCAGGAGCGTGGCGTCGAGCAGCCGCCCGGTCCTGGCGCGGGGCGGGAGGCGCATCACCTGCGGGTCGGGGCGTTCCGCACCGAGGGCCAGTGCGGGCAGCAAGTCGGTGCCCAGATCCACGGCGAGGATCTGGACGATCGTCAGCGCGAGCGGGATGCGGAGCAGCACGAACGCGAGGTAGGGGATGAGCTCCGGCACGTTCGAGGTCAGGATGTAGGTGAGGAACTTCCGGATGTTGGCGAAGACCGTGCGTCCTTCCTCGACGGCGTTGACGATGCTCGCGAAGTTGTCGTCGGCGAGTACGATGTCTGCCGCCTCGCGCGCCACCTCCGTGCCGGTGAGCCCCATGGCGATGCCGACGTCCGCCTGCCGCAGGGCCGGTGCGTCGTTCACGCCGTCGCCCGTCGCCGCGACGATCGCGCCCTTGCGCTTGAGGACGCTCACGATCCGCATCTTCTGGTCGGGATTCACCCGGGCGAACACGATCTCGGGGGCGTCGAGGGCGAGCTGCAGCTGCGTATCACTCACCCGCCGCAGATCCTCGCCGCGATACACGAGCGGCTCGGGCGAGGTGAACAGTCCGATCTCCCGCCCGATCGCCACCGCGGTAGACGGGTGGTCGCCGGTGATCATGATGACCCTGATCCCCGCTTCGCGGCAGCGCCGGATCGCGTCGGGCACTTCCGGGCGCGGCGGATCCTCCAGACCGATCAGGCCGCTCAGGATGAGATCGGACTCGAGAGCATCGCGCTCGTAGGGTTCCGCGACGGGCCGGTAGGCGAAGGCGAGGACGCGGAGCCCGGCGCCGGCCAGGGAGTGCTGCGCCGCCAGGATCTGCGCGCCGGCCTCGGGGGTCAGATCCCGCGTCCCGGCTTCGTGCACGACCTTCCGGCACAGCGGCAAGATCGTCTCCAGGGCGCCCTTCACGTAGAGCAGCGCTCCGTCGGGAGTGCGATGCAGCACGGCCAGGCGCTTGCGGTCCCCGTCGAAGGGGATCTCATCGAGGCGTCCGCCATCCACGAGGTCTGGAACCACGGGGGCCGCACTCTCGACCAGCGCGGCTTCCATCGGGTCTCCGAGCAGCTGCGTACGGCCGTCGCGCTCGACGGACTTCAGATCGTGACACAGTCGCGCCGCTTCGAACAGGCGGCGCTCGAGGCTCCCCGCCGGTACCGCTCGCGCGACCTGCGGCCCGTCATCGAGAAACCGTCCCGACAGATAGAGCCGGCGCACGGTCATGCGATTGGTCGTGAGGGTCCCGGTCTTGTCGGTGCAGATGACCGTGACCGCGCCGAGGGCTTCGACCGACGGCAGGTGCCGGACCAGGGCGTTGCGCCGCGCCATGCGTCGCGCGCCGGCCGCGAGGGCGAGCGTCACGGTCGGCAGCAATCCCTCGGGGACGTTCGCCACGATGATCCCGATCGCGAACGTCAGGTTCCCCCAGAACGGCAGACCCAGTACCTGACCGATGGTGAAAAAGATCACGCCCAGGGAGGTCGAAATGATCGCGACGAGCCGGCTCAAGCGCACGATCTCGCCCTGCAGCGGAGTGGGGGGCTCCACGACCATCTGGGTCAGCCCGGCGATCTTGCCGAATTCCGTGTGCATGCCGGTGGCGAAGGCGAGCGCGCGCCCCTGGCCCCTGACGAGGGACGTACCCGCGAGCAGGACGTTCGTCGCTCGAATCACGTCGTCGTCTTCGCTCGGGGCCGCGGTCCGCGACAGGGGCACCGATTCCCCGGTGATCGCCGCCGCGTTGACCTGGATCCCCGCGCCCTCGAGCAGGCGGCAGTCAGCCGGGACCACATCGCCCTCTTCGAGGAGCAGCACGTCGCCCGGCACCAGCTGGCGGGCGGGAATGTCGGTGAGCTTCCCGTCCCGTAGCACCTTGGCGTGCTGGGGCAGCAGCCGGCGCAGCGCCGCGATGGCGCGCTCGGCACGGTACTCCTGCCAGAAGCTGAAGGCGCCGTTGACGAAGATCACGCCGAGGATCGCGTAGCCGAGCGTGGCCATGCCGCCGGCCGGCTGATTGCGCCCCACCACGAAGGCCAGCGCGGCGGCGACCCACAGGATCAACGCGAAGAAATGCGTGAACTGCTTCAGGAACCGGACGGCGAGCGACTGGCCGCGGATCTCCTGCACGATATTGGGGCCGTACTCCTCCATGCGCCGCAGGGCCTCGGCCGACGACAGGCCCTGCGCATCGCTGCGCAGGCTGCGCAGCGCGTCCGTCACGCTGAGGCGCTGGATTCTCACGGTCTCCAATGTACCGTTCGCCTTGCCCCCTGTTCGCCGGCGGGCGATTCTATCCTATGCCCCTCCACCTCGTCGCGATCGCGACACTCGCCTTCACGGTGCCGCTGCCGCAGCAGGTCGACAGCACGCCGCCCGTGCCCGCCGCGGCACAGGCGAGCGACCACTTCGATCCGGTCGCCGCGACCCAGGCCTACCTCGCGACCGTTCCCGCCGACAAAGAGGCGCGCTCCGACGCCTACTTCGAGGGTGGCTACTGGCTGATCCTCTGGGGCTTCCTGATGTCGGCGGCCGTGTACCTGCTGCTACTCGTCACCGGATGGTCG
>DATICZ010000354.1:0-3456 GCA_035456525.1 Gemmatimonadales bacterium
CACCGACCACGCGCGCAACGTGCGGGTCTGGCCGGAAGCGGCGTACGGCTGGCGACCCGCCGACGTGAAATACCGCTGGAACTGGAATTTCCCGATCGCCGTCTCCCCGCACGACCACCGCCAGGTGTACGTCGGCAGCCAGTTCGTGCACCGCACCACCGATGGGGGAGCGAGCTGGCAGGTGATCAGCCCCGACCTCACCCGCAACGACACCACGCACCAGCAGAGCTCGGGCGGCGTCACGACCGACAATCTGATGACCTTCGACGGGGCGACGCTGTTCGCCATCGCCGAGTCCCCCCTCAGGGCCGGGGTGATCTGGGCCGGCTCCAACGACGGTCTGGTTCAGGTCACGCAGGACGGCGGGGCCACCTGGACGAACGTCACCGCCAACCTCCCCACCCTGCCACCGTGGGGGAAGGTGACCAACATCGAGGCGTCGCATTTCGACGCGGGCACAGCCTACCTGGCCATGGACCTGCACGAGCTCGACGACTTCGGCGCGTACATCTACAAGACGACGGACTACGGCAGGACGTGGAAGCGCCTGTCGACCACGTTCCCCCGCTCCGTCCTGTCCTTCGTCCACATGGTGGCCGAGGATCCCGCGCGACGCGGCATGCTCTTCGCCGGCACCGAAAACGGACTGTACGTCACGCTCGACGACGGCGCGCACTGGCTGCCGCTGCAGACCAACCTGCCCCACGCGCCGGTGTCGTGGGTGACAGTGCAGCCGCGCTTTCACGACCTCGTGGTGGCGACCCACGGCCGGGGATTCTGGATCCTGGACGACATCTCGCCGCTCGAGCAGGCGGACGCCGCCGCGCTCGTTCGCCGCGCGCACCTCTTCGCTCCCTCACCCGCCTACCGGTTCCGGAGCACCCAGGGGGTGACCGCAGCTCCCAACAGCGCCGTGCGCGGGGAGAACCCCGGGTCCGGCGCGGCGCTGACCTACTACCTGTCGTCCGCGGTGGCGGACACCGGGGCCACGCCGGCCGCCGAAACCGGGCCCGCCGCGCGGGACACGACGTCCCGACGGCCCGCACTGAAGCTCCTGGTGCTCGCCGCCAACGGGGACACGGTCCGGGTGCTGGTCCCCGCCCGGAAGCCCGGATTGAACCGTGTCTGGTGGGACCTCCGCACCGCCCCGCCGGCGGTCCCCAGGCTGCGCACGCCGCCGCCCGATGCGCGCTGGGTGCGCGTCGGGGAAGACGGCACCCGCCCGCTCGTGACCTGGGACCTCGATCTCTCGCTGCGCGGGCCGCTCGTGCCGCCCGGGACCTACACCGTGCGCCTCGTCGTGGGCGACAGCGCCCAGAGCCAGTCGCTCGTGGTGCTGCGCGACCCCAACACGGCGGCGAGCGACTCGGAGCTCGTGGCACAGAGTCGGCTGGGCCGGATGATCCGCGACGAGCAGGACAGCGTCGCGCGCATGATCAACCGGCTCGAGTGGGTGCGCGCCCAGCTCGGGGCGCTCTCGGCCCAGCTGCGGGGTGACTCGGCGCTGGCCCGCGACTCCATCGCGAGGCGGCTCGCGGCCCGTGCCGATTCGCTCGATCGACGGGCGATCGCCGTCGAGGGCAGTCTGTTCGACGTACACCTGACCGGGGCGCGGGAAGATGCATTCCGCCATCCGATGCAGCTCTGGGGCCGGCTCGCGGCACTGCAATCCGATGTCTCCGAGAACAGCGTCGATTTCGCCCCGACCTCCCAGCAGCTCGCCGTCAACGAGCTGTTCCGCCAGCGCCTCGCAGAGGCCTCGACGCGGTTCGCCGAGGTGATGGGAAGGGAGCTGCCGGCGTTCGCCGCGGCGTTGCGCCAGACGCCGTTACGGGACGTGATCGCCACCGGCCTGTCGAGCGGGCCACCTTCCGAGCGGTGAGGCCCGGTTGCCGGACGCCCCGGCCGGCAATATGCTGACGGCCATGCGAACTCTACCGCTGCTGGCCATCGCGTTCGCCCTGCTGTGGACCCGGGGCGAGGCCCAGGATGAAGCGGCCCTACGCCGCGCGTTCGAGGGGCAATCCGTGGTCCTCAAGATCGACATGCCCGGCACGAGCTCCGGCGTGAACATCTACCCCGAGCGGGACATGCCGGTGGATTTCCCGGAAGTGGCCACCAGGCTCAAGAAGTTCGGCACGGCGATCCGCACCGGCGACGCGGTCATGGTCACCAAGATCCGGGTGAAGGACGACTTGATCGAGTTCCAGCTCGGCGGAGGCGGGTACGGCACGTTCGGCGACGCCATGGGGGAAAGCGGCGGCGGGGTCACGGAAGTGGGCGAGACGCCGGCCGAGAAAGCGCTCCGGGATTCGATCCGCCACGAGAGCAACTCCGGGACGAAGCGCCGCATGCAGCGGGATCTCGATGCGCTGCGCTCGACGCGAGAGCGCGAGAATTCGCAGGCCCGTGCGGCGGCGGCGCAGGCCGAGGAAATCCGCCAATCCAACCTCCGCGGGCGCCGGATGGAGGGGGGCAGCCGGTTCAATGTCCGGTTCCGCGGGGGCGTCCCGGCCGAGGCGTTGACCCCGGACGGATTGCGCGCGCTCCTGAGCCGCTATGTGGACTTCGGCGGGACAACGGCGGTTCCCGCGCAGGCAGCAGCACCCGCTGGCGCGAGTGGGTTGCGCAAAGGCCTGATGCTGGAGGACGTGGAGCGGTTGCTCGGGCCGGCGGTCTCCGCGTCGGAATCCGAGGAGTGCGCGCTGCACGTGATGACCCGCACCTACCGCAAGGACGGCCAGCGCACGACGGCGCGGTTCGTCTCCGGCGTGCTCGTGGAGTACACCATCACGCCCGAGTAGCCGGACTGGCAGTGCGCCTCCACCTGGTCGACGGCACCTACGAGCTGTTTCGCGCCCACTTCGGCGTTCCGCCGGCGCTCGCCCCGGACGGCCGGGCGGTCGGCGCCACGGTGGGGCTGCTGCGCTCGCTGCTGTCCCTGCTGCGCGAGGACGGCGTGACGCACGTCGCCTGCGCGTTCGACACCGTCATCGAGTCGTACCGCAACGAGTTGTTCCCCGGCTACAAAACGGGCGAGGGCGTGCCCGAGGAGCTGATGGCCCAGTTCCCATTGGCCGAGCGCGCCGCACGGGCACTGGGTGTGGTCGTGTGGTCGATGGTCGAGTTCGAGGCGGACGATGCGCTGGCGACCGCGGCGGCGCGGGGCCACGCGTCGGCCGACGTCGAGCAGGTCGTGATCTGCTCGCCGGACAAGGATCTGGCGCAGTGCGTGCGCGATACCCGCGTCGTGTGTCTCGATCGCCGCCGGCGCCTGGTGTACGACCGGGCGGGCGTGCTCGAGAAGTTCGGGGTCGCGCCGGCGTCGATTCCCGACTGGCTCGCGCTCGTCGGTGACACGGCAGACGGGTTCCCAGGCGTCCCCCGCTGGGGCCCTCGCTCCGCCGCGACCCTGCTGGCGCACTACGAACACCTGGAAGCGATTCCCGACGACCC
>DATICZ010000355.1:0-3421 GCA_035456525.1 Gemmatimonadales bacterium
CATCAAGCGGGCCTCGGGGTCCGTGGTGGATTGATGCGTATCGTTGCGCCGCTCCTGTCCGCGAAAGTTGACGCTCGGGTTGGAGCTCCTGCGCCCCCGTCGGCTCCGTCGGCAGCGGCCACGGAGCTTGGCCTTGCGCTGATTGCGCGCTCTTCGTTCCACATCGCTCGCCGACTTTGGCTTGAAGCTCTTGAGTGACGCCCACGCTTCGATCAGGGTCCCGTCCACCGTGAAATGTTCCGGCGAGAGCAGTTGCCGGGTCTGCGCCTGCGTCACGACCCCCGTGAAGAAGGCCTGGGCGATGTCCCCGGCCAGCAGCCGCTCCCGGTTCTTCGTGAACACGGTCACATCCCACACCGGGGCATCGAGACTCAGCCCCACGAACCACCGATAGAGGATGTTGAAGTCCAGCTGCTCCATGAGCTGCCGCTCGCTGCGGATCGAGTACAGCGTCTGGAGCAACAGGGCGCGGAGGAGCTGCTCCGGGGGGATCGACGGCCGCCCGGTCTTGGCGTACAGCCGCGCGAAGCGGGGCGACAGCGCGCGCAGCACCTCGTCGACCAGTGTCCGAATTGGGCGCAAGGGGTGGTCGGCCGGCACCCGCTGCTCTGGCCGGACGTAGCTGAACATGTCATCCGGGATCGACTCGTCGCCACGCATGCCCACCTCCTCGTTACTCTTGAGAGTGGCATGGCGCATCGATCGATCCTGGGTTTTTCCGCAGCCTGCTAGTGTCCCGTCCCAGAAGTTAATGGAACAATATAGGCGTCAGGCGCGTTCTCTTGGTAGAAAGGAGAACGCTCATGCGCCGAGGCCGCCCCACCCTGCCCGTGACGCTCACCCTGGAGGAACGCGACACGCTGGAGCGCTGGAGCCGGCGGCCCAAGACCGCGCAGGCGCTGGCCCAGCGCGCGCGGATGGTACTCGGCTGCGCGGCGGGGGACACCCACACCGCGCTGGCCGGGCACCTGCGGGTGACGAAGCAAACCGTGGGCAAGTGGCGCGCCCGGTTTCTGGCCACACGCCTCGACGGGTTGCTCGATGAACCCCGGCCGGGGGCGCCCCGCACCATCACGGATGCGATGGTGGAACGCGTGCTGACACAGACGCTGGAAACCACGCCGCCCGATGCCACGCACTGGAGCACCCGCTCACTGGCGAAGGCGTGTGGTCTGAGTCGGAGCACCGTGCACCGCATCTGGCGCGCCTTTGCCCTGCAGCCCCATCGGACGGAGACGTTCAAGCTCTCGAAGGACCCGCTCTTCATCGAGAAGGTCCGCGACATCGTCGGCCTGTATCTCAACCCGCCGGACCGGGCGTTGGTGCTGTGCGTGGACGAGAAGAGTCAGATCCAAGCGCTCGATCGGACCCAACCGCTGCTGCCCATGCGGCCGGGCCAGGTCGAGCGGCGGACGCATGATTATGTCCGCCATGGCACGACCTCGCTCTTTGCCGCGCTCGACGCCAAGGCCGGCACGGTCATCGGCCAACTCCATCGCCGGCACCGCACGATCGAGTTCCGGAAGTTCCTCGACACGATCGACGCGGCGGTCCCGCCCGACCTCGACGTCCATCTGATCCTTGACAACTACGGCACGCACAAGACCCCCGTGATTCACCGCTGGCTCGCGCGGCATCCGCGCGTGGCGCTCCACTTCACGCCCACCGGCGCCTCGTGGCTGAACATGGTCGAGCGCTGGTTCGGCATCCTGACCGACAAGCAGCTTCGACGGGGCGCGCATCCGAGCACGCCCGCGCTGGAAGCGGCGATTCGGCAGTACATCGTCCGGAGCAATGCCGATCCCCGACCGTTCGTCTGGACGAAGACGGCCGACGAGATCTTGGCCAGCGTCGCTCGATATTGCCATCGAATCTCTGGGACAGGACACTAGGAGCCTGACACCAATCTGGCTCGTCGGCGGACGGCTCAAGGGAGGAACAAATGGCCGTGCCCGATTTTCAATCCCTGATGCTGCCGCTCCTGCGAGTGGCGTCCGACGGTCAGGAGCATTCGCTGGCGGAAGCGCGAGATGCGCTGGCACGGGAGTTTCAGCTATCGGATCCTGACCTGGAAGAGCCCTTGCCGAGTGGCCGGCAGTCAAAGTTCTCGAATCGAGTCGCTTGGGCCAAGAGCTATCTTCAGCAGGCTGGGCTACTCCTGTCCCCGCGCCGAGGACACTTCCAGGTGTCCGTTCGCGGGCGCGACGTCCTGAAGACTCCTCCTCCACGCATTGATATCAAGCTTCTGGAGCAGTATCCGGAGTTCGTCGAGTTTCGTACCCCTAACTAGCTGACGACGCCGAGATCCGCCAGGAGCGCGGCGAGATCCTGGCCGTGGTCCACCCGGTAGACGATCCCCCGCATCCCGACCGCCTCGGCCGCGCGGACGTTCGCGTCGTAGTCGTCCACGAAGACGCAGGACTCCGGCGGGAGCCCGAGCCGTGCCGCCGCGCGCCGATAGATCTCGAGGTCCGGCTTGGCCATTCCCTCTTCGGCCGACGAGACCACCGTGTCGAAGAGGTCGTGGATCCCGAGCTCTCGCAGGCGTCCTCGCAGGCTCTGATCGGCGTTCGAGAGGATGGCCGTGCGGTACGCGGGCCGGAGCCGCCGGGCCAGTAGGACGTTGGCGCGGATCAGGTGCCGCGCCGCCACCCAGGCGTCGTGGAGCCCCGGCAGGGAGTGGCCGGCCCGCTCCTCGAGCAACCGGTGCGCTCCGGCGCGCCACGCGGGGAGGTCGCCCTGGCCCCGCTCGATCTCCCGCCACGTCGGCGTCCGGTACAGAGTCTCGAGGAGCGCGTGCCGGGGCAGGCCGTGGGCATCCTCGAGGCCGGCGGAGACGTCCCACCGCATGTCGATCAGGACGCCGCCGAAGTCAAAGATGACCCCGCGGACGCCCGGGACTTCTGGCAGGGAAGGTTTGGTCGATGCCTGCACGACGCGGTACGCTAGCTCGCGGCGTGGTCAGGGTCAAGCAGTGCCCCGTGCCGCCACCACGGAGCCGCGCGAAAGGAGCAATGCCGCCAAAGCCGCCGGGCACGTCCAGCCACGACCAGCTCGCTGCCCTCCGCGCCAGGCTCAGGGAGCTCGAGCAGGACGTCGCTCGGCGTCAGCGTGAGGCCGCCGCGATGGCCGAGGCGGCGCGCCTGGCGGGAGCGGGCCTCACCGTCGAGGCTCTCGCAGCGCGTGGTCGCATCTCGAGCCGGACGGCACGCTCATGGCACTGGCCAGGGCCGGGGGCTCAGGCAGTCGTGACACGGCACGGTGGGACGGTGGAAGTGGCCAGCCAGCCCGGGGAAGGGAGCACGTTCACGGTGCGGCTGCCAGGAGCCCGGTCGGTGCCGGAGCCGCCGGCCGGCTCCGCTCCCGCCCAACCGGCGCGGCCGGCGCGCGTACTCGTTGTCGACGACGAGGCGGGTGTGCG